>NZ_JAGGPC010000068.1:0-39178 GCF_018614005.1 Streptomyces sp. ISL-99
CTTCGCGGCATTGGTCGATCGACCTGGTCCGCTACCGACTCTTCGGCAGCGACCTCCTCGGCCTTGAGACCGTGGCGTCGGTGAGCGGTGCGGCCCAGGCACCACGGCGGTCGCGTCGGCAAGCGGTGGCGCGGGCCGCAGCTGATGTCCAGGGTGCCTCGATGGTCGAGCTGGCGAACGCGGTCGACGAGGCGTTGCTCGGTCTCGGCGAGGGCGTGAACCGCGTGGAGCGCAAGCAGTACCGGGCGTATCAGCGGCTGCGGAACTTCGCCTGCGTCTGCCCGCCCCAGCGAAGCAAGCTCCTGGTCTACCTGAAGGTCGACCCCAAGCACGTCGACCTCGTTCCCGGGTTCACCCGGGACGTGTCCGGGCTCGGCCACCACGGGACGGGCGATCTGGAGGTGCAGCTCCGCACGCTGAAGGACGTGGAGCGCGCCCAGGATCTTTTTCGCGCGAGCTACGCGGCGGCGTGATCGCTCGGCGGCACCTTGGCCGTGAGCGTCTCGCGCGTGGTCTGTGGTCGTCGGGTGGTGCCTTTCGACGTACGGGCAGGGCGTGGCGGTGGACTACTCATGGTGCGCGGGATCGCCGGTTTGGCCAACCGGCGATCCCGCGCTATGTTGCCCCGCTCTGCCGCGAGGACGGGTCAGCGCGAACGGCTGGTTGCGGGGTTGGCCGTGACCGGCGGCATGGCCGGCGGGGTGGTGCCGAGAGCTGTCGCGCGGTCGCGGCCCGCGGTCTGCGGGTGGCGAGTGCCGGTTCCGTGGGCGAGGGTCTCGGACAGCTCGGCCAGCAGTGAAGTCGGAGTGTGCGGGGACGCGGTGAGGGCCCAGGTGGGTCGGTCGGGGCCCGGGCCGGCCCAGACGGTCCAGGTGGCGAGGGTCTGGTTCGGATGCTGGGCGGCGAAAGCGTCGAACCGGACCCCGGCGTCCTTGGCGGGGGAAGTCCAGCCGATCCATCGCCCATCCACGGTGTGCTTCCACCCGGCCTCGGAGAGCGGCTTCGTAGCGGCGGTGACGATCTCCTCGTCCACCGGGGCGCCGACGGCTGTGTCCCAGCCGTCGCCGTCGGCGAGGTGGTCCAGCAGGGTCTGCAGCACGGGGGCTGGGGTGGCGCCGGTCGCGGTGAGGACCCACATGCGCTCTGAGATGGGTGTCTCGTACGCGGCTACGGTCCAGGCGGTCTCGCGGGGGTGGGTTTCGTGGACGCGCTCGATGCGCAGGGTCTGGGACTCGTGGATGGCGTGGGTCGTCTCGTCGGACCAGGTCCGCCACTTCTCCCAGTCACTGTTGGCGTCGAGGAACGCGTCCAGGAGGGCATCGTGGTCGCCGGGATCAGCCGCGTACGCGGGGACCGTTTCTGGCTGGGGGAGTGGAGGCCCAGGTTCAACGGCGGGTGTGGCGAGGGATGTTCGTGCTTGGGCGGCGGCGCGCTCGGTGTCGGTCATGGGTGCCGGGCCTGGCCGCATGGCGGCGCCGTGGGCCTGCTCGAAGGCGACCAGGGCCTGGGCGGGCGATTCGAAGGTGTCGGCGACCTGCCGCAGATGGTTCTGGCCGTGGAGATAGACGCTCTTGCCGCTGCCGAGGTAGGTGCCGACCGCGACGGTGGTGTGGCCGTCCTCGGCGTGGGCGTGGATGAGGAGCTGGCCATGGCGGATGTCGTCATAGATCTTCTGGGCCGCGTCGGAGACCTCGCGGATCTCGCTGCGGGTGCACCACGGCATCGGGTAGTCCGCCCAGGTCCATTCTTCGGCCATGGCCTCTTGGAGCCGCGGGGTGATCTCGACGCTGACACCGGCGGCGGCCAGTTCCTGGGCCGCCTTTTCGGCCCAGTACGGCTCCTCGTGATCGATGCGGACCAGGACCAGGGTGTTCTCGGCCACGACGGTCCAGTCGGCGGCCTCCAGGCCCACGTGGGGAATGTGGGTCTGGGGGCCGGTCAGGACGGCGGTCACGGCACTGGGATGGGGTGGACGTCGAGGCGGACGTGCGCGTCGACGGAGGGGGTCGTCACGAAGGGGGCTCTCTTCTGCCGGCCGCCGAGCCGCAATGGACCCGACGACCGGCGGGCGGGGGATCAGCGGAAGCTGCGCGCGGCGGGCGGAGCGGTGGTTCGCGGCGGGCCGGCCCGGGGCACGCCGGTGGACCTAACGCGTCCGGGCCGGTCGGCCGGCGCCGGTGAGGGGGAGGTGGCGTGCTGCCATCGGGTACGCACGGCTGACAGGTCCGCGAGAGCGCGGCGGCTGCCGACGACGAGCTGGTACGGCGTGGTGGCCGGGTCCTGGGTGAACGCCTCGATGCCCCGGCCGGTGTGGTGAGCGGTGGCCAGGACGGCGCGCTGCAGGACGCGCTCGCCCCAGTGTTCTGGGGAGCCGACCGGTCCGGCCAGCAGGTCCAGCAGCTCACGCGGGTCGGCGCCGGTGCCCAGGAGGCCGCGGTGCTGTGCTTCCCAGAGGACGGTCACGGGGTCGACGGGCGTGCCGCGGCGGATGAGGGTGGTCAGGCACTGCCACAGCCCGCCGTGCAGCGGCTGCGTGAAGTCGCCGGGGGTCAGCCACCGCATCTGTTCGATGCCGCTGGGGTACGCGGTCGCGGTCGCGAGGAGCAGCCGCTCCTCGTCGGCCGCTTCCTCGTCGTGGGGTGTGGTCGGCGCGGGAACGGGGGTGCGGGGCAGGGAGCCGGCGTGTGGTGGGAACCGGGCGGCGATGTCGTCCACCACGGTGGCGAGGGCGTCGGCCACGTCGAGGGTGGCGGTGACGCGCTGCGGGAGTGAGGTGTCTCGGGCGGTGTGCATGAGCCGCTGGGCGGCGGTGGCCAGACGGCGTCGGCAGTGCTCGGCCTCGATCATTCGTGCGTACGCGGGTGCGTGCCCGGGCCATGGGCAGACCTGGATGAGGGTGTGGAGATAGGGGGCGTCCAGGCCGCGTGAGTGCTCGCGGGCGGCGGTGAGTACGGCGTCGAGCCACTTCGTGCTTTTGGCGTGCTCGGCCGGGTCGGGGGCCGGCAGGGAGCGGATCGCGGCGAACAGGGCGGCGTGTGCGGCGGTGGAGAACGACTCCGGGCCGATGCCCGCCACGTCGCGCAGGCGCTGCGGTTCGAGCAGGAGAGCGCCGAGGAGGGCCTGCTCGACGTGGAACACCGCCTGCGGTGGTGGGATCGCGTCGAGGTCGTCCTCGTCGGGTTGGGGTATGTGCGGCATCAGGCGGCCAGGGCGAAGTCGTCGGGGTTGAGGGGCACATTCAAGTGCGGGGCCAGGAGGTGGGCCGCGAGCAACGGGGGAACGGCGTTGCCGATCTGCGAGAACTGCTGGCCCTTGTTGCCGGCCCAGGGGTAATCGGCCGGGAAGGTCTGGAGGATGCCGGCCTCGCGGGCGGTGATCCGGATCGGTTCCGGGACGGGCGCCGCCTCCGTGTCCGCCTCCAGGCCGGCGGAAGGCTCGGCGACCCAGGTGCATTCATTGGCGCGGTGACCGAAGAACAGCGTCCCGGCCGGCTCGGACAGGGCACGGACGGTGGCGTTGGCCTGGTTGTTGCTGCGCAGGGACCACGACCATCGGTGCGCCTCGGCGGTAAAGGTCGGCGCCGGAGCGGTCACGTCGCGGTTCTCTCGGGTTCCGTGCCGGGCCGCCCATCCCGCGCCTTCACGGCGGGAGGACAGGACGACCCCGTCCGGCCGCGGCGTCCAGGTGCCGTGCTCACGGGCGTCGGACAGCGTCTTACGGGAGCCGGAAGGGAAGGGTTCGGGGCCACCTCCGGGCCCGCCGCCGGCGCACACGGTGGGCACCGGGCGGTCGGTGGCGCCCCACCCCAGTGCCTCAGCCATGCTGACCCAGCGGACGCGGCCCGGACCGAACAGTGAGTCGGGTTCACCGACTCGGGCATGCGTCGGAGCGGGCGGCTGGGCCGTACGGACCCGCGAGGCGAGCAGGATCGCCCGCCGCCTGGTCTGCGGTACGCCGTAGTCGGCGGCGTTGAGGATGCCCGTCCAGACGGAGAATCCCCAGCGGCGCAGCACGGCCGCGTAATGCCTCCACAAGGGCAGGACGTCGGGTACTTCCTCCATGGCGACCCACTCGGGCTCGCCGACCGCGTTCAGGGCGTGGAGGTAGCGCATCGGCTCCGCGGCGAGCAGGGAGCGTTCGTCGCGGCAGGCGGCGAGGAGGCGTTCGCGGGTGTCGCGCCCGGCGGCGAGATCCTCGACCGCCGCATGCACCAGCGGCTGGTCCACCAAGCCGAGGCGTTTGCCGGCCATGCTCCACGCCTGGCACGGAGGAGACGCGATCAGCCCGCGCGTCCGGCCGGGGAAGGGCCACGTCGGATACATCGCAACATCGGTCCGCACGGTCAACTGCCCAGCCGCTGCTCGGGTCTTACAGGCCCACTCGTCCCATTCCAGGCCGATATCCCGCGCACCGAGCACTGCCAGGGCCCGGCTCCAGCCACCCGGCCCCGCGAAGAGATCAAGTATCAAGTGGCCAGCCCGAAGTCGTCCTGCGTCAGCGCGTCCGCATCCCCGCGGCACGCCCAGGGTGAGCAGCCGTCCACGACCCCGTTCTCCAGCTCGTCCGCATCGTCGGCCGCTATCTGGAGAGCGGCCCGTTCGGCGGCGGTGACGTGATCGATCGGCGCCTCGCTCAACGGGACGCGGGAGCGGTGCAAGAACGCTTCCCCGAGCAGCCGGTTGCCCGATGCGTTGGCGCGCGCATTTCCCTGGCGGATGGCCGCATCGAATTCCACGACATCCGCCCACTCGGACGGTGACGTATCCCGGATGTGCCTCCACTGGGCATTTCCATGAAATGGGCATCCAAGGCAACTTGACTTAGGGGTTTCGGCCAGTCCGAGTGAGGTCAGGTAACGGATGCAGTCCGCTCTGCTCCAGCCAAGGTCCAGAAGTGGATGCCGGTTCTGCATGTACTTGACGTCGGCGTCTTTGGCGCGGTGGAATTCGTCGGTGGATATGCCGATCCACTGCTCGACGAAAACGCCCTTTGGTACCCGAGTCGGATACGGGTAGCCGAGAAGATCGCGGATCTTCTTCTTGATGGGCTTCACCTTGTACTCTCCGGTGCTTCTCTGCACTTCACCCTCATGGGTGAAGGCGGGTATGTGATTCGTCAAAGGGCCTCCGAGATGGATGGGATGGGGGTCAGGGGTGGGAGCGGCGCCGGCGACCGCAGGGCAGATTCCCGCGCGTCGGTAAGATCAGCGCTCTCAATGGGGGTGCGATGCAAACATCTGGGCGGGGCGACGATGGGCAGAAGTACTCGCTGACCTCGGACGAGGACGACAGCGACTTCTGGGGCTTCGCTCAGGAAGCGGAGGGGTTGTTCACGCCCCTGCCGGATGAAGAAGGAGCGCGCCGAGTGCACCTGGCGGTTGCCTCCCGCAGGGTGGCCTACTGAGGTGCGTCGACCATGTCGGCAGTCGTCGTGCCGTGGCGGGGAACGCCTGGTTCGAGCTCCTCGACGGTGACGGTGCCACCATGGGGTCCTACTTCGTCAACGAGGTCACCGTCATCGACGTCAAGCCCTCCGCCAGTGGTGCCGGCCTCGTCGACCTCACGGTGACGCTCTGGTGCGAGAACGCCCTGCCCGGAGCGGAACGACCGTGGGAGCTGGTCCGCACCGGTCACCTGAACCACACCGGAATGTGGCACGAACTCGCACCCGAGGACCGACACGCATGGCTGTCGGTGGCCCTGTGGTCCCGGGAGTACCAACGGCAGGGGAAGCCCGATGCGCCTGCAGGCCAGGCGTTCACCTTGGATGGTCGACACATCGTTGACCGGGACACCTTCTACTGCGCGATCGGTGAGGCCATCAACGGACCCGGTGGATACTTCGGCTGGAACCTGGACGCTCTGGACGACTGCCTGAGAGGCGGCTGGGGCGCGACCACTCCGTTCACCTTGCGCTGGGACTTCTCTGCCGAGGCTCGGACGCGGTTGGCGGAACGCGTGCCCGCCGGTGATCGCGAGCTTGTGCTGTTCGACCTTTTCCTGGAGATCTTCGAGGAACGGGGTGTGAGCGTCATCCTTCGGTGACAGCTCGTTGCTTGTCGGCGTACTCCTGTGCGTGCTCCACCAAATACGGAGATATGTGCACCAGGGAGGAGGTGAGCCAGCGACGTCATCCCGCGGGCCTGGCGGCGGCAGGACGATGAACCTCCAGGATGACTGCGGTGCCTGCCACAGTGCGGTCCTCGTGCATGTTGATCTGCTGGCCGGGCTGGACGTGCGTCCAGTGGGAGGGAGTGAGGGGCACGAGGCGAACTGTGGCTCGCCCGCCGGGCTCCAGATACGGCATGTCCTCAACCCAGAGACGGGCAACGCTGACCGCACGTCCACCTGTGGGCGAGAGGTGGCCGATGTCCCACATGGGCCGCAGAACACCGGCGCCGGAGACTGGCGTTGTGCGTCGCGCATCGGCGGCAGGACGGAGCGTCAGATCCGCCCGGATCACGCCGTTGCGGGTCTCGGAACACCGCCAATGGCACCAAGCTGCGCTCCGCTCAAGACGGAGCTGCTCAGCCGCGTCGGCAAGCTTCTCCCAGAACGCCAGAGGGAGCGAGCGACCGTCCCCGAGCTCCTCCAGCAGGCCCAGGGCGATCTCCCACTCGTCATGGACGAGGTAGTCCCAGATATCTCGCACCGTGATGTCGTTCTCGGTGGCAGTCTCTTCCGAAACCAGCAGGGAAGCTGACTCGAGAAGCTCAGGGACGTCCATGCGCTCATTGTCGACCATGTGAAAATCAGGCTGCGCTCGCCTGGTCTTGCTCGATGGCAGCGAGCCGGTTCTGGGGCCGTTGATGGGGATGGCGTCGCGGCCTGATCGCCAGGTCTTCACAGGTCAGGCCAAAGGTGTCCTTCAGAGTAGTCGTGCCAGCCCCGGAAGAACCAGCTGGTCAGATCGCTGATTCGTTCCATGCAGTCCTCGTAGTAGGTCTCGGGGGTTGGCCGTGGGAGGTTCGGATGTGAGGTCCACGTCGGGACCCACGTTGCGATCTCATAGAACCCCTCGGCCAGCCACCGATCGAGCTTCTCGTTACCTTGAGACTGCTCGCACGCAACCCGCATAGCCCGTTCAAGGCGGGTGAAAGCAGACCGATCCCACTCCAGGTCCCCACGCAACCGCAGTAGAAAGCTCCCCTCCTCTGCGTCGAACTCCCGCTTCAGAATCTTCTCGATGGCCGGGTCCATGACGAGATCATGGCAGCCCCTGAACGGAACTTCGGCACGGCCCTGCGACGGTGCGGCAGTCATCCCTTCACCTACCCGGTGGTGCACGTAGATGTGTACTTGGCGGAGCACTCGGAGAGGTACGCCGAAATTGCTTCGAGGCATCGGTCTGGGGAACGTCACTCGGACTCCTCCGGACGGCGGCGTGCGGGGATGCCGAGGTGGACGGCCGGTCGCTGGGCTCGGCGTTGGGTCTCGTCGCGCTTCGCGCGGAGGAAGGTGAGGGTGAGGTCGATGCCCTCGATCTCACCGATCCAGCCTTCGGCCTCGGCCTGCGTCCTGCGTTGCAGGAGGTCGGCTTCGAGCTCGGAGAGCCGGGCGAGCATCTTGGGATTGACGTGGAGCATCGGGCAGCGGATGCAGGCGTGTTCGTGCTGGCAGGGGGTGCCGTATGGGCGTCCGCAGGAGCCGAGCTCGACCTTGCGGCGGTCGAAGTGCTCCTCGAACTCGGTCCACTCCTGCTCGGTGGCGTCCCGGTACTCCTCCGAGGGCCGGACCTGGCGCCTCTGGTGGAGGTGGGCCTGGTAATGGCGGATCACGTCCTCGTCGAAGACGGCGACATAGCCGCGGGTGGTCTGGATGCTGAGGTGACCCAGCAACGCGGCGCCGATATGGATGGGCAGGCCACTGTTGACCAGCTCGGTGGCGAAGATCCTCCGGAAGTCGTGCGGGGTGAACTTCAGCCCGCGGAAGCCAGGGTGGGTCTCGGCCAGGTCCTCACAGCGTCGGCTGATCATCTTCTGGATGGTGCCGGGGTTGAAGATCTTCGATCCGATCGCTCCGTTCTGGCGCTGGAAGAGGAACGGCATCGGCGCACTCCAGACCTTGTCGTGCGGGTCGTAGCGGCTAACCAGCGGAATCGGTCTTCCTCGCCGGCCGTGGCGCCGGATGATCGAGGCGATGACGTGGAACAACTCGGCCGACATCGGGATGACGCGCTCGCGGTCGGTCTTGGACGGTTCGATGACGAGCAGGGCGATGACCTCGCCGTTCGCGCGCTGATACTGGCGGATGCTGAGGTGGGTCAGCTCGCACAGCTCCTCGATGCGGACTCCGGAATGCCGCAAGGTCTCCACTGCCGCCCAATCCCAGAAGGCAGCCTCCTCCTCCGTGCCGATATGCCTCAGCTCACCGGAGTCCAGGTCCAGCACACGGGTGGGAACGGCGTCGCCGTGCCGGAGCCTCTTCTGGTCCGATTCGCTGATCACCCGGCGGTAGGCGTTGCCAGCGTATGTGAACTCCTCCCCGTCGGCGGCCTGGTTGGCGCGTTCGAGCAGGAGCCGGGCATGGTCGTAGCGGGACTCGACGTGCTCGACCAGGACGGGCAAGAGCGGCTGGCGCTGCCGGGTGCGGTCCGCGGAGCGTTCGGTCCCCTTCCGCCGGCGGACGCCCAGACCGTGGAATTCACCAGGCGGGACGGGACACGGCGCGACCCAGGCCGCCCAGCGTTCGGGTTCAGCAGCAGCCCAGGTGTGCAGGTCGTAGTAGAAGCTGCGGACCGAGATGACGATGTCGTCCTGGCCCCGTCGGTGGGTGCCGTCGTCCTTGAGACGGATCGTCTCGCGCCAGCGCGTGTAGAGGTCCGGTGCGATCCGAAGGCCCTGCTGGCCGGGGTTGAGCTGCTCGATCTTCACCCAGAAGTGCTTGACCAGCAGGAGCGCGAGCTGCTTAAGGCTGGAGTAGTCGAGATCCGCTCGGCGCCGGCCGAAGTAGTCGATCAGCAGGCCGCGGACGGCCTGGTCGCGGATCCCGTACTGATCGACGAGCTCCTCGATGGTCCGCTGGCCGCGCATCATCGCCGCCCGCATAGTCGTCGGCGTGGAGGCCGGGAACCGCCCCATCGTGATCAGGGCCGTCCACATCCCGTGCCCGAACAGGCGGTTTGAGGCCGGTTGCCCGGGCTGGAGGCGGCAGCGGGCCAGCCGGTTGTCGTGCGCGTACTGGAGGATCGACTCCGGCGTGATGTCGGCCAGCGCGACGCCTTGGTAGGTCAGGAGCGTGCACATGTCGAGCACTGCCTCCCGCTGATGCTTGAGCCGCAGCTCCTGTGCGGCGATGTGCTCCTCGAAGGTGACCAGCAGCGGGTCGTTCTGCGCGGAGATGAACAAGGGCGTGAAGTTGTTCAGCTGGTTTTGCCGGAAGGCGAGCATCGTGGGCTGGACGACGCGAAGGCAGAACAGCGTGCGGACCCCCGGGGTGACCGCGAGGCCGGTCGTCCTGCGGGCACCGAGACTGTTCGCCTTGATCAGCCCCTTGCCCAGAGGGCTGGCGTCCCACCGGTCCTGCCAGGTGTGCCCCGGGTGGGTGGACAGGTACTGAAGGATGCCGCGGGTGGCCTGGGCGCGCTGGTGCCGGGTAACGGTGGAAGCGTCTTCCCAGACGTCGAAGGCTAACTTGGAGATGTGGTTGATCGACGCTGCAGACAGTTCTCCGTGCGGTCGCGGCGGCGGCTCCGAGACCGCAGGCTGCGGCTTCATCGGACCGCCCACGAAGCGGCTGGGAAAGGTGAGCCCCTCCACGATGGGCCCGTGACGGCGGCTGACGCCGGTGGTCGTGCTGGTTCTAGCCACCGAACACCGCCTTGATGTCATCCGCGGAGTACCCGGTGGGGTAGCTCGTCGCCGGCCGCGGCGTGCTGTAGTGCTCCGCGAGCTTGTCGAACATCTCCTCCACCCGCGCGGTCAGGTAGCGGCTGGTGGTCTGGATGTTGGCGTGCCGCATGATCGCCTGGACCTCGACCGGTGTGAGCTTCCCGCCGTTGGCCATCCGGGACGCCGCCGTGTGCCGAAGGTCGTGCAGGGTCCAGTTCGTGCCCAGCAGCTCGTTCGCCCGCTGCATGATCCGGCGCATCGCCCAGTAGGACAGGGGGCGATCGCTCCCGCGACGGGTTCGCCAGACCGACTCGCCCCGTGCCGGCGTGCCCGCCTCGTCGAGATACTGGGCCAGTCGGACGAACGCCTGCGGCGAGGCCGGCACCGCTTCCCTCTCGCGGGTGCCCTTGGAGATCACGTAGATCCGCTGGCCAGCCCAGTCGATGTCGTTCACCCCCACCCCGAGCAGTTCGACCGCGCGGGCGCCGCTGGATACGTAGAACTCCAGCAGGGCGCGATCACGCTCACAACCCATGCGATCGAACAGCTCGTCCCACAGACGGTCGGGGATCGAACGGGGCGGCCTGTCGGAGACCTTCTGCCGCAGCCGGGCCCGCCCCACAACCGCCCGCGGCTCCAACGGACTCCGGTGCGCAAGGGCATGTCGGCGCTGCGGCGAGACGGGGACAGGGTTGACCACCGGCCCGTTGCCCTGATGGGCGTGGGTGAGTGCGGGACCGGTCGTCCGCTGAACAGGCTTCGTTTGGTCTTGTGCGGCGGCGAGGTCACGGGCGAAGCCGGTGGCGACGTAGTGGCACCCGGTGGCGCTCAGGTCGAGCTGGTGGGCGGCATCGGCGAGGTGACCAGTCATCCGCGGTATGGCCTCGGCGTGGCGAGCGGTACCGCACCGCCTCGTCGTCTGCCGGGTAGCTGGGGAACGGCGCTCCTTCGTACGGGTTGGCGGACAACGCGCTGGCGAGGTCGTTGCCGGCCAGGGAAGAAGCGACCACGACCGAGGCCAGGCACTCCAGGCTGGCACGGCTGCCGGCGACGTTGGCGTACGCGCTGCCGTCGAGCGCGCCCAGGCGGACGACGATGGTGGCCGTCAGGTCTTGGGCTTTGAGCAGGAGCGGGCTGATCTGCCGCAGCGCGTCGGTGCCGGGGGTGTAGGAGACGTCCCGAACGCGTGCATGCAGTGCCTCGAACTCGCGGGCAAGGGCACGGAGTTGCTGTGCCTGTTCTGTCAGGTTGTGCAAGGGCATGGGATGGTATGGCTCCGGAAGATAGGTCAGCGGCTTCGAGCGGCCGTCTGCGCCGGGGTGGGAACGGGCGCGAGCGCCGTATTGGGTGCGGCCCTGGTTTCCCGGGGGAGGCCGATGGCGGAGGCGAGGGCGGTGGCTCCGGCCGGGGTGAGACGGACTCGGTCCTGCAGCGGTCCGCCCGTGTAGGCGGACGACGCGGACTTCGGGACGCGTTCGACGAGGTCTTTGGCCTCCAGCGACCGCAGAGTGCCGATCAGCACGCGGGCGTCCCGGTAGTGGACGTACTGCCGTCCCAGGGAGCTGGTGGCCACGACGTGCCCCCGGGCGATCTCCCAGAGGGCGGTGTATTGCGTGGCGGTCAGCTGCTGATCCGGAACGTCGGTGGCGCTCCAGCGTCGGCGCCGGATCTCTCCGGCGACGCTTGTCGCGCAGTCCACGGCGGCCTCGGGGGCCAGCGCGGTCAGGGCGCGTGCCATCGGGAGACGGTGCTCCGTGGAGGCGCTGCTCAGGTAGGCGAGCTGCTGGAGGCGGACCACTGCGTCCGACAGCTCGGAGCTTTCGTACAGCCGCTCGTCGGTTACCGCCTTGATGGCGGCGTGGGTCGCGGAGGCGAGTTGGTGTGCGGAGGCGACGTGGGCCTCGGGCTCGGGCTCCGACCCGGTACGGAGGAGGAGGTCGAGCATGTCGTTGTGCCGCACGTAGTGGTCCGCGAGCAGCAGCAGCCGTTCGACCGGCGTGGGCGGGGCGGGTACCTCGAACAGGAGGCCATCGGCCGGTGGTGTCGTCATGAGCGGCTTGGGGCGGCCGGGGCGTGCGGTGCCGGGGTCGCGCGGGCCGTGAGATGAGGCGGCGGCGTGCGCTGTGCGGCGGTGGACGCCACCTCCGGCTCGACGGCGAGGGCATGGGCGATGAGCTGTTGGTCTTCTGCCCGGGCTGCCGCCGAGGCCAGTCGGCGGGAGAGCCGCTGCGCCACGGCGCGGTAGGTGGTGACCGCTCTCCCCAGCTCCTCACCGGCCCGCCGCAGCTGGTCGCGGCTGGCTGCCGGAGTGGGGTCGGCGTCCTCGTACAGCAGGATCTCGGTGCGGTGGTGAATGGCCAGGTTGCACAGCGTGGCGGCGAGCGAGATCTGGGAGCAGGCGCCGGCCAGGTGTGCCAGGTTTTCCTCGCCGCCCTTCATCGCGGCGTACTGGCTGATGGACAGATCGTGGAACTGCCGGGTGCACTGCATCGCGAGCTCCTGCACTCGCAGGCTGATCGGCGCGATCTCCCGGACGGGCTTGGCGATCTCGCCCTTCCGTACCTGTTCCACCTCCGCTCGCAAGTCCTTGAGGGTGGGGACTACCTCTCCGAGGAGGCGGGTGTGCTCGGCCAAGTCGGTGATCTGTATGGCAACTCCAGGTGCAGCGGCGGGATGTCGTGAACGCGAATGCAGTGGACCGTCGTCGTCAGGCCGTTCGCACGGGGGCAAGGGGCTTCGCACCGGAGCCGGGCGATGCGGCACCAGGTGCATCCGGGCTTCGGTCACACGGCCTTCCCGAGGTCGGACTGCTGCGGAGCGTCCTTGTCGACGGCTCGAAGTGGGGAGGCGTAGCGGGAGATTCGGTCGGTGACCAGCTGTGCGTGACGCAGGGGCAGTACATGGGTGGCGTCCGCGACGGTCTCCAGCCGGGCGCCGGGCAGACAGGCGGCAAGACGACCGGTCTGCTCGGGCGGGATGTGGGTGTCGAGGCTTCCGGCCAGGAGGTGGACCCGCCCCCCGAGTTGCCGCAGCGGATGGGGGTCGGGCTGCTGGTCGGCGAGGTCGTGCCACAGGGCAGCGATGTCGCCGGTCGCCATGGTGTGCAGGCCCTGGCGGCACGGCAACGGCAGCGACCCGGACGCGGGCCGTGCGTGTGAATGCAGGGCCCACCGGCTGGTGGTGGGAAGGCGCCGCCGGACCGCGTTGAGCAGGTACGGCGCGTGCGTGCACGCTGACGCGAGAAGGTTGCGGCCCAGTGTGAGGAAGGACTGGGCCGGACCGGTGCCCGTGCGGGTGCTGATGCCGCCGTACGGGGGCGAGATCAGCACCAGCCCGCGGATGCGGGGCGCGAGGTGTGGGTGGCGCGCGACCAGGCGCATGAGCGTCATCGCCCCCATGGAGTGGCCGGCGAGCACGAGCGGCCCCCGTGGCGCTGTCTCCTCAAGAACCTGGGCGAGGTCGTCGGCCAGTTGGTTGAGGCTCAGGGCGGCGGTGCCGCGGGTGGAGTGGCCGTGCGCGCGCTGGTCGTAGCGCACGACGCGTATCCCCTCACGGAGCAGGAGCGGTACGTGCGAGCGCCACAGGGCAGCGGTGACCGAGAGCCCGTGCACGAGGACTGCCGTCACGGGTGCTTGGGCGGGACCGTCGACGTAGGTGGCGAGCCGGGCACCATCCGGGAGTCGTATCGATCTCATGCTGCGGTCCCGAAGTCGGTCTGCCTCGGTGTGTGCTTGGCGACAGCCCGCTTGGTGATGCCGTCAGAGGCCCGCTTGGAGGCGGCGGTGAGTTCGTCGGCGCCGGGCTCCAGGTACCACGGGCGCAGGTCGAGCATCGCGATGCGCATGCCGGTGGCGAAGCAGAGCGCGGTGCCCTTGGGCAGGGCGCGGATCGCGTCGGCCGGCAGGATCCGCTCCTGCCGCATCGACACGGAGGTCGACTTGCCGGACTCGGAGTGCGAGGTGGACGTCGTCTCGACGTCATGGTCGCCGATCAGCCGGGACAGCTTGTCGGCGAAGTCCGGGTCGTCGATGCCGGAGCCGATCACCTTCACGGTGGACGCTGACCACATGGCGTCCATGCCCGCGTCCCCCCAGACCTTCTGGCCCTGGCGGTAGGACTGCAGGATCGTGATCGGGATGATCCCGCGTGACCCGAGGTGCGAGTACAAATCCGGAAGATCAGAGCGGCCATCCGGATGGCCAGCACCACGACGGCCAGAGCCACGACCAGCGCCGAGAGGGCCTCAGCGGCGCCGCGCGGGCGGCGCACACGCCACCGCTTGCGTGCCATCAGCGGCTGGCCGGAGTGGATGCGGCCGGCTGCTGATGTGCGGGCGGCGTCGTGGAGGCCGCCTCGCCGAACCCGAACACCTGACCCCATAACCAGACCCCGGCCAGCAGCCCGGCGATCATCCAGCCGCTCATCCGCTTCGCGCTGCGCGGCTTCGGGTTACGGCGGATGTGTCCACGCACGTAATGGAACCCGTCCGGAATGTTCGGCATGCTGTTCCCTCCCGTCGGTGAGCCACTGGTGCGGCTCGTCCCTCAGATTGGTGTAGCAGCGGCCACTGACAGGAATTGATGGATCATCACGGCGCTGGCCTTGGTCAGGCCGTCATCAAGCCACGTGTCTCACTCGGCCTCTCGGCCTCGGATCTTGGTGCGTGAGCTGCTGACCTCGACGGACAGGCTTCTCAGCTGCTCTGCCGTCCGCGCCGCAGTGGCTCGGACCTTACGAGTACAGCAACCGAGGCGGCTTTTACCTGCGGAAATGCCGTCGGACTCACCAGGCAGGAGTTCCTGGGATGAATGGCGAAAAGCTGCGGGAGCGCACGCCTTGCCGTAAGTGCGCCGGGGCCACCCCTGAGCCGCTTCTCCTCGGTGCCCAGGTGCGGATTCGGAGGTTGGCTGCTGGCGCCGGACTCGGCTGTGGCCGCGCCGTCCTGCAGCTGGCCGGCGCCTCACCCGGGCTCATCATGGCCGCGACCGCCATCACCGGAGTCCTGGCCGTCACCGGATTGTTGGTTGCGGCCGTCGCGGCGCACCGGGTCTTGAGGCCACCGCGTGAGCGGGGCAACGCGCCGCCGGCGCGCGATCGCCTCGGTCGTCCTGTGGTGGGGTGGGCTCACGCTGCTGCTGCTGCTGCTGTGGCTGCGGAGCCGGGCCGCAGGCCAGCCCACGGACCTTGCGCGGTGCGCAGCATCGGAGGTGCTGCTGGTAGCGGTGGGAGAGGCCGGCGACTGGCTGCGCCGCCGGTGGCTTGCGCACCGCCGGAGTCGGTCAACACGCCTGCCACCCGCATGACGGTCCGGCAGCCGGCGCCGAGACGGGAGGAGCCGGACCGGTCAGAGGCGACCGGACCTGGCTTTCCCAGCACGTCCGGCAGAAGGGCGCCGACACGGCCTCTGAGGCAGGGAGGGAGGCGATACCCCTGTCCCGGGGCCCTTGATCACGGTTGGAAGCCGGTGTGCCGGCTCGTGCGCTTGCGGCGCCGGATGACAAGTGTGGCGAGGAACAGGAGGGCGAAGAGTACGGCGATCGCGGCCGGACCGGCGGTGTCCAGGGTGTCGGCAACGGCTCGCTGGACGGTGGCCGCCGTGTCGATGACGGGGTCGGTGGTGGTGGGGTTGCGCAGGGCGCGTATCTCGTACCAGCCGTAGTAGGCGACGTAGGCGCCGACCAGGAGGAGCAGGCCGCCGCCGAGCCGGGGGGCGATCGCGCCGAGGCGGCGCAGCCGGGTGACCGCGGTGGTGCGGGTGAGGGCGACGGTCAGGGAGGCGGCGCCGACGATCAGGCCCATGCCGGCGGCGTAGGCCGCGAACAGGGCGATGCCTTCCGTGGTGGAGCCGCTGCGGAAGGCGGAGACGACGATGGCGAGGAACGGGGCGATGGTGCAGCCGAGGGAGGCGGTGGCATACGCCATGCCGAACAGCGCCATCGAGGGCATGGAACGCGTGACGGCGGGGGCGCGGCGGAGTTTCGGGGCCAGGGTCGGCAGTTGGCGGCCCGCAAGCAGCCATGCTCCGGCCGTGGTGATGAGCAGGCCGAAGGCGATGGTGAACCAGGGCAGGTGCTGCTGGACCTGGCCGGCGACGGGCTGGATGACGAGTCCGAAGACGCCGAAGAAGGCGGCGAAGCCGGCGGTCATCGCGGCGGTGGCAGCGAGCGCCCGGCCGACGGCGACGGTGCGGCTGGGGCTGTCGTCGCCTAGGACGAGCAGGGAGAGGTAGGCGGGCAGCAGGGCGAAACCGCACGGGTTGACGGCGGCGAGCATCCCGGCGCCGAGCGCGAGGGCGAGGGGCAGGTCGGCCATGGCGGGTTCAGCCGGTCAGGGCGGAGACCTTCTCCGCCAGCCCCTTGCCGCCGGGGAGCACGCCCTCGTAGACGGTCCTTCCGGTGTGGTCGAGGATCACGTAGAAGCTCTGCTGGGTGATCTCGAAACGCTTCCACACCTCGCCCTTCTCGTCGGAGAGGTGGGGGAAGGAGCCGGTGCCGGTGTCGGAGACGAAGTCGCGCATGGCGGCGTTCTTGTCCAGGCCCGCGACGCCGACGACGTTCGCCTTGCCCTGCTGGTCGGCGGCGACCTTGGCGGTTGCGGCGGCCTGGCCCTTGCACGTGGGGCACCAGGGCGCCCAGAACCACAGCACCGTGGGCTTGCCCGCGAGCGTCTTCGCCTCGAACGGCTTGCCGTCCACAGTGGTTGCGGAGAAGTTCAGCGCCTCGGGGACCTTAGCGCCCTGCGACCCGCTGCCGCTGTCGTGGGAGCCGGCGGGCGACTGGGCGGGGGAAGACGCCTTCGAGGGGGAGGCGCCCGCGTCGCCAGCGGACGCGGAGCCGTCGCCCGAGCCGCATGCGGTCAAAGTGACAAGGGCGGCAGCGAGGGCGGCCGGGAGGAGGATACGGGCACGCAAGGAGGACTCCTGAAGGGTCGGGACTGGTGGCGAGGGTAGTTCGTGGCGGCTCGAGCGGGCAGTGGGCCGGGGCCTTACGGATCGGTGACGTCAGCCGGCGGCGTCCTTGAGCCGTTCGGGGTCGAGGACGGTGATGCGCCCGCGGGACAGGCGTAGCAGGCCGTGGTCGGCGTAGTCGCGCAGGACCTTGGTGCAGGTTTCGCGGGAGGTACCGGCGAGGGCGGCGAGCTGTTCGTGGGTGAGCGCGATCTGCGGGTGGCGCCCGACCGGCCGCAGGGGGCCCGCCGGGGGCTGGGCGCTGGTCAGGGTGGTCAGCGTCGTGGCGATGCGCTGGGCGACGGTCTTGAACACACTGTCGGACAGACGCTGTTCGAGGTCGGCCAGGCGGCGGCCGAGGATCGCGGTGATCCGTGCGGCGATCCGCGCGTCGGCCAGCAGCAGCCGATTCACGTCCGTACGGCTCATCACGCACACGACGGTGTCGTCGAGGGCTTCTGCGTAGTTGTCGTACATGTGCTGCCCGAGCAGGACCATCTCGCCGAAGATCGTGCCCGGGGAGATGATCGCGGTGGTCAGCGCCCGGCCGTCGGCGGAGACCCTGAAAACGCGGACCCGGCCCTTCTTGAGGATGAACAGCACCTCCGAGGGCTGGGTGGGCGAGTAGAGAATCTCTCCCGCGTGGTAGGTCTTCATCGGCGCCGCGGCGGCGATGGCTTCCATCTCCTGCTCGGACAGGTCGCAGAAGATGTCGACCTCGGCCAGGCACCAGGTCCGCTCCGCTTCCTCCTCGCCTGCTGCGGCGTCGGTCATGGTACGTGTCTCCTCGCGTCGTCCAGGGGCCCATGGTGGTGGTGCGGCACCCCATGCCGGGCTGGCCAGCGCCTCGGCGCTTGTGGCCAGACAGTAGGGCACCGCGCCGTCGACCGGGCCTATGCGGCGCAGCGCCGCGCCCGGCGGAGGAACCGCGGGGCCGCGGCTTGACGCGGGAGCCTCGCTGCTCATCGGGCCGGGCCGGTGCGCTTGCCCATCGCCTGGGCGATGCACGCGAACGTGGCGCCGGTGAGCAGGCCGAAGACGAGGTGGGCGCCGAGGCTGGAGGAGGTGACGTCGTTCCACTCGAAGACCGGCATGCCCATGTTGGCGGGCATGATCCACAGCGCGCCGATGGTCCACCACACCACGCCATAGGCCAGGCCAAGGACGATGGCGGGTGCGAGGCGCTGGGCGAGGTGGCCGAGCACGATGCCGAAGGTGGCACCGGCGAACAGCGCGATGGACAGGTGGATCAGCCAGCCGGCGAAGGCGTTGGTGGAGCCCAGCAGCCCGGCCACCATCGTGATCATCGCGGTGTCCATGACGGGCCGGGAGACCGACATCCAGATGCCCATGCCGACGCCGCCGACGAGTCCGGCCGCTGCGCCCCAGACGGCGTGCACAGGGATCGCAGCGGTCTTGGAGGAGATGTGTGATGCCGTGGTCATGGTGATCGTTCCATTCGCCGGGTGGTTCTCCTGCTTCCGTCGCTGACCCTAGATCGGCTGGTGGGGGCAGGTATGTGACCGCCCTTACCTACGCACCGGTAGTCCCTGCGGCGTCCGGTTGCCGCTGACCGCCCGGGGTGGGTCGATGGAACTGACGGCTGGGAAGAGGGCAGCTCATGGGTATCGACGAGAGCGTGGAGCGGGTGATCCCGCTGCCGTGCGAACAGGTGGCGGCGTACGCGATGGACTGGCGCCACGATGCCGAGTGGACCCAGGGCATCCGCACGGCGCAGCTGACGCTGCAGGCGGATGCGGGCGGTTTCGGGGTCGGGGCCGAGGTGACGCGGACGGCGCACTTCCTGGGCAAACGCATCGACTACGTGCTGCGGGTCGCCGCCTACGAGCCGCCAGAGCTGCTGGACATGGTCTCGGTCGCCGGACCGATGCCGATGCACGTGACCTACAGCTTCGGCCCGCTCCCGGACGGCGGCACGCCTGCCCGGATCCGCGTGCGCGGCGACGCCTCCGGCCTGTACCGGCTGGCAGGGCCGATGATGGGGCGCAAGGTGCGCTCGTCGCTGGTCAAGGACCTCCAGGATCTGGAGCGGCAGGTGAGCCGCCGTACGCGAGGGTGAGGGCGGTCATGGCGTTCGACGAAGGACTGGCGGAACGCATCCGGGCCCGGCTGGGTGCGGATCCGGGCATCACGGAGAAGCGGATGTTCGGTGGGCTGGCGTTCCTCTACCAGGGCCACATGGCGGTCGGGGTGACCGGGGACGAGCTGATGGTCCGGGTCGGCCCCGACGCCACCGAGGCTGCCCTGGCGCGGCCCGGGACGCGTCCCTTCGACTTCACCGGGCGCCCGATGCGCGGCTGGGTCGTCGTGGCCTCCTCCGCCGTGTCCGAGGACGAGGCCCTGGCCGCCTGGATCGACCAGGGGCACGCATTCGTGGCGAGCCTGCCGCCCAAATGACGTGGAAAGGCGGCACAGGCAGGAGTCGCCGCTGCCCTCGGCCGGATCTAGCGTGGAAGGAGGGGGACCGGTTTGGCACGGCCGAGAGGAGTGGTCGCCATGGCGGGACGCACGCGCAGCGAGGTCGAGGCGGAGATCAAGGAGACCCTGGGCCTCGTGCCCCACTTCTTCTCCCGCATCCCCGATGACCTGCTGGATTACGAGTGGGAGATCTTCAAGAAGATCGAACTCGGCGAGACGCTGATTCCGAACAAGTACAAGGAACTGATCGGGATCGCGTTGCACTCGGAGACGAAGTGCCGTTACTGCACGCTCTTCCACACCGAGGCCGCGAAGCTGTTCGGGGCCACGGACGAGGAGATCCAGGAAGCCGTTCACTACGCGAAGAACAGCCTCGGCTGGAGCGGGTACCTCAACGGCATGCGTGAGGACTACGACGACTTCGAGAAGGAGCTCGGGCAGATCAAGGAGTACCTGTCGTCGAAGGGCTGACCGTGCACCTGGAGTGGGCCCGGCCCGGCATCCTGCGCGCGACCGCGCACCCCTTCGAGTTCGCGGCGCTCGTGGCCGCCGCCCGCTTCGTGGCCGAGTCCGCTCCCTCCGACATCCCCGCCGAGTCACTGGAACAGCTCAGACTCGTCCTGCGCGACTACGACGCCCAGGCACGCCGTCTTCATGACCCGCCTGCCCCAGACGGGCCCTGAAGGACCCCCGCCCTCCCAGGGCGCGCGAGGAGCCCTTCGATCAGACGCCCCCAGTGTCCTTTTCGGCAATCAGCAAGGCGTACCCCAACACTTCGTCCGCCACCGCCGCGCGGGCCGCCTCCAGGACGGCGGGAGCCGCCGTGAGATCCACGCCAGCCTCGGCGAGGCGGGCCGCTGCAGTGATCCGCAGTATGTTCAGCCTGGCATCGATCTGGTCGATCATCCGCAGCATCGCCTGATCGTGGCGCTCGGTACGCAGCGTGCGCAGCCCCGCCCCGGCCAGGATCTCGGTGTACTCCTCCAACGGACGGGCGTCGGCGATGCAGGCGATCCGGGCTCCGAGGCCGGTGAGCTCGGGCGGAAGGCGGGTCGGATCGACGGTGACGTCGGTGATGCCGAGGCGGCCGCCCGGCCGAAGTGCTCGGGCGAACTCGGCCGCGGCGCGCGTCTTGCCGGGGAAGGTGCACAGGGCGCACTCGCACACCACGGCGTCGAAGACTCCATCCGGGTACGGCAGGTGTTCGGCGTCCCCGGTGGTGAACCGGGCCCGGTCGGCGAGGCCAGCTGCCTGGGCGGAGCCCTGGGCGAGGGCGGTGTTCGCCGGCGCGTAGTCCACCCCGTCGACGTCGGCGCCGTAGGCGTCGGCCAGCAACAGGGCGGTGGTGCCGCGGCCGGACGCGACATCGAGGACCCTCGCAGCCGGGGTCAGGCCAAGGCCGTCGGCGAGGCGGCGGGTCAGGGCGGTGCCGCCAGGGTGGTAGGACTCCCCGAGGAGCAGGGCGACGATGTCGGAGGAGTACGCGGCGGCGCAGCACGCCTTCAGCTCCTCACCGGTGGGCGGCTGTGTCATGACGGGAGCTTCCCTTCTGCGCCGGGAGTGTGCGCTGTCTTCGAGCCGTACGGCGTCGCCGTCAGGCGGCCGGCGAGCGGCAGGGCGTTCGGCGCGACCGGGGCGACGGGGACGCCGGACATGTCGGCGCGGACCTGTTCGCGGTAGCCGACGGAGTTGTACGCGCAGAACGGGATGAGGCGCCCGTCGGGGGTGATCTCCTCGACGCAGCACTTCATCAGCTGCTTGACGTTGAGGGTGTACGGGTCTTGGAAGTCCTGCACGACAACCATGAACGCCTTGTCGGTCAGGTCCTTCACCGCTTCCGGCAGGTCGATACCGCAGGCATCCGCGCAGTCCAGTGCCTCGGCGGTAGCCCGCAGCTTCTCCTCGGTGGTGGCCGTGCCCATGAACGCGGAGGCCGACCACAGCTTCTCCAGGGCCTCGCGGATCCCGGCGTCGGGCATGACCCGGTTGGTGACGTAGTCCAGGTAGTCCTCGACGTTCAGCAGCCGCGGGATGGGGACGACGGTGCGGTTGCCTTGTTCGCCGTCCACCAGCAGGTAGGTGATGGAGCGGCAGGTGGGGAAGCAGCACGGCACGGGGAAGAAGTCGCCCTTGGTGAACCAGTTGGGGCGCTGGGCGTTGATGAGACGGATGACGTCGGGGTTGGTGAGCCGGTTCAGCGGGTCGAACTCCACGTGCCGGCCTGAGTGGGTGACCGGCTGGAACGCCACTGAGCGGACCGCGGGGTGGTCGATGCCGTACTCGATGATCGCCCCGAGCTCGTGCTCGTTCAGCCCGCGCTCGACGGCCGCGACGAGGGTGACAGTCAGCCCTGCCTCGGCGCAGTTGTCCAGGGCCCGCTGCTTGAACGTGCGCAGGTCCCGGCCCCGGATCTCCATGTGCGTGCGCTCGTCGAAGCCGTCGAACTGCAAGTAGATGTTCACCGAACGGCCCGGCACCTGGTTGCGTTTGCCGAGTTCGGCGACGAACTTCTTGTCCGTGGCCAGACGGATGCCGTTGGTGTTCAGGTTGACGTTCCTGATCGGGCGGGTCTGGGCGAGGTCGATGAAGTCCAGGATGTGCTTGTGGATGGTGGGCTCCCCGCCGGAGAACATCACCACCTCCGCCTCCCCCTCGGACTCCACGAAGGCGTCGAGCATCCGCTCGCACTGCTCGTGGGTGATGGAGTAGCCATCGCTCTGGTGGCCGGAGTCGGCGAAGCAGATCGGGCAGTCCAGGTTGCAGCCGGTGTTGACCTCGATGATGCCCAGACAGGCGTGCTGCTTGTGCTCCGGGCACAGCCCGCAGTCACTGGGGCAGCCGTCCTTCACCTCGGTCTGGAAGACGAGCGGAATCGTGCCGGGCTTGTTGAAGCGGGCCGAGGACAGGTACTCCTCGGCGTCCCCGTAGACCAGCGCCTCGAACTCACCGTGCTCACCGCAGCGTTTGCGTAGATAGACCTTGTCGTTGCGGATGTTGACCTGCGCGTCGATGGGGGTCTTGCACAGGGGGCAGATGGATTTGGTGAACTCCACGAACACCTCGTCGCGGTCCGCCTTGCGCCGGGGCGCGGGTGCCTGGGGCACGCGGAACTCCTCCATGAATGGACCTGCCTTCACTCACCGGACGTCGTCACGATCAGGTTTCTCGCCCGCTTGCGGCGCGGGCGGGGCCGGGACGGTCGGGCAGCAGTCATCCGGACTGGCGCCCCGGCGGACGGACCCGGCACCGCAGCGCGTAGCCCGTGCCGGCCAGGATGATGACCGCGCCGACGGTGATCAGCCACCCGCTGGCCAGAATCCCGCCGACCGCGCCGAGTGCTCCGCCGGCCAGGAGCAGGGGGCTCGCGCAGCACACCACCATGAGCAGCCCGGCGCCCACAACCGCAGCCACGCCACCGAGACCGGAACGCTCACCGGATGCCGGCACCGTCCCTCACCTCCTCCCGGCCGGCGCGAGCGGGCGCGGTGCGGGCGGAGCGGAACAGCACGGCGGCATACAGCAGGGTCAGGGCGTCCTGGATCAGCACGAACCAGCTCAGCCGCTGGGCCAGGTAGATCCCGAAGCAGCCGCAGTTGGCCACCGTCAGGCCCCGCGCGTACGCCTGCACGGCCAGCACCGTCCACACCACCGAGACGGCCGTGTACACCCACACCGGCGCCAGGGCCGTCGAGCGGGGGCGGGCCAGGAACCAGATCCCGCACACCAGCTCCCCGGCGATCAGCGCCACGGCCAGTACGGTCGCGGCGCTGCCGGTCACCAGCCCGTACGCGGACAGGATCCGCGGCATGTGCCCGAAGGAGGTGAGCTGGGCGACGCCCATCGCCGTGTACACCGTTCCGAGCACGATCCTCAGCACCATGATCCGACCGTAGGCCCCGGAGAAGGGCGAGAACTGTAAGCGCGCTCACCGAACCACGACCCCCGCTCCCGGCACGATCGAAGGGCGAAGGCGGTGTTCGCCGCCGCGCGAGCCCGCATCCCGGGGGATCGGGAGGTGCCAGGTGAACGGTCAGCAGTCCCCGCGCCCACCGCGCCGGCAGGTGCTCAAGGGTGCGGGCGTGATCGGCGGAGTCGTCGTCCTGCTCGTCGGCGGGGGCGTGGTCGGCTGGCAGACCCTCGCCGACCGCCCGGATCCGGTGACGGCCGTGCAGCCGGGCCAGGACCCGTCCCTGGAGGCGCTCGCCGGTGCCGCCGTGTCCGGCGGGCCGGGCAAGGACGGCATCCCCTCCATTGACAAGCCCCGCTTCGTCCCGGCGCGCGACGCCGGGTTCCTCGACGACAACGATCCGGTCTTCGGCTTGGAGTATCGCGGTGAGGTGAGGGCGTACCCGCAGCTTGTCCTGGTGTGGCACGAGATCGTCAACGACACGGTGGCCGGCGAGCCGCTCGCGGTCACCTACTGCCCGCTGACGGGCACGGTCATCGGCTTCTCCGCCCCGCCCGGCGTCCAGGACCTGACGTTCGGCACCACCGGCCGCCTGGTCAACTCCAATCTGCTGATGCACGACCGGCAGACCGGGTCCGAGTGGCCCCAGCTGCTTGGCACTGCGGTGAGCGGCACGCTCAAGGGCACGAAACTGGCCACCGTCTCGCTGGTGTGGACCACGTGGAAGCAGTGGCGGACCGCCCACCCCGACACCGAGGTGCTGTCCACCGACACCGGTGCGCTGCGCAGCTACGGCAGCGACCCCTACGGCTCCTACCCGGGTCGCAGCGGCTACTACGTCAAGGGCGGCCCGCTCTTCCCCGTTCTCGCCACGAGTGACCGCTTCGACGACAAGCACGTGGTCATCGGCGTACGGGTCGGTGGCGGGCGTCTGGCCATCGACAAGGACCTCGTGAGGGCGCACCGCATCGTGCGCGCGGACGTCGGCGGCACGCAGGTGGAGGCCCGCTGGGACGAGAAGCTGGGCACGGCCCGCGTCGTCCAGCGCGATGGGGAGCGGTGGGTTCCGGCGGACTTCCTCGACGCCATGTGGTTCGCCTGGTACTCCTTCTACCCCAACAGCCAGGTGCGGACATGAGCAGGCTGCTGACCGTACTCGCCGCAGCGGGCGGTGCCTGGGGCGGCACCGTTGCCGCGATCGCTGCCACGCCCCGGCGGGTGCGTGCCGCCCTCGCCGTTCGCCGCTACCGCAGGGCCGCACTGATCGCCGCGACCCTCACCCTGGTGCTTTACCTGTTCTCCATCGGCGACCTCGCCGTATCGGGCTCGGGCCGGTTCACCGGCGCCCCACTCGCGCGGGCCGCGCCGGATCAGCTGTTTACGGCGCGGGCGCCATACCTGTTCGAGCCGGTCCTCGCCTGGCATCCCACCAGCCACCTCGCAGTCTTCATCAGCCCGGTCAACCTGCTGCTCGGCGCGATCGTGGCCGCCCTGGTGGGATGCAACATCGCCGTCACCGCCCACGCCGCCCGGCAGAACGCCTCCTGCCGCGGCAGCCGCTACGCCCGGCTCCTCGCTGTGCTTCCGTCGTTCCTGCTCGGCTTCGCCTGCTGCGTTCCGGCCTTTGTGCTGGTGCTCGGTGCGAGTACCGCCGCCGCCCTCCTGCCGGTCCTGATCCCCCTGCGCCCGGTGTTCTACCCGCTCACCCTGGTGATGCTCACCGGCACGCTGGTCTGGGGCACCTCGCGGACCGCCCGCACCACACGCGCGAGGCGCACCGGCGACGTGGCGGCGCCCACACACCCCGCTGTCCCCGATACGCAAGGACCGTGACCGTCGGGCACGGTTGTTCAAGGAGGTCGCTCATGGCGCGCGTACCGCACGAAGTCGATGCCGTGGTGATCGGCATGGGGGTCGGTGGTGAACATGCCGCCGAGCGTCTGGCCGAGGAAGGGCTGGACGTGGTCGGGGTGGAGGCGGAACTGGTCGGCGGGGAGTGCCCGTACTGGGCGTGCATCCCGAGCAAGATGATGATCCGCGCCGGCAACCTGCTCGCCGAGGCTAGGCGTGTGCCCGGCATGGCCGGAGACGTCCAGGTGGCCGCCAGCTTCGCGCCGGTCGCGTCCCGGATCCGGGAGGAGGCCACCGACGACTGGAACGACCAGGTGGCCGTCGACCGGTTCACCCGCAAGGGCGGGCACTTCGTGCGTGGCCGTGCCCGCCTGGCCGGCCCCGGCCGCGTGGAGGCCGACGGGCAGGCGTTCAGTGTCCGGCGCGCGGTGGTGCTGGCCACCGGCAGCCGCCCGCAGATACCGCCCGTCCCCGGCCTGGAGGCCACACCGTACTGGACCAACCGGCAGGCAGTCTCTGCCAAGGAGCCCCCGGACTCACTGCTCGTGCTCGGCGGCGGCGCCATCGGCGTGGAGCTGGCGCAGGCGTTCGCCCGCTTCGGCACCGCGGTCACCGTCGTCGAAGCGATGCAGCACCTGCTCCCCGCGGAAGAACCCGCCGTCGGCACCCTCCTGGCCGACGTGCTGGAAGACGAGGGCGTCACCGTACGCACAGCAGCCCGGGCCACCGGCGTGGCCCACGCGGACGACGCCTTCCGGCTCACCCTGGAGGGCGGGCAGGAGATCACCGGACAGCACCTGCTGGTGGCCACCGGACGCCGGCCGCACCTGGCCGGGCTCGGCCTGGAGAGCATCGGGCTCGACCCACACGCCCGCGCACTGGCCGTGGATGGGCAGATGCGGGCCGCACCAGGGATCTGGGGCGTCGGCGACGTCACCGGACAGGGCCTGTTCACGCATGTCGCGATGTACCAGGCCGAGATCGCCGTACGCGACATCCTCGGCCGGCGCGGACCGGACGCGGACTACCGGGCGCTGCCCCGGGTCACCTTCACCGACCCCGAAGTCGGCTCCGTCGGGCTGACCGAACACGCCGCCCGCGAGCAGGGCCTTCGAGCACGCACCGGCACCGCGCGAGTGCCCTCTTCCGCACGCGGATGGATCCACAAGGCCGGCAACGACGGCCTGATCAAACTCGTCGAGGACGCCGACCGCGGCGTCCTGATCGGGGCCACCTCCGCCGGCCCGGCCGGCGGCGAGGTCCTCTACGGGCTGGCCGTGGCCATCCAGATGGAGGTCCCGGTCGACAGACTGCGGCACATGATGTTCGCCTACCCCACCTTCCACCGCGCCGTGGAAGACGCCCTCGCCGACCTCGGCCCTGGCCACTGACTGGCCAGGGGGCACGGACGCACCACAGCGGGGCGGCCGACCCCGCGCACGGCCGGTCAACGGTGAGGAGGAGGCAGCCAGCAGAACACCGCCCGCGTGAGCGCCCTGGTCAGCCAGTCGCCCACTCGATCACGCACCCGCGCCGGACCCCGGGCACCGCGGGAGGTGACCAGCCCCTCAGGCGCCGGCGCGCCGCCCGGCGCCGGCCTCAACTCATGCTGCGTCCCGGCCCGCCGGGCCATCCCGCTCGGCCGCGCCACCATGTCTCATCGCCGCCTTCCCTCTCAGCGCGAAACGGACACCCGCCCGCACTCCACCGCCTCCGTCGGCCCGCTGTGCGGGACCGGCGAGCCGCTCACCGCAGAGTCGAGCGCCGCTCCGCCTCCTGCCGGACCGCGGCCAGGGATGCGGCGACGGTCGCTTCCCACCGTGGGGCGACCAGGGCGCCCCACCACTGCCCGGCCCGCCACAGATCCGTGGCGAGCTCGCCCTCGTAGACCAGCCGCGTACCGGACTCGTGCTCGGTGAGGGTGAACGATTCGGCGACCGCCGGGACGGGCCCGCGCACCAGGCGGAAGTCGACCCTTTCTGGGCGGGTGAACCGCACCGTCTCCACCGTCGTCGCGGTCAGCCGCCCGCCCGTGACCGGGGTGCGATGGGCGGCGAGCACCATGTTGCTGCCCTGCTCCAGCACCGTGACCTTCTCGCGCATCGCTCGGGTGGCCCTGCCCAGATACGGCTGGGCGATGACGTCGAACACGACCTCACGCGGTGCCGCGATGTCGACGGTCTGAGGCCCCAGCGGCCGTCTGCGCCGCCCGACTCCCACATCCAGCGGCAGTGCCCCCGTCACCAGCCCCAGATACCCGCCCGCCACACTCGCGCCCGCTACGGTCACCGCCCCCAGAGCACCGATCCACGCCATTGCCCGACCTCTCCACGTGTCCGTCCCTGTCTCACCTACGACGCTAGGCCGGGCATGTCCGCCGATCAGTGAGCGCGCTCACCTTCCTCCCGGCGCGTCGCCCCCTACCCTGAGCGCTATCGCCGTCGTGGTGGAGGACCAAGCAACGTGGAGCCCGTTTCCGAGATGGCCGACAGCCGTGCCGCGACGAACGCGCTGCTGGCCGAGCTGCGTGCAGACACCCTCGCCCCGGCCGCCGTCGTGCGCTTCCTCGGCCACGCCGCGCACCGGTCGCTGCTCCAGGCCGCCCGCCGCCCCCGTGCCCTGGCCGAGCTCACCGCCCTGCACGCCGTCCTGTACACGCTGGCGGCCGGCAGGCGGCCCGGACCGGGCTGGGTGGCCGCCAGCTGGGGCCTCACCGCCTCGCACCTGGGGCTGCTGGAACACCGCACCCGCCTTGCCCCCGCGGACGTCCTGACGCTGCTGCGCGGCAACCTCCCCGCCCTGCCCGGCGGAACCGGTCGCGCCTCCGGCATCCTGGCGGTCGGCCTCGATCTCGCCGACGGGCGCCTCGCCCGCCATCAGGGCACGGCCTCCCCCTTCGGCGACTACGCCGACACCTTCGCCGACGCCGCGTTCTGGACGTGGCTCACCCTGCGCCACGAACCCAGCCCCGCCGTACGGGCGGCGGCCATCGCCGCCTGGGCACTGCCCGTCGTCACCGTCACCAGCGTCGCCCTGCGCCGCGGCGCCATGCCCGAGCGGCCCCGCCCCGTCCTGCTGCGCCCGGCCGCCGTCCTGCAGACCGTTGTCGCCCTCCGGCACCTGGTCCGCCGCTGACCCGCATCGGTCACTGACCGCTGTCTGCCGGCGCATCCGGCTCCGGCGCGCCCTCCACGCGTACGCCCTGCCAGAACGCCACATGATCCTTGATCTTCCGGGCCAGGGGGCTGGGCTTGGGGTAGTACCAGGCGGCATCCGGGTTCGTCAGCCCGTCGACCTCGAGGCTGTAGTAGCGGGCCACTCCCTTCCAGAAGCACAGCGACCTGGTCCTGCTCGGCGTGAGGTACTGCCGGTGCAGCGACTCGGGCGGGAAGTAGTGGTTGCCCTCGACGATCACCGTGCGCGGGGTCTCCGCGATCACCGTTCCGTTCCACACCGCACGCAGCATGGCCTTGCTCCTCACCGTGAACCCGGACGGTATGTCCTGGGAGCCTTCACGCTAGGCGGGCCCGGCCGGCCGGTTCAGTGAGGACGCTCACCAACCGCGCTGCCCGCCCCGGTGAGGATGCGGCACACCTCGGCGTCGGTACAGTCGGCGGGATCGGTCGCAGCGGCCCGCTCCGCCAGCCCCCGCAGCACCGTCCTGGTGGCGCGCAGCTCGGCCAGACGCCGGTCGATGTCCTGGAGATGCGCCTCGACGAGTGCCGCGACGTGGGCGCAGGGAGAGGCGCCGGCATCGCGCAGAGCGAGCACGGAGCGGATCTCGGCCAGGCTCAGCCCCGCGCCCTGGGCGTCACGGATGAACGACAGCCGCCGCACCGTCTGTGGCGGATAGTCGCGATAGCCGCCCGCGGTACGGGGGGGGCGGGCAGCAGCCCAGCCTGCTCGTAGAACCGGAGCGTCTTCGCCGTCACCCCGCTGACGGCGGCAAGGTCACCGATGCGCATGCCTCCAGGCTAGCCCTTGACCTTCCAGCGCACTGGAAGGTCTACCGTCCACACACAGCAAGAAGAACCATGTCAGGAAGGGGGCCGCCATGAACCACTCCGAGACTGAGACGGCGCGCGTCACGGTGCTGACCGTGCCCGACTGCCCGAACGCCCCGCTCATCCGCGAGCGCATCACCGAGGCTCTCCATGGCCGGGTCGTACCGGTGGAATGGATCGAGGTCCACGACGCGGACGAAGCCGTCCGGCAGGGGATGTCAGGCTCGCCCACCCTCCTGCTGGACGGAGCCGACCCGTTCGCAGAGGAGGGCCTCCAAACGGGGCTGTCCTGTCGGCTCTACCGCCATGCCGACGGCACGACCGAGGGGGCACCGGCCGCTGCGGACCTGCGCCGAGTCCTGGCTGAGAGCGGTGTGCTGCCCTGACCGCAGCACCGGCACACCCGGGGCGCCGCAGCACCACAACGACCGGGATCCGCGCGCATGGACCGGAGTTCAGCTGCACGATCCGTAGGGGGCGGCTCCTCTCTGAGCCCGGGGAAGTGCCCGGAGATTGGACGGTGCGGCCAGGGCCTCCCGAAGCCGTTGGATCTCCATCTGCTGGGCGGCGATTTGGGAGAGCGCTCGCTGCTTGAACTCGCCGAGTTCGGCAAGCTGCTCCTGCCGCTCGGCGAGCCGGTCCTTCAACCCGGCTACCTGACTCTTGAGGCGTTCGACCTGGGCGGCTCGTGGGTCGGGTGCGGCGCCGGCCTCGCGCAGTGCGGCCAGGCGGCGCTCGAACTCCTCGGCAAGGTGCTGGTACGGGCCGGGCCGCGGTGAGCCGTCGCGGTTCCTCTTGGGATAGAAACCGGTGCGGGCGACCCCGGCCTGGGTCGCGAGGGTCTTGACGTCGCACTTGCCGCCCGCGGGAACGTCACCGGCAAGCAGCCGTTCCATGACCTGCCGAATGGCCGTCTCGTTGTTCCGCCGGGTCTCGTCGCTGATGCGGGCCACGTCATGCCCCCGTTCCGCAGAGGGCGTCGATCTCGGCCAGCACCCGTTCATCTCGGGCGAGTTCCGTACTCAGCCGGGCTTTCTCCGTCCGCTGTGCGCGTCCGATGGTGGCGATGAAGACCTGCTTGCTTTCGGTGCTGGCCGCCCATACCGGGCGGTGCCCGGCATGGTGGGTGGCCTGGGGGCATCGCGCTGAATCGCACATGCCGATCAAGGGCTCTGTCGCCCCGTGGGCGCGGGCCCCGGCGAGCTTGAGGCACAGCGCCTTGGACGGATCGAGGAACCAGCAGTAGTTCGCCGGCCCCAGGTGCAGGGACTTGGCCCGCTTGGCGAGCAGGTTCGTCACCTCCTGGTCGCTGCGTTTGATGTTCGGCGCCCCAGAGAAGTCCAGCTGTTCGTCGACGAACGAGAAGAAGTCCAGGAGGTCGCCGGCACCAGGCCCCGCAGGCCGGATACCGTTCTGGTAGTCGTGGAACGCGTCGAGGGCGACGCGCATCTTGTGCTCTCGCTCCTCTTGGCCGAACTCGGCCATCAGCACCGACTGTGCCCCACCGGGGCGGTCCGCGTAGCCCTCGGTGGTGACCACGGAAATATGCTTGAGATGGATCTTGGCGGCCAGCAGACCACCGGGCCGGTGCGCCATTTCCACCGCGAGGGTTCTCCGTAGCATCCGCAGGCTGACCGGCACCTCGGGGATCGGCGCCAGCCCAAGGCGACGGCCGTCTGGGCCATTGACCCAGGTCAGGAACCATTCATACGGGGTGAAGAAGGAGAGCGACTTGAAGAGGTGACCGGTGTTCTTCACCGGGTCGGCGAGTGAGGCGGCCACACCGGCGGTGTCGTACGCCTGCTTGATGGTCACCCACTGGTCGTGTTCACCACCCAGCTTCCGGCCCTTGATGATCTTGCCCTTCAGGCGGTAGCGGAGGCGGCCCTCGCCGAGCTGTTCGGGAGGCTGGCGGCAGTCGTGGGTCAGCTCAGCCAGTTCGCTCTTGCGCATTCCGGTCAGTGCGGCGAGCACGATGAGGCAGGCTGTGCGGGCCCGGGAGAGCTGCAGTCGGGCCTCGGTGGTGTTCATCGGCAGGGTCCAGGGAACGGTGCCCCGTCCGTCCGCGCGTTCGACCGGGGCGGCCGTCCGGCCCCAGCGTTTGGATAGGCCGACTTCCCTGACGGCCTTCTCCAGGTGGCCGCGCAGGGTTGGCAGCCACGTGTAGTGGAAGGCGTGCCGACCGGTCTCGTGGGCGAGGGAGACCAGGTTCACCCGCAGCAGCGGATCGTCCGGAGACCAGCCGTCCGTTCGATGGCGTGCGGTGCCAGCACCTCCACCACGTACAGGGCTGCCGCCACGAGCGGTTGGAAGACGTCGTTGCTCAGCGGCGGTGTCGTGTTGCCGGTCCGACGGACCATCCCGGCGACGGAGTACGCCGTGCGTCGTCCCCACGGACGGAATCCCGACACGTAGCCGCCGGTGGAGAACAATTCGGTGTAGTAGCCCAGCTCCTGGATGACCGCCACTACGTCCATGCGGTAGCCGGGGCTGCTGTCGCGGATCACGACGCCGTGCTTGTCCCGTACCTTCTTGCGAAGTTCCAGGTAGGCGGCGCAGTGCGGCTGGGTGACCTCCCCGAGATCGTCCACGCCTTGTTCGGTGAGCCAGTTCAGCCAGCCGGTCAGCACGGTCAGCCGCCCGTGCACCGTGGCTATCTGTAGGGCGTTCGGTAGGCGTGGGCAAGCTCCCGCACGGCGTGGTGGTCCGGTGCGAGCCGGGCGAAGATGAACTCCTTCGCGAGTTCCCTCCACTGGGGATTGAAGATCTCGGTGAAGGACAAGATCCGCGCGTGCCGCGCAAGGTAGCGCGGCAGCCCGATGACACCGGTGAAGTCCCAGATTGCGTCGTCGAAGTGAGGATGGGGGCCCGCGCCGTGGACCGGCAGACTGGCCGCAGTGCACACGTCTTCACCTCGAAAGACGGAGCGAGAAAAGGTGGCCGCGAGGCCCGTGGGCCGGTGCAGGGTGGTCATACGGTGTGCTCCTCAGGTCGCAGGGGAAGCTCGGCATCGGAGTCGGTGACCTCGGCAGCGGCTGCCCGTAGCGCGTGCTCGGAGAAGTACCGGTCGGGGGTCAGGATCTCGTCGAGACGGTGGGCGTACGGGCCGAAGACGGGGATGAACTCGGCGGTGGTCATCTGCTGCCACTGGCGGGAGAAGAACGCCCGTAGTCGCAGCAGGTTCGGCAGATGGCGGGGGGCGAACAAGGCCAGCGGGCACAGCAGGCACACCCACGGGCGTGCCGGACAGGGCTTGCCCTTCGGCCCGTGGACCCGACAGTTGGTCTCCACATGCGGCGGTGAATACGTCGCGTTCCCCGGACAGGAGCTGCACCAAGGCGTTGTCGTCCAGGCCGAGCCGCTTCATGTGCTCGGGATAGTTCTCCACCAGGTCGGCCATTTCGGCGGTGGCCAGCACCAAAGGCGGCAGCGCCCGGCGCACCAGGTCCTCCTGTGCCTGGGCGATGATGTCTTCCGCCGCCTCGCGCTGAGCCGGCGTCGTGTTCGTCAGGTAGTGGTCCCCCTCGATGCCGGGGGACCGATTCGGATCGAGCGTGGTCCGGCGGCTGCCGCGCCAGTGTGATCGGTCTTTCAGCGCGTCGTGGGTCGTGCGGATGCGGTGCCGGTGAAGGGCCAGGGGGAGACCGTCGTCGCCGGTCATCTGCGTGGGGTGATCGTCCTCGTCGACGGCTTGGCGGCGCTCAACCCAGCGGACTACGGACAGGCGCGTGGCCGGCTTGGCCAGCCATCGCTCTCCCGCCCACGTGCCGCTCGGCGTGAAACGCACCCAGAGCTCGGGGCGCAACCCCTCGGGCGCGAATCGGCGGGCCACCGCGGAGTGATCGAGCCACTGTTCCAGCAGGCGAGTGGCCTGACGTGACAGAGCAAGGCTCTCCGCCGCCGTGCGGCCCTTGACGTAGCTGAGGAGGATCTTCTCGTCACCCGCCCACTCGATGTCGTCGAGTCCCAGGTCCGCGATCCCGTCCGGCACGATGCCGGTGTAGGCGCCGAACAGCAGCTGATAGGCGATGATCACATCCAGGGTCGGGATCAGCGGATCCAGCACCGCGCGAAGTCCGGCACCGTATCTCTGCCGGAAGGGGAACGAGCCGCTCTCTGCCATCTCCTTGACAAGCGCGTCGGGCCCGTTGTGAACCACCAGCCAGTGATGGGCAGTGCGCTCACGGAGCGAAGCCCCTGGCTCGTCAACCGACGAAGCCTGCTCACGGGCCGCGCAGAACGCGCGATAGGCGCCATCGACCTCGGCCCGGCAGGTACGGATGAGGCGAGCCCATTCGGCCTCGCTGTACGGCTGGTGCGAGCCATACCGCTCGCCCGTGTTGAACAGCCGGCCATCGACGAACGCGCGCACATCCGGCGCCAGAATCTGATCCTGGTCATCCGCGCATCGCAACATCGCCCGTAGCGCGCTCTCCTGGGAGGACCGCACCCCCTGCCGCCAGTACCGGGCGAGGAGCGCGCGCGTCAGGTCGGAAGCCGCGCCGGAGAACCCGAACTCGACCAGCCAGTCGGTGAAGCCGCGGACGGCCGTGAGGTACAGGTCGAAGCCGCCCGCGCTGTCGACCTGCCCGTGCGGATGTACAAGATCCGTAGCACCCTCCAGCAGGGTGCGCGCCAGCTCCGGGAGCTCCACTGGCCGCAGCACGCGCAGGCGACGGCGATACTCCGACCCGTCGCTGAAGATGCAGTGCACACCCAGCGGGTCTAGGGTGACGGTGGCCGGCATCAGAGCACCGCCGGCTCGTCGTCGAACTCGGTCCCGAGCTCCAGCTCGACGTCCTCGTCCAGCAGCCCGTACTCCTTGCCGACCCGCCGGTACAGGGAAGTGAACAGGCGCAGTACGTCCAGGCGGTGCAGGTACGATTCCGTGGTCAGCGAGCTGGTATGTCCGAGCAGATCGCGCAGAATCAGCAGCGGCTCCTGCGTCCGCAGGTAGTGCGCCAGGGCGGCATCGTCATCGGTGTCGCGGACCTGCCGAGCGGCCTGCTCGTACCAGCCGCGCATCAGTCGCGCCATGGTCGCCATTGCCATGGTGTGACGCAACCGGTGCGGGTTGACATGCGGGAAGCGCGGCTCGTATCGCTCGCGGATGCGGTCGGAGGTTCTGGCGAAGACCGTGGACCATCCGGTGAAGGGGCGTCCCTGGCCCCACACCGACAGCAGCATCGAACCTCCCTCCGGGGCGACCAGACGCCGCCGCTCGTCAGGGCCGAGTGAACTCCACCGCACACGGACCCCGTTAACGCGTCCGCCTCGCTCGTCGGCGTCCGTCACGAACAGCGGCTCTCCCCAGCGGGCCGGCGGACGCCACGACGATCCGAACGTCGCCGCTGCCCGGTCGAGGGCGATGTATGAGTGCAGTTCAGCCAGCGAGTCGTAATCGATCCACGACTCGCGGTACTTGCTTCCCTTGGTGATACCGGAGGGGACCGGGAACGACACGGGCACCGCAGTCCGTCGCGAGGGGAGCAGTGGCACTTCGCAGGCCAGCAGGTACGTGTACTCCTGGCTTCGCAGACCGCTGGAGACGATCAACCGGCCGATCGCTGAGTTCCGGGCCAACTCCCGCCCCCGGTACCTCGGATCCCGCTCCCCGTCAGGATCCAACCCCGCCAACGCCTTGAGGAAGATGTCCGTGAAGTCGTCGTCGAGATACTTGATCGTCACATGAGGCTTCGCCTGGCGCCGCCGTGACTGGTTGACCCGCCCGCGACGGACTTGCCCCTTGAAAGCCCAGACCGCCTGCCGGTATGTGAACGGATCGGAGTCCGCGTACTCCTCGTCCTTCGCCCACTTGTAGAACCCGGCCAGTATCCCCATGTTCTGGTTCCACGTGGAGGCTTCGAAGCGGTGCTTGATAGGGCCCTGGGCCCGATACACGGAGTACGCGCTCAATGCTGCCTTCAGGCGACGCCGCGTGTCGAAAAGGACGACCCCGCGCCCGGATATGAACTCCAGCCACTCACGCACCGTACGCACGTAGTAGGGCCACGAGTTCGGCGATGGGCATCCATTCGCTGGCAGCTCGCAGGCCCAGCAGTTGATCACGGTGGTGGGCCGGACGCCGTTGCTGTCCTCGAAGAGGAGGTCGTCGTCGAACAGCAACGGCATCCCCTCCGGGATCGCCGGCCTGAACGCGAGCCCCCAGGACTCCCAGCCCGCTGATGAGTACGTCGATTGGTGCATGGCCGATGAGTATCAATGCAACCCGGCGGACTGCAACAAGCAAACAAGCAGGTCAGGTGGGGTATCAGACAGTAAGCAACATTGTCGTTAAGCGGGAACAAGCAGGTACAGCGCCCACAGGGTGTTGAGCGCGGCCAGTGCCAGCGAGGTGGTGGCGTTGACCCAGGTGAGCACGCTCAGCCGGTGGTCGTCGCGCACGTATCGCAGGCCCTCGGCGATCTCCGTCCGCAGTCGGCGCCGCCCGGTCCGCGTCGGGGTGGTCTCGCGGGCCTGGATACGGGAAGTGCACCAGGCGCTGAGGAGGTAGGAGCCGACGTCTCCGAGCAGGGCGCGGGCAGGGCCGAGCAGCGCGGTCAGTGCGGCGCCGAGGTTGCTGCCGCCGGTCGCGGCGATCGCGAACAGGCTCCCGATGCGGCTGTTGCTCCGCTGGATCAGGGACCGGTCGACCAGGGTCGGTAGCAAGCTGATCGCCGCCGCATCGTGCACTACGCCCGCGGCACCCTGAACCGCGGCGACGACCATGAGCTGCGCCAGGGTCAGTACGTCGAGGGCCGCGGCCACCGGTACCGTCGCCAGCGCTGTAGCGCTGACCAGGTCACCGGTGATCATCTGCCGTCGCTTGGAGTGCCGGTCGGCGAGCGCACCGGCGTGCAGAGCGAGCAGTGCGGGCGGCAGTTGCCCCCAGAACGCCAGCCAGGCCACCTGGCCGGGCGTCGCGTCGAGCTCGAGTACGGCGAGCACCGGGATCGCCATCGAGCTGATCGAGCTGCCGGCCACGCCGGCGGTCTGGCCGGTGAGGTACCGCCGGAAGTCGCGGTGCCGCCACAACGACGTGGACGAGGGGCCACCGGGCCCGGTGAGCGGGGGAGTGGTGGTGGAGGGGTTCACCGGCCCGCCTCCTCGGCTGTGGCGGTGCCGGCCTGGTAGGCGCTGGCCTGCAGGGTGAACATGGCGGCGTAGTCGCCGCCGCCGGCCATGAGTTCGTCGTGGGATCCGGATTCGACGATGCGGCCGCTGTCGAAGACGAGGATGCGGTCGCAGTCGACGACGCTGGCGAGCCGGTGGGAGATCAGCACGGTGATCTGGTCGGTGCGCAGTCGGCCGCGCAGAACGGCCTCGTACACGGCGTGCTCGGACGGCGGGTCCATGCTCGCCGTCGGCTCGTCCAGGAGCAGCAGCGGCGCCGCCTGGTACAGGCCCCGGGCGACGGCGATCTTCGCCCACTGCCCGCCGGAGAGCTGCTGTCCGCCCTTGAACCGTTTGGACAGCAGCGTCGTCCACTGAGCGGGAAGTGCGGCGATGACCCCGTCGGCTCCTGCGGCCCGCGCGGCGGCCATGGCTCGCTGGGGCTCGGCCTGGGTGAGCGTGCCGGTTCCGGCGGTGATGTTCGACAGCGCGCTGAAGGGGAACCGCACCGGGTCCTGCAGCACACAGGCGACCTGCCGGTGCACCGACTTGGCGTCCATCTGCCGTACGTCGATGCCGTCCCAGCTCACGCTCCCCTTCTGCGGCTCGTACAGACCGGCCAGCACCTTGGCGCAGGTCGACTTCCCCGATCCGTTGAGGCCGACGAACGCCACCGTCTCCCCGGCGCGGAGGGTGAAGGAGACGCCGTTGAGCGCCGGGGTGTCCTTGCCGGGGTAGGTGAAGTGGACGTCCTGGACGGTGATTTCCTTCACCTGCTCTGGCGCCCGTGCCTCGGCCGTACGGGGCAGGAGACGGCGACTGCGCTCCTGGACGGCGAGGAGGTCGTCGACCCACAGGGCGTGCTCGTAGACGAGGTGGGCGATCTCGATGAGCTGGGTGAGGGAGGACCGTCCGGACTGGATGGCCAGGACCGCGCCGGCGCCTGCGGCGAGGGGAAGCCACCCGGCGATCAGCATGGCGGCGAGCGCGGCGTAGGTGATGCCGGTGCCGACTCCGCCGACCGCTCGGCCGGCGAGGTTGATCAGGGCCGCGTTCACGCCCAGGCGGGTGTCCTCCTCGGCGATCTTGACGGTCAGGCGGCGGTGCTCGTCCAGCAGGGCGTCCTGGGCCGTGTCGGAGCGCAGCTCCGCGGCCGCGTCCACGTCGAGCAGCAGCCAGGAGAAGACCCGGACGCGGCGTTGCAGCGCGTTCCAGCGCTTGAAGGAGCGGAAGCGGGCCCGCGCGCTGCGCACGGCGGCCGCCCCCACCGGCAGGACGGACAACAACAACAGCGGGAGCAGGGCGGGGTGGAGGACGCTCAGGACACCGGCGGTGCCGATGAGTCCGAGGGCCGCGGAAGCCAGGGAGACGACCTGCCCCACGATCATCCGGGCGTAGAACAGCCCGCGGTCGTTGGCACGGTGCACCTCGTCGTGCCAGTCGGCGTCCTCGACGGCCTCCAGCCGTACGTGCGCGGTGAGGCTCAGGAACTCGCATTCGAGCGCGATGCGGATCTTGGGCGTGACGCGCGCCTGAGCCATTGAGACGGCGGCCTCCAGCAGGGCCCGGGCGGCGAGGAAGCCCGCGACGAGGAGGATCTGGGGGATGGCCGCGCGTACCCGATCGGGCGTGGGGCCCTGTGCGAACAGGTGCTGGAGCACTCCGACCGAGGCGATCAGCCCGAAGGCGGCCATCGCGGCCGAGGCCAGCTGGCAGACGACGGCCGTGATGGTGGACGCGCGGTCCGCCTGCCAGGCGAGCCGCCCGATCAGGGCGGTGATCCTGGGCAGACGCACCAGGACCTGGCGCACCGTGGCGCTGGCGGCAGCGCCGTCGTGGACGGACCAGTACGCCTCCTCCATCGCATCGGCCATGTCGCCGTCCTCCGGGCCGGCGGGCACGGTCCTCGGCGGCAGGGGCAGCGGGGCGGACCGCGGCCCGGGAACGCCGCTGGATGCTGCATCGACGGGCTCGCTCATGCCGCCCACCTCGTATCCGGTCGTGCCGAGCGCCCTGCGCGAACGTCAAGGCGCTGCAAGGCGGGTGAAGGGCTGGCCGGGGCAGACCGCTGCTGTTCGAATCCAAGAGGGAAAAGGGCGGGGGCAGGTACGGGATTCATGGTGTCCTCCATTTGGGCGGTCGGTTGGCACTGGTGCTCTAAGAACGTCTGCAATCTGAGGCGGTCACGGCCCCGGAAGGGCGAATCGACCGAACTCACGTGCGGTACGACTGTGCGGGGCAACCCCCACACGCCTCGGCGGTTTCGAACTCACACGTTCGAGTGGTCGCTGGCGCGCAGCACCCGATCAGGGGCTTGCGCGGTCCTCCGTACGTCCGGCTCAGGCGACGTGGCGGTGCATCGGAGAGGCCGAAGAAGCGGGGAACCGGGCCAGTTGCCGTACCGGCGGTGGCCCGGGGCATGTCGAAGCCCATTCCGCGATCTTGGGAGCGGTCACCACAGGCCAAGGGCTTGCAGGACCTCCGTCGCCTTGGGCATCGGAGCGGTGGGCAGCGAGGTGAGGAGGTTCTCGGGGAGGTCCACCTTGGTGCCCAGCTTGATCATTTCCCGCCAGTGCAGGGCCTGCGGCCACTGTTCAGTCCAGGCCGGGCGCAGCTCGCTGGAGGGAATGTCCTCCAGTCGGCGCCCTCCGGTCAGGAGGCGGGCGGCGGTCTTGGGGCCGATGCCTCGGATGCCGGCAATGTTGTCTGCGGGATCGCCGGTCAACGCGCGGTAGTCGGCTGACAGTTCAGCGCACACGCGGTAGCGGGGGTGGATGTGCTCGCCGGCCGTGTACCGGCGGTCCTGGGCGAGGCCGGTGTTCAGCAGCCGCACACTCGGTTCGGCCAGGAGCTGGATGTAGTCCTTGTCGGTGCTCATGATGTCCACCGCGCGGCCGGTGCCGCGAGCGCGGGTGACCAGGGTGGCGATGACGTCGTCCGCCTCACAGTTCTCCTGCTCGATCCAGCGGATGCCGCTGTGGTCGAGGGCGTCCTTGACGAGGGTGAGGAATTCGATGACGCCGGGCTCCGGCCGGTGGGCCTTGTAGTCGCTGTCCTGTCCGGCCCGGGGTCACGTCCGCTGGAGTGGT
>NZ_JAGGPC010000006.1:0-150394 GCF_018614005.1 Streptomyces sp. ISL-99
CCCGCCGGCTGCGGGGTCCGCCCGGCCCGCCCCGGCGGTGCCCGCGCGCAGCGCGGACGCGCCGTGGCACCACCCGCGTCCCGCGTTCCGGGACGAGGAAGCTCAGGCGGAGAGCGAGGCCGCGACCAGGACGGGCGCCTCCGCGGACACAGAGGCCGACGCGGCGGCAGCCGCCGATGCAGCCGCCGACGAAGCCGTGGGCGGCGACGCGGCCGCTGCCAAGGAGCCCGGCCGGCAGGCCGACGGCTCCGCCGACGGCGAGGGCGCGACCGGCGCCACCCCAGGCCCGGACCGAGGGAGCGACAACGCGTGAACGACGTACTCGATGTCGCCTTCCGCCTGGTCATCGTCTTCGCCGTGTTCATGGTCATGCCGCTCGTCGTGGGGCAGACCGAGCACAAGGTGATGGCCCACATGCAGGGCCGCCTCGGCCCCATGTACGCGGGTGGCTTCCACGGCTGGGCTCAGCTCGTCGCCGACGGCGTGAAGTTCGCGCAGAAGGAAGACATCGTCCCGGCCAACGCCGACCGCCGTATCTTCCAGCTCGCGCCCGCCGTCGCGCTCCTCCCCTACCTCCTCGTGCTCGTCGCGATCCCGATCGGCCCGAGCGAGGGCGCGGTCGGCCAGGTCATCGACGCGGGCATCTTCTTCGTGCTCGCGGTCATGGGCGTCGGAGTGCTCGGCTCGCTCATGGCGGGCTGGGCCTCGGCCAACAAGTTCTCCCTCCTCGGCGGCCTGCGCACCGCCGCCCAGTTGCTCGCGTACGAACTGCCGATGCTGCTCGCCGCCGCCTCCGTGGCGATGGCGGCCGGCACCGTATCGCTCCCCGGCATCCTGAACGCCTTCGAATGGTGGTGGCTGCCGTGGCAGATCGTCGGCGCCATCGTCTTCTTCGTCGCCGGCCTCGCCGAACTCCAGCGACCGCCCTTCGACATGCCGGTCGCCGACTCCGAGATCATCTTCGGCGCGTACACCGAGTACACGGGTCTGCGCTTCGCGCTGTTCCTGCTCGCGGAGTACGCCGGAATCGTCGTCCTCTGCGGTCTGACCACCGTCCTGTTCCTCGGCGGCTGGCACGGCCCCTGGGGCGCGGACGGCCTCGGCTGGGTCTGGACGCTCCTGAAGACCGCGATCCTCGCGTTCGGCGTCATCTGGCTGCGCGTGACCTACCCGCGCCTTCGCGAGGACCAGCTTCAGAAGCTCGCCTGGACCGTACTCATCCCGCTCGCTCTCGCGCAGATCGCGCTCACCGGCATCGTGAAGGTGGCGATCCAGTAATGCCTCCGATCCCAGGTTCGGGCCTCGCCAAGGGCCTGGCCGTCACGCTCCGCACGATGACGAAGAAGACCGTCACCGCGCAGTACCCGGACACCCAGCCCGAACTCCCGCCCCGCACGCGCGGCGTGATCGGCCTGTTCGAGGAGAACTGCACGGTCTGCATGCTCTGCGCCCGCGAGTGCCCCGACTGGTGCATCTACATCGACTCGCACAAGGAGACGGTCCCGGCGGCCGTCCCCGGTGGCCGCGAGCGCAGCCGTAACGTCCTCGACCGCTTCGCGATCGACTTCTCGCTCTGCATGTACTGCGGTATCTGCATCGAGGTCTGTCCTTTCGACGCGCTCTTCTGGTCCCCGGAGTTCGAGTACGCCGAGACCGACATCCACGAACTCACCCACGAGCGGGACAAGCTCCGCGAGTGGATGTGGACGGTGCCCGAGCCGCCCGCCCTGGACCCGGGCGCCGAGGAGCCCAAGGAGATCGCGGCTGCCCGCAAGGCCGCCGACAAGCTCGCAGCCGCCCAGGAACAGGCCGCCCAGGAACAAGCCGCCCAGGAACAGCCCGCCCAGCAGGAAGACGAGGGGCCCGCCGAATGAGCCACCTCGCCGCAGCCGCCGAGCAGGGCTTCCTCTCCCCGACCGGCGTCGAGATCGCCTTCCTTCTCGTCGGCATCGTCACCCTCGGCGCGGCCGTCGTCACCGTCACCACCAAGCAGCTGGTGCACGCCGCCCTCTGGCTGGTCGTGGCACTCGGCGGCCTCGCCGTCGAGTACCTCCTGCTGACGGCCGAGTTCGTCGCCTGGGTACAGGTCCTGATCTACGTCGGTTCCGTGGTCGTCCTCCTCCTCTTCGGGCTGATGCTCACCAAGGCGCCCATCGGCCGCTCCCCGGACGCCGACTCGGGCAACCGCTGGGCCGCCCTCGTGGTGGCCGTCGCCGCGGCGGCCGCACTCGTCTGGGTGGTCGTGGACGCGTTCCGCACCCAGTGGATCGACCTGGACGGACCGTCCCAGGGCTCGACGAGGGTGACCGGCGAGATCCTCTTCCAGCACTGGGTGCTGCCCTTCGAGGCGCTCTCGGTCCTGCTGCTCGCCGCCCTCGTCGGCGCGATCGTCCTCTCCCGCAAGAGCGACAGCGACAAGGAGCAGCGCTGATGCACCTCGCCTATCCCGCCGTGCTCGCAGCCCTCCTCTTCTGCACCGGTCTGTACGGAGTGCTCGCGCGCCGCAACGCGATCCTGGTCCTGATGTCCGTCGAGCTGATGCTCAACGCCGTCAACCTCAACCTGGTCGCCTTCGACGTCTGGCTGCGCGACACCCTCCACACCGGCCAGGCACTCACCCTGTTCACCATCGCCATCGCCGCGGCGGAGATCGGCATCGGCCTGTCGATCGTCCTGATGGTCTACCGCAACCGCGGCACCGCGGACATCGACAGACTCCGCGACACCGCCGAAGGCCCGGCCGCCGACGAAGAAGCGGCTTCCGCCATGGCACAGAAGGCCGCACAAGAGGCCGCACAGAAGGCTGAGGCCGCCGCGTGACGACCACGACCCTCGCCGTCCTCGTCCCCCTCCTTCCGTTCCTCGGCGCCGCCGCCGGCCTGCTGCTCGGCCGCACCGCGCCCGGATTCGTCCGGCCCCTGGCCGTACTGCCGACCGTGGCGGCCGCCGTGCTCGCCGCCGTCGTCGCCGTACGCCAGGGCGGTGACGGGCCGATCGACGCCTCGACGCAGCTGACCCCCACCGGCTCGGTCCCCATCGACCTCGCCCTGCACCTCGACGGCTTCGCGGTCCTCGTCGCCGTCCTGGTCGGGGTCGTCGCGACCTGCGTGCAGCTCTACTCGACGGGCTACCTGCGCGACGACCCGCGCTATCCGTCGTACGCCGCCCTCATCTCCCTCTTCACCTCCGCGATGCTGCTCGTCGTCTACTCCGGCGACCTGATGGTGCTGCTGGTCGGCTGGGAGATCATGGGCATCTGCTCGTACTTCCTCGTCGGCCACTACTGGGAGACGCCCGAAGCCCGCGCCGCCTCCCTCAAGGCCTTCCTGGTCACCAAGCTCGGCGATGTCCCCTTCCTCTTCGGCCTGTTCGCCCTCGCCGCCGACGCCGGTACGTTCCGGATCACCGGCATCCTCGGCGCCGTCGGCAGCGGCGGACTCGACCACCCGACCCTGATCGCCCTGCTGCTCCTGGCCGGTGTGGCGGGCAAGTCGGCCCAGTTCCCGCTGCACACCTGGCTGCCCGACGCGATGGCGGGCCCCACGCCCGTCTCCGCGCTGATCCACGCCGCGACGATGGTCGCCGCCGGTGTGTACTTCGTGGCCCGCCTCCTCCCCGTCTTCGCCGCCTCCGCCGCGGCCCTGACCGTCCTCGCCGTGATGGCCGCCGTCACGATGGTCGGCTCGGCCCTCGCCGCCCTCGCCCAGGACGACATCAAGCGCGTCCTCGCGTACTCGACGATCGGCCAGCTCGGCTACATGACCGGCGCCCTGGCCGTCGGCGACCGCGGCGCCGCCGTCTTCCACCTCCTCTCCCACGGCGCCTTCAAGGCACTCCTCTTCCTCGGCGCCGGCGTGATCATCCACGCCGCCGGCACGAACTCTCTCGCCGCCATGTCCCGCATGAGCGGCCTGCCCAAGCGCATCCCGGACGCGTACTGGACGACGACGATCGCCCTGTTCGCCCTGGCAGCGATCCCGCCCTTCGCCGGCTTCTTCTCGAAGGAAGCCGTCCTCGTCGCCGCCGAGCACGCCTCCCTCGGCGACACCACGGGCGTGCCCTCCGGAGCCGGCTGGACCGTGCTCGTCGCGGGCCTGCTCACCGCAGTCCTCACCGCGGCCTACGCCACCCGCCTGTGGCTGCTGGCCTTCCGGGGCCGCGGCCCCGCCGCCCCCGCTCACGGCAAGCAGCCCGTCGCCATGAACGGCGTCCTGTGGTTCCTCGCCATCCCCTCCCTCGCCTTCGGCCTCACCGTCGGCCGGCTCGCCGGCTGGTTCGACGGCCACCCCCTCACCCCGACCGTCACCACCGCCGTCCTCGGCACCGGCGTGGCCCTCGTCGGCGGACTGGTCACCTACGGCGCCTGGCGCCACACCACGGCCATGGCCGCCCGCCCCCCGATCGGCGCCGTGGCCGCCCACCCCGAGGACAGCCCGGCCGTCTCCGAGGCGGAAGCCATCGCCACCCTTCCCCAAGCTCTCAACTCCGTTCGAGCAGGGGATACCCCATTCCCCGCCTACGGCGACATCGCGTCGGCCCCCGACCCCGCCGACCCCGGCCGGCTCCTGCTGGGCCCGCTGCACCGCCACGCCGCCGTCGGCTTCCACCTCGACGCCGTCTACCACACCCTCTTCGTACGGCCCGTCCAGGCAGCCGCCGAGCTGGTCCGCTTCCTGGACCGCGAGGTCGTCGAGACGTACGTACGCGGTGCGGGCACCCTCCCGCGCCTGCTCGGCGCGGGCGTCCGCCGAGCCCAGACCGGCAACGTGCAGACCTACCTCAGCGCACTGCTCGCCGGTTCCGTCGTCCTGGCGATCGCCGCCGTCATCGTCGCCGCCGTCGGAGCGTGAGCCGTGATCGATATCAGCCCGTCCGTAATGCAGTTCCTCCTGGCGTTCATCGTCGTCGGCCCGCTCCTCGGCGCCGCCGCGGCCCTGCTCCCGGCCCCGCCGGGCCTGAAGGGCAAGAACCCCCACCAGGCCGTACTCCGCCACGGCGTGACCGTGACCGGCGCGATCCTGCTCGCAGCCATCGCGCTCACGCTCGGCTTCGACCACGACCACCCGTCGAAGATGCAGGCCACGACCGACATCAGCTGGATCCCGGCGCTCGACGTCAGGATCCACCTCGGCATCGACGGCATCTCGCTCCCCCTCCTCGTGATGACCGCGCTGCTGACTTTCCTCTGCGCGCTCTACAGCTACTTCAAGCTGCCTTCCGGCCCCTCCCCGAAGGCCTTCGTCGCCCTCGTCCTGGTCCTCGAATCCGGCATGCTCGCGACCTTCGCCGTCCTCGATCTCCTGCTGTTCTTCCTGGCGTTCGAGATGGTGCTCATCCCGATGTACTTCCTGATCGCCCGCTGGGGCGGCGACCAACGGCAGCCCGCCGCCTGGAAGTTCATCCTCTACACGCTGCTCGGCTCCGTCGTCATGCTGCTCGGTCTCCTCCTCATCGGACTGAAGTCGGGCACATTCGACATGGTGGCACTCGCCACTGACAACGGCCGTGGACTGACGACATCCGTGCAGGTCATCGCCGTTCTGGCGATCGGCATCGGCCTCGCCGTGAAGACCCCGATGTGGCCGCTGCACAGCTGGCTCCCCGACGCCCACACCGCAGCCCCCACCGTCGGCTCGGTCCTCCTCGCGGGCGTCCTGCTGAAGATGGGTACGTACGGATTCGTCCGCATCGCACTGCCCATCACACCCGACGGCATGCGCACCTTCGCGCCCTACCTCGCCGCCTTCGCGGTGGTCGGCATCATCTACGGATCCCTCGCCTGCCTCGCCCTGGCCCGCAAGGGTGCCAAGGGCGACCTCAAGCGCCTGATCGCGTACTCCTCGGTCGGCCACATGGGCTTCGTCCTCCTCGGCATCGCCTCCATGACCCCCACCGGCGTCAACGGCGCGCTCTTCGCCAACATCGCCCACGGCCTGATCACCGGCCTGCTCTTCTTCCTGGTCGGCGCCCTCAAGGACCGCTACGGCACCGCCGACCTCGACACCCTCGCCGGCGCCACCGGCGCGGCCCTCTACGGCCGCGCCCCCCGCCTCGGCGGCCTCCTCGCCTTCGGCGCGGTCGCCTCCCTCGGCCTCCCCGGCCTCGCCGGATTCTGGGGCGAGATGCTGACGATGTTCGGCGCCTTCGACCCGGCAGAGGGCCTCAACCGCCCCGCGTTCCTCACCTTCATGGCGATCGCCGGCGTCGGCACCCTGCTCACTGCCGCGTACCTGCTCGTAGTCGTACGCCGCGTCTGCATGGGCGTACCCCAGCAGCAAGCACCCGAGCCGGCGAAGATCGCCGACGTCCAGGGCTACGAATTCGCCGCCTGGACCCCCCTCGTCGCCCTCACCGTCCTCGCCGGACTCTGGCCCGCGGTCCTCCTCGGCCTCACCGACCCGGCCGTGCAGAAGCTCCTCGCAGGAGGCAAGTCGTGACCGTGGCCGCCGAAAGCGCCAGCCTCGTCCAGTCCGTCGACTGGGTGGCGATCGCCCCGCCGACGATCACCGCGACGGTGGGCATGATCGTCCTGGTCGCCGACCTGTTCGTACCCGAGAACAAGAAGCAGCTCCTCGGCCGGCTCTCCGTCGCCGGTCTGGCCGCAGCGCTCCTCACCCTCCTGCCCCTGCGCGAGGGCGACCGCTCCACTTTCTGCCTGACCTCCGACGCCGAGGTCTGCAGCTACACGGCCGACCACTTCACCCTGGTCATCCAGCTCCTGGTGCTCGGCGGCGCGCTGCTCACCGCGCTCCTGTCGATGACCGAGACGACGAAGAACAAGCTGCCCGCGGGCGAGTTCTGGTTCCTCCTGATGTCCTCCGCGGCCGGTGCGGCCCTGCTGCCCGCCTCCCGCGACCTCGCCACCCTCGTCGTCGCGCTCGAAGTGGCGTCGCTGCCCGCCTTCGCCCTGGTAGGCATGAAGCGCGGCGACCGTCTCTCCTCCGAGGCGGCCCTGAAGTTCTTCCTCTCCTCCGTCACGGCGACCGCCGTGATGCTGCTCGGCGTCAGCTTCGTGTACGCGACGACGGGCACCCTGCACCTCACCGAGATCGCCGTGCGCCTGGACGACGTACCGGCGCAGCTCGACACTCTCGCCAAGGCGGGCGTCGCCCTGACCCTCGTCGGCTTCGCCTTCAAGACGGCCGCGGTCCCGTTCCACTTCTGGGTCCCCGACACGTACGTAGGAGCGCCCCTTCCGGTCGCCGCCTACCTCTCCGTCATCGGCAAGGCGGTCGGCTTCACGGGCCTCATCCTGGTCACCGTCATCGCCTTCCCCTCGTACGCCGACGTGTGGGGCCCGGCCATCGCCGTGCTGGCGGCGCTGACCATGACGGTGGGCAATGTGGCCGCCCTGCGCCAGTCGGCCACGCGCGCGTACAGCGCGGTCCGCCTGCTCGCCTGGTCCTCCGTCGGCCAGGCCGGCTACATCCTGGTCCCGATCGCGGCGGCGGCGTACTCCAGTGACGACCAGATCGGCTCCACCGTCGCGTACGCCCTGATGTACGCCGTGGTGAACCTCGGCGCCTTCGCGGTCGCCGCCCTGGTGGCCCGTACGCACCCGCTCAACCGGATCGCCGACTACCGCGGCCTGTACGCGGCCCGCCCCCTGGAAGCCCTCGCGCTCGGCTTCTTCCTCCTGTGCCTCGCGGGCCTGCCGCCCGGCATCATCGGCCTCTTCGCGAAGGTCACGGTCTTCTCCGCGGCGGTCGACGCGGGACTCGGCTGGCTCGCGGTCGTCATGGCGGTGAACGTCGTGATCGCGCTCTACTACTACCTCCAGTGGACCGCGGTCCTCTTCCGCGCCCCCGAGGGCGAGCAGCCCAGGCACGCGGTCCCCGTGCCCGTCACCGTCGCCATCGTCCTCACCGCCGTCCTGGGCATCGCCCTGTCCGGCGTACCCCAGCTGGCACTGCGCTTCGCGACGGGCAACCTCTTCCAGTAATCCCGTATGGCCCAACGGACGGCCCGGTAGCACAAGGGAACTAGCACCCCTCGCTTGGCGTTGACCAGTAAGGGAGGGTCCACTGGATGTGGAAGCACCCCCACAGCAAGGGGTTCCCCCGCCGCACCATTTGGAGGGCGCACCGTGCACCGCCGGCACAACGGGCTGAGGACCGCCGTACTCCTCGGGGGACTGTCAGCACTCATCATCGTCATCGGCAGCTTCTTCGGCCGTACGGGCCTGATCGTCGCGGTTCTCGTCGCACTCGGCACCAACGCCTACGCGTACTGGAACAGCGACAAGCTCGCCCTGCGAGCCATGCGCGCACGCCCGGTGAGCGAGTTCGAGGCGCCACAGCTGTACCGCATGGTCCGCGACCTCTCCACCCAGGCCCGCCAGCCGATGCCCCGCCTGTACATCTCGCCCACCCAGGCCCCCAACGCCTTCGCGACCGGCCGCAACCCGCGCAACGCCGCCGTCTGCTGCACCGAGGGCATCCTCCAACTGCTCAACGAGCGTGAACTGCGCGGCGTCATCGGCCACGAACTGAGCCACGTCTACAACCGGGACATCCTGATCTCCTCGGTCGCCGGCGCCCTGGCCTCAGTGATCATGTTCCTCGTCAACTTCGCCTGGCTGATCCCGTTCGGCCGCTCCGACGACGACGAGGGTCCGGGCCTCTTCGGCATGCTGTTGATCATGATTCTCGGGCCCCTCGCCGCCTCCGTCATCCAACTCGCGGTCAGCCGCTCCCGCGAGTACCAGGCGGACGCCTCCGGAGCCCAGCTCACCGGCGACCCGCTCGCCCTCGCAAGCGCCCTGCGCAAGCTGGAGATCGGCACAAAGCAGCTGCCACTGCCTCCCGAGCCGCGCATCGAGACCGCGAGCCACATGATGATCGCGAACCCGTTCCGCCCCGGACAGGGAGCCGCGAAGCTCTTCTCCACCCACCCGCCGATGGCGGAACGCATCGCCCGACTCGAGCAGATGGCAGGTCACCGCCCGTGAAGACAATCCTGAACCTCATATGGCTGGTCCTGAGCGGCTTCTGGCTCTTCCTCGGCTACCTCCTCGCCGGCGTACTCCTCTGCGTCACGATCATCGGCATCCCCTTCGGCCTGGCGTCATTCCGTATCGGCGTCTACGCCCTCTGGCCGTTCGGCTACACCACAACAGAGCGACGCGACGCGGGAGCGCCCTCCTTTGTGGGCAACGTCCTGTGGCTGATCCTCGCGGGCTGGTGGCTGGCGCTGAGTCACATCGTCACGGGCATCGCGCTGTGCGTCACGATCATCGGCATCCCGTTCGGCATAGCCAACTTCAAGATGATCCCCATCTCGCTGCTCCCCCTGGGCCGCGAAATCGTCCCAACGGACCAGCCCTTCACAGCCCGCTAGCGAACGCGAGAGGCTCGGAGACGCCCCGGTGCGTCACCGACCCCCCGCACGTACGCGCCACGCGTACACCCCCGCCCCCGCAGCGAGCACCGCCGCCCCCGCCACCACCGAAGACACCGGCAGCGAGAACGCCAGCACCACGCACCCCACAAGCCCGCCCCCGGCCACAACGCGCCCACGCCTGCCCAGCGTCCAGGCAGACGCATTGGCCACGGCGTAGTAAGCCAGCACCCCGAACGACGAAAACCCAATGGCCTCCCGCACATCGCCCACCGCGGCCACCGCGGCAACAACCGCCCCCACCACCAACTCGGCCCGGTGCGGCACCTGAAACCGCGGATGTACGGCGGCCAAGGCCCTCGGCAGATGCCCGTCCCGCGCCATCGCCAGCGTCGTACGCGACACCCCGAGGATCAGCGCCAGCAGCGAGCCGAGCGCCGCCACAGCCGCCCCGACCCGCACCACGGGCGCCAGCTCCCCCACCCCCGCCGCCCGCACCGCGTCCGCCAACGGCGCGGCAGAGGACGCCAGTTCCCCGGCCCCCAGCACCGACACCACCGCGACCGCCACGCACGCGTACACCACCAGCGCGATCCCCAGCGCCAAGGGAACCGCGCGCGGGATCGTACGTGCCGGATCGCGCACCTCTTCCCCCAGCGTCGCGATCCGCGCGTACCCGGCGAACGCGAAGAAGAGCAGCCCCGCCGCCTGAAGCACCCCACCGGGCAAACCACCGGGCCCAGACCCCAGCGAGGGGCCACTCGCCCCCAGGCAAACCACCACAACGCCCACCAGAACCGCCAGCACCACACCCACGATCGCCCGCGTGAGCCAGGCCGACTTCTGAACGCCCCCGTAGTTGACGGCAGTCAGCACGACCACCGCACCCACCGCCACCAAATGCGCCTGCTCCGGCCACACATACGCCCCGACCGCCAGCGCCATAGCGGCGCACGAGGCGGTCTTCCCCACCACGAAACCCCAGCCGGCGAGATACCCCCAGAAGGGCCCGAGCCGCTCCCGCCCGTACACATAGGTCCCGCCGGAGGCCGGATAGAGGGCTGCCAGCCGCGCGGAGGCCATCGCATTGCAGTACGCCACCACAGCGGCCAGCGCCAGCCCCGCCAGCAGCAGCGTCCCGGAACCGGCCGCCCGCGCCGCCGGCGCGAGCGCGACGAAGATCCCGGCCCCGACCATCGCCCCGAGCCCGATCACGACCGCATCGAAGACCCCGAGCGTCCGGCGCAGTTCCCGTGTCATGCGCCGCACCCTACTGAGTCACCCGGGCTGCTGAGCCACCCGGCCCGAGCTACCCCAGCCCCGTCTCCCGCAGCGTGATGTTGAGCCGCCCGCCCGGCATCCCGGTCGCCGGATCACCCGTCCCCGGCAGCACCTTCGGCACCCCGTGGTACGCGAAGCGGGAAGGCCCCCCGAACACAAAGAGATCCCCCGACGCCAGCTCCACATCGGTGTACGGCCGCCCGCGCCCCTCCGTACTGCCGAACCGGAAGACACACGAATCACCGATGCTCAGCGACACCACAGGAGCCTCGGACCGCTCGTCCTTGTCCTGGTGCATGCCCATCTTCGCGTCGCCGTCGTAGAAGTTGACCAGCGCGGTGTCGGGGGCGTACTCCGCAGCCCGCCACGGACCGGCACCCCCGTACGCGTCCGCCACCGCCCGCCTCCCCAGCTCCGCCAGCCACTCGGGAAACTCCGCGACCGGCGCACCGTTCACGTCGTCCGCGGTGCGCGTGTACCGGTACGGCTGCCAGTGCCACCCCACGCACACCGTCCGCACCGACATCACCCCGCCGTTCGGCAGCCGCGTATGCCGGATCGGCACCGGACCGCGCGCCCACTCCCGGCAGGCCACGACCAGCTCCCGCTGCTCGTCCACCGACAGCCACCCGGGCACATGCACAGCCCCCGGCGCGACCTGCGCCCGCTCCCGGGGAAAGAGGCCGTTCACGGCCGCGCCCCGGCTCCCTCGAGCTCCAGCAGCCGCCGCTTGCGCTCCAGCCCGCCCGCGTACCCGGTCAGCGAGCCGTCCGCCCCGATCACCCGGTGGCACGGCCGCACGACGAGCAGCGGATTACGTCCGATCGCCGTCCCCAGCGCCCGCACCCCCGCCCGCGAGACCCCGATCCGCTCCGCGAGCTTCCCGTACGACGTCGTAGTGCCGTACGGAATCGTCTCCAGGGCGTCCCACACCCGCCGCTGGAAATCCGTACCGACACCGGCGGCGTACTCGACGTCGAAGCGCGTCAGTTCCCCGCCGAAGTACGCCCGTACCTGCCGCGCGATTTCCTCGAAGGCCCCGGCATCGCGCCGCCACGCGCCCGGTACGTCCTCGACGGCGACCCCGCCCTTCTGCCCGGGCACCGACAACGAGGCCAGCGCCGTGCCACCGGTGGCGGTCGCGGACTCCTCACCGACCAGCAGCAGCTCGCCCAGTGGGCTGTCCATGGTCGCGTAGAGCGTCATGGCTTCCTTCCCTTCGCGGTACGTCCCGTCACCACGAGTCTGCGCCGCCGCGACCGCTCCGGCTGGCGGGATCCGGACATCGCGACGGGGGTGGAGCCGACCGAGCCGCCTCCACCCCCGTCCCGACGCGAACCACCGTCGCGGCGACCAGCGGTCAGCGGTAGTTCACGAACTGCAGCGCGAAGTCGAAGTCCTTGCCCTTCAGCAGCGCCTGCACGGCCTGCAGGTCGTCACGGCTCTTCGAGCTGACCCGAAGCTCGTCACCCTGGACCTGCGCCTTGACGCCCTTGGGACCCTCGTCGCGGATGATCTTCGCCACCTTCTTGGCGTTGTCCTGGGAGATGCCCTCCTCGATGGACGCGAAGATCTTGTACTCCTTGCCGGACAGCTGCGGCTCGCCGGCGTCCAGCACCTTGAGCGAGATCCCGCGCTTGACCAGCTTGGTCTCGAAGACGTCGAGGATGGCCTTGACCCGCTCCTCGGAGTTGGCCTGCATCAGGATCTTCTCGCCGGACCAATCGATCGAGGCACCGACGTTCTTGAAGTCGTAGCGCTGCGAGATCTCCTTCGCGGCCTGGTTGAGGGCGTTGTCGACCTCCTGCCGCTCGACCTTCGAGACGATGTCGAAACTGGAGTCGGCCATGTCCTGTGGCTCCTTGTGATCGGGGGACGGGGGCACCGGTACCAGGTGCCTCACCGGGCAGCGTGCGCGGCCGGGCGTCCGGGCCGCTCCCGTAAAGCCTAGCCACCCGCACCCGCCCCGGGCGCTGATCAATCCAGTGGCGAAGCACCCCTGGGTATCGGGTATCGTTTACGTCGTTGCCACGGAACAACCGCCCAGGCGGTCGTCCCAAGGCGACATCCCATGGCGGTGTGCCCGAGTGGCCAATGGGAGCGGACTGTAAATCCGCCGGCTTAGCCTTCCCAGGTTCGAATCCTGGCGCCGCCACAGGTAGGGAGACCCCCTCCGGACTGCAGAAACGCAGCCCGGAGGGGGTTTTCTCGTTCATACGGATCCACAACCGGCCGGGATCCGTAACCGGCCGCATCAATTACCGGCGACGTCCTTCACGGCGACGGTGACCGGTACGGATCCGCTGATCAACTCCAGCGTCAGGCCCGCGGTCGACGGCGTCTCCAGCAGCTCGGCCAGGACCGCCGCCACGTCGTCGCGCGGCACGGGACCACGCCCCGTCGAGACCCCGAGCGACACGAGCCCGGTGCCCGCGTCGTTGGTCAGGCTGCCCGGCCGCAGGACCGTCCAGTCCAGACCGGCCCGCGAGCGTACGTCCGCGTCAGCCGCCCCCTTGGCGCGCAGATACGCGTCGAACACCTCGTCACCCGCCCGTTCGGCGTCGGCGCCCATCGAGGACACGACGAGATAGCGGCGTACGCCGGCCCGCTCCGCCGCGTCCGCGAAGAGCACGGCCGCGCCCCGGTCCACCGTGTCCTTGCGCTCGGTGCCGCTTCCGGGTCCCGCGCCCGCCGCGAACACGACGGCGTCGGCGCCCCGCAGCACCTCGGCGACCTGATCGACAGAGGCCGACTCCAGGTCCAGTACGACCGGTTCGGCGCCCACCGCCCGCAGATCCTCGCTCTGCCGGGAGTCGCGGATGACGCCCGCGACTTCGTACCCGCGCGCGGCGAGCAACCGCTCCAGCCGCAGCGCGATCTGACCATGTCCACCCGCGATGACAATGCGCATGTTTCCGACCGTACGCTCACCGGCGCACGCGTGCCCACGCCGGGGAGCCGGAGTTCAGCCCCGCCCCTGCCGCGGCAGGTCGAGCGCGACGGCGGCCGCCGAGTCGCAGTACTCGCGGACCGCGCTGGTACGGGCCACGACCCGCCCGCGGTGGATGACGACCCGGCTGTACGCCAGGGACAGCACGCCCGCGATCCGGTCCCCGCGTACGGCGACCAGCTCGGCCGGAAAGCCCGCCTCCACCCGCACCTCGGGCAGCCCCATGGCTTCCCGCGCCGCCGAACTCACCGCCCCGTACGCGTCCGCGGCCCGCATCCCGCCCTGCGAGGCCAGCAGATAGGCCGCCTCCAGCGGGTCCCCGCGCCCCACCGGATTGGCCACGTCCCGCAGCGCCCCGCTGCCCGCCGCCACCCTCACCCCGGCCGCCCGCAACAGCCGTACCGGAGCCGGTCCGCCGCCCCGCCGCTCCACCCCGCAGCAGTCGCCCTGCGGCAGGCACACCACGGTCACGCCGGCGGCGGCCAACTGCCCGGCCGCGCGCGTCGCGGCCTCCAGGGGGAGCCGGGAGAGCCCGGCGCACGGCCCGATGGTGACGCCGGGCCGCAGCCCGCCGGCCATCGCCGCGAGCCGTGCCAGCCGGGCCGGATCGTCACCCTCCGTATGGAGGTCCACGGGGCAGCCGTGCTCGGCGGCGATCTCCAGGACCGCCTCCGTGTATCCGGCCGGGTCGGGGTCGAGGTCCGGGCAGCCGCCCACCACACCGGCGCCCATCTTCACGGCGTCCCGCAGCATGGCGAGCCCGTCGGCGCCCGCCACCCCGGTCAGCAGCCGTGGAACGGCCACGGCGGTCAGATCGGCCAGCCCGCGCAGCGAGCGCCGGGCCTGGAGCACCGCCTCCATGGACCGCAGTCCCTGCACGCCCCCGATCCGTACGTGCGAGCGCACCGCGGTCGCACCGTGCCCCAGCTGCAGCAACGCGGCCTCGGTGGTGCGGCGCTGGACGTCCTGGGTGCTGTACGAGACGGGGCCGCCGGCGTCGGCGGTGAGAGCGGTGTCACTGTGGGCGTGCGGTTCGGCGGGAGCCGGGAGCAGGAGATGGCCGCCGAGGTCCACGCGCGCGCCCACGCCCGGGAGACTGCCCGCGGTTCCGACGGCCTCGATGCGGCCGCCGCTGAGCCGTACGTCCACAGTGCGGCCGTCGGTGAGACGGGCCGCGCACAGCAGGAGCGTGGTGCTGTCGGCGCTGGGCAAGCCGTCGCTGTTCCCCGGGGGGCCGCCGGACGAACGCGGCGGCTGCGGCTGGCTGTCGGACATCGGGCTCCTGGTGCGGCTGGGGCGTGCAAGATCAAGATCAAGATCACGCAGCGTGAGTCGAGCCTAGGGGGCCTTAAACCAGCCTTCGAGGAGGAGCGAAATAGTCGTACCGGTGTGGGTCACGAGTGGCGTACGGGACTGCTGTGGTGGGCAGGTGAAGGGGTGCGGGAAACGGATTTGGGCGATCGGCGGGCGACCGTGTAATGTCTTCATCGCTCGCCCCAATAGCTCAGTCGGTAGAGCGTCTCCATGGTAAGGAGAAGGTCTACGGTTCGATTCCGTATTGGGGCTCTGGTGATCGGTGATCCCCGCCTTCGGGCGGGGGGATCCGGACATCAAAGCGGTGTAGCTCAGTCGGTAGAGCAAGCGGCTCATAATCGCTGTGTCACCGGTTCAAGTCCGGTCACCGCTACACACGGTAGCCGATTGTGGGGTCGGTCCTTCGATCGGCTACTCTTTTATGCGTTCATCCGTCAACCGTCCGTCCAAGGAGCACTCACGTGGCTGCCACCGACGTCCGCCCGAAGATCACGCTGGCCTGCGTGGAGTGCAAGGAGCGGAACTACATCACCAAGAAGAACCGGCGTAACAACCCGGACCGTCTTGAGATGAAGAAGCACTGCCCGCGCTGCAACTCGCACACCGCGCACCGCGAAACCCGCTAAACACAGGCTCGTATGCGAGGCCGTCCCCACTTCGGGGGCGGCCTCGCGTCGTTTGCTTCAGTCAATACATCAGGCATCAGGAGGTACGAGTCCATGGCGCTCGACCAGTCCTTCGTGGGGCGGGCCTATCCGCCCACCGCACCGTACGAGGTCGGCCGGGAGAAGATCCGGGAGTTCGCCGAGGCAGTGGGCGACACCAATCCCGCGTACACCGATCCGGAAGCCGCCAAGGCACTCGGTCACTCCGATGTGATCGCACCGCCGACCTTTGTCTTCGCCATCACCTTCAAGGCGGCTGGACAGGTCATCGAGGACCCGCAGCTCGGTCTGGACTACAGCCGGGTGGTGCACGGCGACCAGAAGTTCGCGTACAAGCGCCCGGTGCGTGCGGGGGACCGGCTGTCGGTCACCTCGACCATAGAGGCGGTCAAGTCGATGGCCGGCAACGACATCCTGGACATCCGCGGTGACGTCCACGACGAGTCCGGCGAGCATGTGGTGACGGCGTGGACGAAGCTCGTCGCACGCGCGGCCGAGGAGGCGTGATGGCGGCGAAGATCTCTTACACGGACGTCGAGGTCGGCACCGAGCTGCCGGCACGGTCCTTTCCCGTGACACGCGCCACGCTCGTGCGGTACGCGGGCGCCTCCGGCGACTTCAACCCGATCCACTGGAACGAGAAGTTCGCCACCGAGGTCGGGCTGCCGAACGTGATCGCGCACGGCATGTTCACCATGGCCGAGGCGATCCGGGTGGTCACCGACTGGGTGGGCGACCCGGCCGCCGTCGTCGAGTACGGCGTGCGCTTCACGAAGCCGGTCATAGTCCCGAACGACGACAAGGGCGCGCTGATCGAGGTCAGCGCCAAGGTCGCCGTGCTGCTGGAGGACAACCGGGTCCGCGTGGACCTGACGGCGATGAGCGCCGGGCAGAAGGTCCTCGGCATGTCCCGCGCCGTGGTCCAGCTCGCCTGACGGTACGCCGCCACGGGGCGCCTCTGGCTGTCGGAGGCGCCCCGTACGCTTGTCCCCGTGCAGGAACTCCATGATGCCCCCCTCGCCCCCCTGACCACCTTCCGGCTCGGCGGTCCCGCGACCCGTCTCGTCACGGCCACCACCGACGACGAGGTGATCGCCGCAGTTCGCGAGGCCGACGCGGCCGGCACGCCGCTGCTCGTCATCGGCGGCGGAAGCAACCTGGTCATCGGCGACAAGGGCTTCGACGGCACCGCCCTGCGCATCGCGACCACCGGCTTCCACCTGGACGGTACGTCGCTGGAGCTGGCCGCCGGCGAGGTGTGGACCGACGCCGTCACCCGCACCGTCGAGGCGGGCCTCGCGGGCATCGAGTGCCTCGCCGGCATCCCCGGCTCGGCCGGCGCGACGCCGATCCAGAACGTCGGGGCGTACGGCCAGGAAGTGTCCAGCGTCATCACCGAGGTCGTCGCCTACGACCGCCGAGCGGGCGAGACGGTCACCATCCCGGCCGCCGAGTGCGACTTCTCGTACCGCCACAGCCGCTTCAAGCAGCACCCGGACCGCTTCGTGGTCCTGCGTGTCCGCTTCACGCTGGAGGACGCGGACGGCCTCTCGGCGCCGATCAAGTACCCCGAGACCGCGCGCACCCTGGGCGTCGAGGCCGGCGACCGGGTGCCGGCCGCCGTCGCCCGCGAGACCGTGCTGAAGCTGCGCGCGGGCAAGGGCATGGTCCTGGACCCGGAGGACCACGACACGTGGTCGGCGGGCTCCTTCTTCACCAACCCGATCCTCACGGGCGAGGAGTACGCCGCCTTCCTCGCCCGCGCCCAGGAGCGCCTCGGCGCCGATGTGACGCCGCCGGCGTTCCCGGCGGGCGACGGCATGACCAAGACCTCGGCGGCCTGGCTGATCGACAAGGCGGGCTTCACGAAGGGGTACGGGGCGGGCCCGGCCCGTATCTCCACCAAGCACACGCTGGCCCTGACCAACCGCGGCGAAGCCACGACCGAGGACCTGCTGGCGCTCGCGCGCGAGGTGGTCGACGGCGTCCGCGAGGCGTTCGGAGTGACCCTGGTGAACGAGCCGGTGACAGTGGGCGTCGCCCTGTAACTGGGCCGCCTGCGGCGCTTTCCCCCACCCGCCTCCCCGAACTGGGGCGCTGCCCCAGCCCCCGGCCCTCAAACGCCGGACGGGCTGCTGTCCGGGGGTACTGCTGGGACTCCGCCCCAGCCCCCGCTCCTCAAGCGGGGGCGGGCCGGATGTTGCCGCACGCGGCAACATCCGGCCCGCCCCGTACGAGTGAGAGCCGGACCGCCGAAGGCTCGGGTTTCGTGCTCCGCGGTGGGAGAGGGGACGTGGCGGGGTGCTCCCCGCAGGGTGTCGAACACAGTTTGGGTGTCGGGGGCAAACCCTGCCGGCCGTTCGGCACCCGAGGAGACGCCCCGGCGCGGCACCGACCCCAGAGCCCCGCTCCGCCCGGCGTGAGCGAAGCGCGCGCGCCCGTCAGCCCGCCAGCCAGTGGTCGATTCCGGCCAGCAGCTTCGCCTGTACGTCGCCGGGCGCCGCCGACCCCCGCACCGACTGCCGCGCCAGCTCGGCCAGCTCCGCGTCCGTGAACCCGTGATGCCGCCGCGCCAGCTCGTACTGCGCCGCCAGCCGCGACCCGAACAGCAGCGGGTCGTCCGCGCCCAGCGCCATCGGCACCCCGGCGTCGAACAAGGTCCGCAACGGCACGTCCCCGGGCTTCTCGTAGACCCCCAGCGCCACATTCGAGGCCGGGCACACCTCGCACGTCACGCCCTTCTCGGCCAATTTCCGCAGCAACCGCGGGTCCTCGGCCGCCCGTACGCCGTGCCCGATCCGCGTCGCGCGCAGATCGTCCAGGCAGTCCCGTACGGACGCGGGCCCGGTCAGCTCCCCGCCGTGCGGCGCCGCGAGCAGCCCGCCCTCCCGCGCGATCGCGAACGCACGGTCGAAATCCCTCGCCATGCCCCTGCGCTCGTCGTTGGAGAGCCCGAAGCCGACGATCCCGCGATCCGCGTACCGCACAGCGAGGCGCGCCAGCGTCCGTGCGTCCAGCGGATGCTTCATCCGGTTCGCCGCGACCAGCACCCGCATCCCGAGCCCCGTCTCCCGCGACGCGGCGTCCACCGCGTCCAGGATGATCTCCAGGGCCGGAATCAGGCCACCCAGCATGGGCGCGTACGACGTCGGATCGACCTGGATCTCCAGCCACCCCGAGCCGTCCCGCACGTCCTCCTCGGCCGCCTCACGCACCAGCCGCTGGATGTCCTCGGGCTCGCGCAGACACGACCTGGCGGCGTCGTACAGCCGCTGGAAACGGAACCAGCCGCGCTCGTCCGTCGCCCGCAGCTTCGGCGGCTCCCCGCTGGTCAGCGCCTCCGGCAGGTGTACGCCGTACTTGTCGGCCAGCTCGAGAAGCGTGGTGGGCCGCATCGATCCGGTGAAATGCAGATGCAGATGGGCCTTCGGCAGCAGTCGGACATCGCGCACACTCAACATCCCAAGATCCTGCCGTACGCGGGAGCGGCCCGGAAGCGTCTTTGCCCGAACGAGTAGCGAGCCGAACGCAGAAACGGGCCCCCGGCCGAAGCCAGGGGCCCGTCAAGCGAGGTTGTAACTAGTCCCGGGCCTCGGCCAGCAGCTTCTGGATGCGCGACACACCCTCGGCCAGGTCCTCGTCGCCCAGCGCGTACGAAAGCCGCAGGTAGCCCGGCGTACCGAAGGCCTCGCCCGGTACGACCGCCACCTCGACCTCGTCCAGGATCAGCGCGGCGAGCTCGACCGAGCTCTGCGGGCGCTTGCCGCGGATCTCCTTGCCGAGCAGGCCCTTCACCGACGGGTACGCGTAGAACGCGCCCTCGGGCTCCGGGCAGACGACGCCGTCGATCTCATTGAGCATCCGCACCATCGTCTGCCGGCGGCGGTCGAAGGCGGAACGCATCTCGGCGACCGCGTCGAGGTTGCCGGAGACCGCCGCCAGCGCCGCGATCTGAGCGACGTTCGACACGTTGGACGTGGCGTGCGACTGGAGGTTGGTCGCGGCCTTCACGACGTCCTTCGGAGCGATGATCCACCCCACCCGCCAGCCGGTCATCGCGTACGTCTTCGCCACACCGTTGACCACGATGCACTTGTCGCGCAGCTCCGGCAGGATCGCCGGGAGCGAGACGGCGGACGCGTCGCCGTAGACGAGGTGCTCGTAGATCTCGTCCGTCAGCACCCACAGACCGTGCTCGGCGGCCCAGCGGCCGATCGCCTCGGTCTCGGCCTCGGTGTACACCGCGCCGGTCGGGTTGGACGGGGAGACGAAGAGGACCACCTTGGTCTTCTCCGTACGGGCCGCCTCCAGCTGCTCGACGGAGACCCGGTAGCCGGTGGTCTCGTCGGCCACGACGTCGACCGGGACACCGCCGGCGAGACGGATCGACTCGGGGTACGTCGTCCAGTACGGCGCCGGGACGATGACCTCGTCGCCCGGGTCCAGGATGGTGGCGAAGGCCTCGTAGATGGCCTGCTTGCCGCCGTTGGTGACCAGGACCTGCGAGGCGTCCACCTCGTAACCGGAATCACGCAGCGTCTTCGCGGCGATCGCGGCCTTGAGCTCGGGGAGCCCGCCGGCGGGCGTGTAGCGGTGGTACTTCGGGTTGCGGCAGGCCTCGATCGCGGCCTCGACGATGTAGCCGGGCGTAGGGAAGTCGGGCTCGCCCGCGCCGAAGCCGATGACCGGACGGCCGGCGGCCTTCAGGGCCTTGGCCTTGGCGTCCACGGCAAGGGTTGCGGATTCGGAGATAGCGCCGATTCGGGCTGAGACCCGGCGCTCGGTGGGAGGAGTTGCAGCGCTCATACGGCCCATCGTCCCAGACCGGAAACCAGCCCAGCACACGGATATCGAGGGGCGGACAGGAAGGGGTCGGACGGTATCTGTTCGACGCCGGGCCTGTGACCACGTACACTCACTCGTCGTTGGCCCCTCATCAGCCACTCCGCCGCGCGCACTCCGTGCACTCGGCCGGATGCGGTAGGTTGGGGGAACCACAAAGGGTCGTAGCTCAATTGGTAGAGCACTGGTCTCCAAAACCAGCGGTTGGGGGTTCAAGTCCCTCCGGCCCTGCTACACGCATCTTCGCCAGGATGTGTGCGCATGTACGTACTTCTATGCACTGCCGTGCGGCTCCACCGGGCGCGGCACGGCCACGACCCGGAATCAGGTGAGTAGCGTGACGGACGCCGTGGGCTCCATCGACATGCCTGATGCCCAGGACGAGACGCCGGATTCCAGCAAGAAGTCTCGTAAAGGCGGCAAGCGCGGCAAGAAGGGCCCCCTGGGCCGTCTCGCGCTCTTCTACCGCCAGATCGTCGCAGAGTTGCGCAAGGTCGTCTGGCCCACGCGCAGCCAGCTGACGACGTACACCACCGTGGTGATTGTCTTCGTCGTCATCATGATCGGCATTGTGACCGTGATCGACATGGGCTTCGCCCGAGCCGTCAAGTACGTCTTCGGCTGATCCCGCGTAGGGCGCCTCACCCGGCGCCCCTTTCGCCGTTCCACCCATATGTATCCAGGAAGAAGCAGCCACCGTGTCTGACCCGAACCTGAACGACGCCGTTGAGCCGAGCGAAAGCGCGGAGTCCGCTGAGGACCAGCTCGACATCGTCGAGGCGGCCGACGAGGACCAGGCGGAAACTGCTGACGTCGCTGCGGGCGAGCCGGCGGAAGAGGCAGCCGTGCACGTCGAGTCCGCCGAGGACGCAGACGCTGCCGAGGACGCCGCCGACGCCGAGTCCGACGAGGACGCCGAGGCGGAGCCCGTCGAGGCTCCCGCCGAGCCGGCCGACCCGATCGCCGCCCTCCGCGAGGAGCTCCGCACCCTGCCGGGCGAGTGGTACGTCATCCACACGTACGCCGGGTACGAGAAGCGCGTGAAGGCGAACCTGGAGCAGCGCGCGGTCTCGCTGAACGTCGAGGAATTCATCTACCAGGCTGAAGTCCCCGAGGAAGAGATCGTCCAGATCAAGAACGGCGAGCGCAAGAACGTCCGCCAGAACAAGCTTCCCGGTTACGTCCTGGTCCGCATGGACCTCACCAACGAGTCCTGGGGCGTTGTCCGCAACACCCCCGGCGTCACCGGCTTCGTCGGCAACGCCTACGACCCGTACCCGCTGACCCTGGACGAGATCGTCAAGATGCTCGCCCCGGAGGCCGAGGAGAAGGCCGCCCGCGAGGCCGCCGAGGCCGAGGGCAAGCCGGCGCCCAGCCGCAAGATGGAGGTCCAGGTTCTGGACTTCGAGGTGGGCGACTCGGTCACCGTCACCGACGGCCCCTTCGCGACCCTCCAGGCGACGATCAACGAGATCAACGCCGACTCGAAGAAGGTCAAGGGCCTCGTCGAGATCTTCGGTCGCGAGACCCCGGTCGAGCTGAGCTTCGACCAGATCCAGAAGAACTGATCTTCTCTGGAATCACGCTTCCGACCAGGTCAGATCGGCTCTCGCAGCCGGTCTGACCTGCTCGGTTTTTAGCCGCAGCACGATACCCGTTATCGTTGTGCGGTATGCCTCCGTCCGGTGATCGGATGGCAGGAAACTCTCACTAGGACCCGGAGAGAGCAATGCCTCCCAAGAAGAAGAAGGTCACGGGGCTCATCAAGCTCCAGATCAACGCCGGCGCGGCCAACCCGGCTCCGCCGGTCGGCCCCGCGCTCGGCCAGCACGGCGTCAACATCATGGAGTTCTGCAAGGCCTACAACGCCGCGACCGAGTCGCAGCGTGGCATGGTCGTGCCGGTGGAGATCACGGTCTACGAGGACCGCTCCTTCACCTTCGTGACGAAGACCCCGCCGGCCGCGAAGCTGATCCTCAAGGCCGCTGGTGTGGACAAGGGATCGGGCGAGCCCCACAAGACCAAGGTCGCGAAGCTCACCGCGGCTCAGGTGCGTGAGATCTCGACGGTCAAGCTCCCCGACCTGAACGCCAACGACCTCGAGGCCGCGGACAAGATCATCGCCGGTACCGCCCGTTCCATGGGCATCACCGTCGAGGGCTGAAAGTCCCCGTAGTACCTCAGTGGTAGGGCCAAGCGCTGGTCCGCACCACGACTCCACCTCCCACGCGGCTCAAGCCGCATGGTGTAACTGCTCAGGAGCAGAAGTGAAGCGCAGCAAGAACTTCCGCAACGCGGACGCGAAGATCGACCGGGAGCGTCTGTACGCCCCGCTCGAGGCCGTCCGTATCGCCAAGGACACCTCCACCACGAAGTTCGACGGCACCGTCGAGGTCGCCATGCGTCTGGGTGTAGACCCGCGCAAGGCCGACCAGATGGTCCGCGGCACCGTGAACCTGCCGCACGGCACCGGCAAGACCGCCCGGGTCCTGGTCTTCGCGACCGGTGACCGTGCTGCGGCCGCGGAGGCCGCAGGCGCCGACATCGTCGGCTCCGACGAACTCATCGACGAGGTCGCGAAGGGCCGTCTGGACTTCGACGCCGTCGTCGCCACCCCGGACCTCATGGGCAAGGTCGGCCGCCTCGGCCGCGTGCTCGGTCCGCGTGGTCTGATGCCGAACCCGAAGACCGGAACGGTCACCCCGGACGTGGCGAAGGCTGTCACGGACATCAAGGGCGGCAAGATCGAGTTCCGCGTCGACAAGCACTCGAACCTGCACTTCATCATCGGCAAGGTTTCCTTCGACGAGACGAAGCTGGTCGAGAACTACGCCGCGGCGCTGGAGGAGATCCTCCGTCTCAAGCCGTCCGCCGCGAAGGGCCGCTACATCAAGAAGGCCGCCCTGACCACGACGATGGGCCCCAGCATCCCGCTGGACCAGAACCGCACCCGTAACCTCCTCGTCGAGGAGGACCCGGCCGCTGTCTGACCGGGTCGGGCCTGACGGCTCGCCGAGTGGCTCGAATCGGGCCCCGCATCTCCCCTCAGGGAGGCGCGGGGCCCGATTTGCTTGTGGGTGACCCGTTCGCGTAGTCTTCCCCGGAAGCCAAAGACCGCTGGTCGTTGCTGTGTCTTCGCAAGAAGGTGCAGTGGCCGAAGGATCCGCTAGGTGCGGACGACCTGCGCAGGTGTTCGTGGAAAGCTCCCAGACTCGTTCCGGTCGAGCCCAGCCCCGTGCGCCTGCGCCGGGGCGTTTCGTTTTGCCCAGCCCCTTCTGAGCGGTCCTCATCACCCGGAAGGAGGCCGACGCTCTATGGCAAGGCCCGACAAGGCTGCCGCGGTAGCCGAGCTCGCGGACCAGTTCCGCAGCTCGAACGCCGCCGTGCTGACCGAGTACCGGGGTCTCACCGTGACGCAGCTCAAGACGCTGCGTCGTTCGCTCGGTGAGAACGCCCAGTACGCCGTGGTGAAGAACACGCTGACCAAGATCGCGGCCAACGAGGCCGGGATCAACACGCTGGACGACCTGTTCGCAGGCCCGACGGCGGTTGCCTTCATCACCGGTGACCCGGTGGAGTCGGCGAAGGGTCTTCGTGACTTCGCCAAGGAGAACCCGAACCTGATCATCAAGGGCGGTGTCCTTGATGGCAAGGCGCTGTCCGCCGATGAGATCAAGAAGCTTGCGGACCTCGAGTCCCGCGAGGTTCTGCTCGCCAAGCTGGCGGGCGCCATGAAGGGCAAGCAGTCCCAGACTGCGTCGCTGTTCAAGGCGCTTCCCTCGAAGTTCGTCCGCACCGCGGAGGCGCTTCGTGCCAAGCAGGCCGAGCAGGGCGGTGCCGAGTAATTCGGCTCGCTTTCTGACCGTCGCCGCCTAGGCGCCAGGTCGCAGCGGGCCGGAAGTACGCCCGCCTCACATGTACATCGGCACCAGCCGAATTAGTGGAAGGACGCCATCATGGCGAAGCTGTCCCAGGACGACCTGCTCGCGCAGTTCGAAGAGATGACCCTCATCGAGCTCTCCGAGTTCGTGAAGGCCTTCGAGGAGAAGTTCGACGTCACCGCCGCTGCCGCGGTTGCCGCCGTCGCCCCGGGTGCCCCCGGCGCCCCCGCCGAGGCCGCTGAGGAGCAGGACGAGTTCGACGTCATCCTCACGGGTGCCGGCGACAAGAAGATCCAGGTCATCAAGGTCGTGCGTGAGCTGACCTCGCTGGGTCTGAAGGAGGCCAAGGACCTCGTCGACGGCGCTCCGAAGCCGGTCCTCGAGAAGGTCGCCAAGGAGGCCGCTGACAAGGCTGCCGAGTCCCTCAAGGCCGCCGGCGCGGCTGTCGAGGTCAAGTGACCTCGTTGAGTCTCTGACTCAGCTGCTCACGTTCTAAGGGCGATCACCCATTCGGGTGGTCGCCCTTAGTCGTTCCCGCGACGCCGTCCTTGCTCTTGGCGTCGTGGCGAGTATCGTGATCTTCGCCGTACGCCCCGCGGGTGTCCTTGCGCCGTACGGCGCTGTGGCCAGTGACGATCTCTGTCGAGAGCGGGGGGCCTTGACGAACCGCATGAGGCGCGCAATTCTCAGGACTCGTCGTCATACCGATCCGGATCCGAGGCATGGATCGGCGGCGTAGAGGGCAGTACTGATATGCGCATAGAGCGCATGGCTTTCCGCAGGAGTTGAGTACAGCGAGGGTGTCAAACAACCCGCTCTGGACATCAGTGAGCCAAGTGGCTACACTGACCCTTTGCGCTGCCTGTTAGCTGCCTCCTGCCCGTCACCAGAGGCATACCCTCGCTCGAGCATCGACAGCCGACTTCCCTGATCAGGGAATTCTGCCGCTGTGCCAGCTTGGGACCGGTACGCGCGTAGTGAGTCCGAGCCCTCGGAAGGACCCCCTCTTGGCCGCCTCGCGCAACGCCTCGACCTCCAATACGAACAACGGCGCCAGCACCGCCCCGCTGCGCATCTCCTTTGCAAAGATCAAGGAGCCCCTCGAGGTTCCTAACCTCCTCGCGCTGCAGACCGAGAGCTTTGACTGGCTGCTCGGCAACGCCGCTTGGAAGGGTCGCGTCGAGGCCGCTCTCGAGAGCGGACAGGACGTCCCCACCAAGTCTGGACTGGAAGAGATCTTCGAGGAGATCTCGCCGATCGAGGACTTCTCCGGGTCGATGTCGCTGACGTTCCGCGACCACCGGTTCGAGCCGCCGAAGAACTCGATCGACGAGTGCAAGGAGCGCGACTTCACGTTCGCGGCTCCCCTTTTCGTCACCGCAGAGTTCACCAACAACGAGACCGGCGAGATCAAGTCCCAGACGGTCTTCATGGGCGATTTCCCGCTCATGACCAACAAGGGCACCTTCGTCATCAACGGCACCGAGCGTGTCGTCGTGTCGCAGCTGGTCCGCTCGCCGGGTGTCTACTTCGACTCCTCCATCGACAAGACGTCCGACAAGGACATCTTCTCGGCCAAGATCATCCCGTCCCGGGGTGCCTGGCTGGAGATGGAGATCGACAAGCGCGACATGGTCGGTGTCCGCATCGACCGCAAGCGCAAGCAGTCCGTGACCGTCCTCCTCAAGGCTCTCGGTTGGACCACCGAGCAGATCCTCGAAGAGTTCGGCGAGTACGAGTCCATGCGCGCCACCCTGGAGAAGGACCACACCCAGGGCCAGGACGACGCGCTGCTCGACATCTACCGCAAGCTCCGCCCGGGCGAGCCGCCCACGCGTGAGGCCGCTCAGACGCTGCTCGAGAACCTCTACTTCAACCCGAAGCGTTACGACCTCGCGAAGGTCGGCCGCTACAAGGTGAACAAGAAGCTCGGCGCCGATGAGCCGCTGAACGCCGGTGTCCTTACGAGCAAGGACATCATCGCCACCATCAAGTACCTGGTCCGGCTGCACGCCGGCGAGGTCGAGACGGTCGGCGAGTCGGGCCGGAGCATCGTCGTCGAGACCGACGACATCGACCACTTCGGCAACCGTCGTCTGCGCAACGTCGGCGAGCTCATCCAGAACCAGGTCCGCACGGGTCTGGCTCGCATGGAGCGCGTCGTACGTGAGCGGATGACGACTCAGGACGTCGAGGCGATCACGCCGCAGACCCTGATCAACATCCGGCCGGTCGTCGCCTCCATCAAGGAGTTCTTCGGCACCAGCCAGCTGTCGCAGTTCATGGACCAGAACAACCCGCTGTCGGGTCTCACCCACAAGCGCCGTCTGTCGGCGCTTGGCCCGGGTGGTCTCTCCCGTGAGCGGGCCGGCTTCGAGGTCCGTGACGTGCACCCGTCTCACTACGGCCGTATGTGCCCGATTGAGACTCCCGAAGGCCCGAACATCGGTCTGATCGGTTCGCTCGCCTCGTACGGCCGTGTCAACGCGTTCGGTTTCGTCGAGACGCCGTACCGCAAGGTCGTCAACGGTGTCGTCACCGACGACGTCGACTACCTGACGGCTGACGAAGAGGACCGTTTCGTTATCGCGCAGGCCAACGCGACGCTGGGTGAGGACATGCGCTTCACCGAGTCGCGCGTTCTGGTCCGCCGTCGTGGCGGCGAGATCGACTACATCCCGGGCGACGACGTCGACTACATGGACGTCTCGCCGCGCCAGATGGTGTCGGTCGCCACCGCGATGATCCCGTTCCTCGAGCACGACGACGCGAACCGCGCGCTCATGGGCGCGAACATGATGCGTCAGGCCGTGCCGCTGATCACGTCCGAGGCGCCGCTCGTCGGCACCGGCATGGAGTACCGCTGTGCGGTCGACGCCGGTGACGTCATCAAGGCGGAGAAGGACGGTGTGGTCCAGGAGGTTTCCGCGGACTACGTCACCGTCGCCAACGACGACGGCACGTACACGACGTACCGGATCGCGAAGTTCTCCCGCTCGAACCAGGGCACCTCGGTCAACCAGAAGGTTGTCGTGGACGAGGGCGCCCGGGTCGTCGAGGGCCAGGTCCTCGCCGACGGGCCCGCCACCCAGCAGGGTGAGATGGCGCTCGGCAAGAACCTGCTCGTGGCGTTCATGCCGTGGGAGGGCCACAACTACGAAGACGCGATCATCCTCAGCCAGCGTCTGGTGCAGGACGACGTCCTCTCCTCAATCCACATCGAGGAGCACGAGGTCGACGCCCGTGACACCAAGCTCGGCCCGGAGGAGATCACCCGGGACATCCCGAACGTCTCCGAAGAGGTCCTCGCGGACCTCGACGAGCGCGGGATCATCCGTATCGGTGCCGAGGTCGTCGCCGGTGACATCCTCGTCGGCAAGGTCACGCCCAAGGGTGAGACCGAGCTGACGCCGGAGGAGCGCCTGCTCCGTGCGATCTTCGGCGAGAAGGCGCGCGAGGTGCGCGACACCTCGCTGAAGGTGCCGCACGGTGAGGTCGGCAAGATCATCGGTGTCCGCGTCTTCGACCGCGAAGAGGGCGACGAGCTGCCGCCGGGCGTGAACCAGCTGGTTCGCGTGTACGTCGCGCAGAAACGCAAGATCACCGATGGTGACAAGCTCGCCGGCCGTCACGGCAACAAGGGCGTCATCTCGAAGATCCTGCCGATCGAGGACATGCCGTTCATGGAGGACGGCACCCCGGTCGACATCATCCTCAACCCGCTGGGCGTCCCGTCCCGAATGAACCCGGGACAGGTCCTCGAAATCCACCTCGGCTGGCTCGCCAGTCAGGGCTGGAAGGTCGAGGGCAGCGAGGAGTGGATGGAGCGCCTCAAGGTCATCGGCGCCGACGAGGTCGCCCCTGGCACCAACGTCGCCACCCCGGTCTTCGACGGTGCGCGCGAGGACGAGATCTCCGGTCTCTTCGAGTCCACGATCCCGAACCGCGACGGCAACCGGATGGTCCAGCCGTCCGGCAAGGCCAACCTGTTCGACGGTCGCTCGGGTGAGCCGTTCCCGGACCCGATCTCGGTCGGGTACATGTACATCCTCAAGCTCCACCACCTGGTCGACGACAAGCTGCACGCTCGTTCGACCGGTCCGTACTCCATGATCACCCAGCAGCCGCTGGGTGGTAAGGCCCAGTTCGGTGGCCAGCGCTTCGGTGAGATGGAGGTGTGGGCGCTCGAGGCTTATGGCGCCGCTTACGCCCTCCAGGAACTGCTGACCATCAAGTCCGACGACGTCACCGGCCGCGTGAAGGTCTACGAGGCCATCGTCAAGGGCGAGAACATTCCTGAGCCCGGCATCCCCGAGTCCTTCAAGGTGCTCATCAAGGAGATGCAGTCCCTGTGCCTCAACGTGGAGGTGCTGTCCTCGGACGGCATGTCCATCGAGATGCGCGACACCGACGAGGACGTCTTCCGCGCTGCGGAAGAGCTCGGTATCGACCTGTCCCGGCGCGAGCCGAGCAGCGTCGAAGAGGTCTGACGGGTTGGCCGGCCGCTGCTTCACCGCAGCGGCCGGCTCTCCCCGGACCCGTTCAGACCATGATTGACTCTCGACCCCGAAAGAGGGATTGACGACAAGTGCTCGACGTCAACTTCTTCGACGAGCTGCGGATCGGCCTCGCCACCGCGGACGACATCCGGACCTGGTCGCACGGCGAAGTGAAGAAGCCGGAGACCATCAACTACCGCACGCTCAAGCCCGAGAAGGACGGACTCTTCTGCGAGAAGATCTTCGGCCCGACCCGGGACTGGGAGTGCTACTGCGGTAAGTACAAGCGTGTCCGCTTCAAGGGCATCATCTGCGAGCGCTGCGGCGTCGAGGTCACTCGCGCGAAGGTGCGTCGTGAGCGGATGGGCCACATTGAGCTGGCCGCACCCGTCACTCACATCTGGTACTTCAAGGGCGTCCCGTCGCGCCTTGGCTACCTGCTGGACCTCGCGCCGAAGGACCTCGAAAAGGTCATCTACTTCGCCGCGTACATGATCACGTTCGTGGACGAGGAGCGCCGCACGCGCGACCTGCCGTCGCTGGAGGCGCACGTCTCCGTAGAGCGTCAGCAGATCGAGAACCGCCGCGACGCCGACCTCGAAGCCCGCGCCAAGAAGCTCGAGACCGACCTGGCCGAGCTTGAGGCCGAGGGCGCCAAGGCCGACGTACGCCGCAAGGTGCGCGAAGGTGCCGAGCGTGAGATGAAGCAGCTGCGCGACCGTGCGCAGCGCGAGATCGACCGTCTCGACGAGGTGTGGAGCCGCTTCAAGAACCTCAAGGTCCAGGACCTCGAGGGCGACGAGCTGCTCTACCGCGAGCTGCGCGACCGCTTCGGTACGTACTTCGACGGCTCGATGGGCGCGGCTGCTCTGCAGAAGCGTCTGGAGTCGTTCGATCTGGAGGAGGAGGCCGAGCGCCTCCGCGAGATCATCCGTACCGGCAAGGGCCAGAAGAAGACCCGTGCGCTGAAGCGGCTGAAGGTCGTGTCTGCCTTCCTGCAGACCTCCAACAGCCCCAAGGGCATGGTTCTCGACTGCGTGCCGGTCATCCCGCCGGACCTGCGTCCGATGGTGCAGCTGGACGGTGGCCGCTTCGCGACCTCCGACCTGAACGACCTGTACCGCCGCGTGATCAACCGCAACAACCGCCTCAAGCGTCTCCTTGACCTCGGTGCTCCCGAGATCATCGTGAACAACGAGAAGCGCATGCTTCAGGAGGCCGTCGACGCGCTCTTCGACAACGGCCGTCGTGGTCGCCCGGTCACGGGCCCCGGCAACCGTCCGCTGAAGTCGCTGTCCGACATGCTCAAGGGCAAGCAGGGTCGATTCCGTCAGAACCTTCTCGGTAAGCGTGTGGACTACTCCGCGCGTTCCGTGATCGTCGTCGGCCCGCAGCTGAAGCTGCACCAGTGCGGTCTGCCGAAGGCCATGGCGCTGGAGCTCTTCAAGCCGTTCGTGATGAAGCGCCTGGTTGACCTCAACCACGCGCAGAACATCAAGTCGGCGAAGCGCATGGTCGAGCGCGGCCGCACGGTCGTGTACGACGTGCTGGAAGAGGTCATCGCCGAGCACCCGGTTCTGCTGAACCGTGCGCCGACGCTGCACCGCCTCGGCATCCAGGCCTTCGAGCCGCAGCTGGTCGAGGGCAAGGCCATCCAGATCCACCCGCTCGTCTGCACCGCGTTCAACGCGGACTTCGACGGTGACCAGATGGCCGTGCACCTGCCGCTCTCCGCGGAGGCGCAGGCCGAGGCGCGCATCCTGATGCTGTCCTCGAACAACATCCTGAAGCCGGCCGACGGTCGTCCTGTCACCATGCCGACCCAGGACATGGTGCTTGGTCTCTTCTTCCTCACCACTGATGAGGAAGAGCGCAAGGTCATCGGTGAGGGCCGTAGCTTCGGCTCGACCGCCGAGGCGACCATGGCGTTCGACAACCGTGAGCTCTCGCTCCAGGCCAAGGTCGACATCCGCTTCCCGGTGGGCACCATCCCGCCGCGTGGCTGGGTGCCGCCGGTCGCCGAAGAGGGCGAGCAGGAGTTCCAGCAGGGTGACAGCTTCCGGCTGCGTACGACGCTGGGCCGCGCGCTCTTCAACGAGCTGCTGCCCGAGGACTACCCGTTCGTCGACTACTCGGTGGGCAAGAAGCAGCTCTCCGAGATCGTCAACGACCTGGCGGAGCGCTACCCCAAGGTCATCGTGGCGGCGACGCTCGACAACCTGAAGGCGGCCGGCTTCCACTGGGCGACCCGTTCGGGCGTCACCGTGGCCATCTCCGACGTCGTCGTGCCCGAGGCCAAGAAGGCCATCGTCAAGGGCTACGAGGCGCAGGACGAGAAGGTCCAGAAGCAGTACGAGCGCGGTCTCATCACCAAGGAAGAGCGCACTCAGGAGCTCATCGCGATCTGGACCAAGGCGACCAATGAGGTTGCCGAGGCGATGAACGCGAACTTCCCCAAGACGAACCCCATCTTCATGATGGTTGACTCGGGTGCCCGAGGAAACATGATGCAGATGCGTCAGATCGCCGGTATGCGTGGTCTGGTGTCGAACGCCAAGAACGAGACGATTCCTCGCCCGATTAAGGCGTCGTTCCGTGAGGGTCTGTCCGTGCTGGAGTACTTCATCTCCACCCACGGTGCCCGTAAGGGTCTCGCCGACACCGCCCTGCGTACCGCCGACTCGGGTTACCTGACCCGTCGTCTGGTGGACGTCTCGCAGGACGTGATCATCCGCGAGGAGGACTGTGGCACCGACCGCGGCCTCAAGCTGAAGATCGCGGAGAAGGGCGCCGACGGCATCCTCCGCAAGACCGACGACGTCGAGACGAGCGTGTACGCACGCATGCTCGCCGAGGACGTCGTCATCGACGGCAAGGTCATCGCGCCGGCCAACGTCGACCTCGGTGACGTGCTCATCGACCAGCTGGTCATGCACGGCGTCGAGGAGGTCAAGACCCGCTCGGTCCTGACCTGCGAGTCCGCGGTCGGCACCTGTGCCTTCTGCTACGGCCGCTCGCTGGCCACCGGCAAGCTGGTCGACATCGGTGAGGCGGTCGGCATCATCGCCGCCCAGTCCATCGGTGAGCCCGGCACGCAGCTGACGATGCGTACCTTCCACACCGGTGGTGTGGCCGGTGACGACATCACCCAGGGTCTGCCCCGTGTCGTCGAGCTCTTCGAGGCTCGTACGCCCAAGGGTGTCGCCCCGATCTCGGAGGCGGCAGGCCGCATCCGTATCGAGGAGACCGAGAAGACCAAGAAGATCGTCGTCACCCCGGACGACGGCAGCGACGAGACGGCGTTCCCGATCTCGAAGCGTGCCCGTCTGCTCGTGGGCGAGGGCGACCACGTCGAGGTGGGCCAGAAGCTCACCGTGGGTGCCACCAACCCGCACGACGTGCTGCGGATCCTCGGTCAGCGCGCGGTCCAGGTCCACCTGGTCGGCGAAGTCCAGAAGGTCTACAACAGCCAGGGTGTGTCGATCCACGACAAGCACATCGAGATCATCATCCGGCAGATGCTCCGCCGCGTGACGATCATCGAGTCGGGCGACGCCGAGCTGCTTCCGGGCGAGCTCGTCGAGCGCGGCCGCTTCGAGGGCGAGAACCGTCGTGTGGTCACGGAAGGCGGCCACCCGGCCTCCGGCCGTCCGCAGCTGATGGGTATCACCAAGGCCTCGCTGGCGACCGAGTCGTGGCTGTCGGCGGCGTCCTTCCAGGAGACGACCAGGGTTCTGACGGACGCGGCGATCAACGCCAAGTCCGACTCCCTGATCGGCCTCAAGGAGAACGTCATCATCGGTAAGCTCATCCCGGCCGGTACGGGTCTGTCCCGCTACCGCAACATCCGGGTCGAGCCCACCGAGGAGGCCAAGGCCGCGATGTACTCGGCCGTCGGCTACGACGACATCGACTACTCGCCGTTCGGCACCGGCTCCGGCCAGGCCGTTCCGCTGGAGGACTACGACTACGGTCCGTACAACCAGTAAGAGCGTGTGTCTGTACGTCCACAGGGCGGCCACCCTTCACGGGGTGGCCGCCCTGCGGCGTCGCGGGCGGTGCCTCCAGGGGCGCTGTGGGCCCTCAATCGGCGGGATCGTCCCCCGGCAGGTTCAGGAAGTCCGGCGTGTTGGGGTGCACGGCATTTGTTTTGACCGGAGTCGATGAGGTAGGTACAGTCAGACCTTGTGCCTGGGGTGTGCCCCGGCTGCCGCGCGCGTGCCTATGTCCGCTCGTGGAGCCAGGGGGAAAACACACCGCAATCTGCGTCTTCTTCGCTTCGGCGGGGGCCTGCAGTGTTCGACACACCCGACCGCGTGGGTCGGAGGTGTTCCAGGTTAGTTTCACAGTGATCGGCACACAGAAACCGGAGAAGTAGTGCCTACGATCCAGCAGCTGGTCCGCAAGGGCCGGCAGGACAAGGTCGAGAAGAACAAGACGCCCGCACTTGAGGGTTCCCCTCAGCGCCGGGGCGTCTGCACGCGTGTGTTCACGACCACCCCGAAGAAGCCGAACTCGGCCCTGCGTAAGGTCGCGCGTGTGCGTCTGACCAGCGGGATCGAAGTCACTGCTTACATCCCGGGTGAGGGACACAACCTGCAGGAGCACTCGATCGTGCTCGTGCGTGGTGGCCGTGTGAAGGACCTGCCGGGTGTTCGCTACAAGATCATCCGCGGCTCGCTCGACACCCAGGGTGTCAAGAACCGCAAGCAGGCCCGCAGCCGCTACGGCGCCAAGAAGGAGAAGTAAGAATGCCTCGTAAGGGCCCCGCCCCGAAGCGCCCGGTCATCATTGACCCGGTCTACAGCTCTCCTCTTGTCACGTCGCTGATCAACAAGATTCTGCTTGACGGCAAGCGTTCCACCGCCGAGCGCATCGTTTACGGCGCCATGGAAGGCCTCCGCGAGAAGACCGGCAACGACCCGGTCATCACGCTGAAGCGCGCGCTTGAGAACGTCAAGCCCTCGCTCGAGGTCAAGTCCCGCCGTGTCGGTGGCGCGACGTACCAGGTGCCGATCGAGGTCAAGCCCGGTCGTGCCGCCACCCTCGCGCTGCGCTGGGTCGTGGGTTACTCCCGCGCCCGCCGTGAGAAGACCATGACCGAGCGCCTCATGAACGAGCTGCTCGACGCCTCGAACGGTCTTGGCGCTGCCGTCAAGAAGCGTGAGGACACCCACAAGATGGCCGAGTCCAACAAGGCCTTCGCGCACTACCGCTGGTAGTCGCTACCCACATCGAGACCGAGAGAAGATTGAGCCTTATGGCCACCACTTCGCTTGACCTGGCCAAGGTCCGCAACATCGGGATCATGGCCCACATCGACGCGGGCAAGACGACCACCACCGAGCGGATCCTCTTCTACACCGGTGTGTCTTACAAGATCGGTGAAGTCCACGATGGCGCAGCCACCATGGACTGGATGGAGCAGGAGCAGGAGCGCGGCATCACGATCACGTCTGCCGCGACGACCTGCCACTGGCCGCTCAATGAGGTTGATCACACGATCAACATCATTGACACCCCGGGTCACGTCGACTTCACCGTCGAGGTGGAGCGTTCGCTGCGCGTCCTCGACGGTGCCGTCACCGTGTTCGACGGTGTGGCGGGCGTCGAGCCGCAGTCCGAGACTGTCTGGCGTCAGGCGGACCGCTACGGCGTGCCGCGTATCTGCTTCGTCAACAAGCTCGACCGCACCGGCGCCGAGTTCCACCGCTGCGTCGACATGATCGTCGACCGCCTCGGTGCGGTTCCGCTGGTCATGCAGCTCCCCATCGGTGCTGAAGCAGACTTCAAGGGCGTCGTCGACCTCGTGACGATGAAGGCCTTTGTCTGGTCCGCCGAGGCCGCCAAGGGTGAGATGTACGACATCGTCGACATCCCGGACACGCACGTCGACGCCGCCGACGAGTGGCGCGGCAAGCTCCTCGAGGCCGTGGCTGAGCACGACGACCAGATGATGGAGCTGTACCTCGAGGGCCAGGAGCCTTCGGTGGAGCAGCTGTACGCCGCCATCCGTCGTATCACCCTCGCCTCCAAGGGCAGCGCCGACTCCGTCACCGTCACCCCGGTGTTCTGTGGCACCGCGTTCAAGAACAAGGGCGTCCAGCCCCTGCTCGACGCGGTCGTGCGTTACCTGCCTTCCCCCCTGGACGTCGAGGCCATCGAGGGCCACGACGTCAAGGACCCGGAGAAGGTCGTCCAGCGCAAGCCCGCCGACGACGAGCCGTTCTCCGGTCTTGCATTCAAGATCATGAGCGACCCGCACCTCGGCAAGCTCACCTTCGTCCGGGTTTACTCGGGCCGCCTCGAGGCCGGCAGCTCCGTGCTGAACTCGGTCAAGGGCAAGAAGGAGCGCATCGGCAAGATCTACCGCATGCACGCGAACAAGCGTGAGGAGATCGCGTCGGTGGGCGCCGGTGACATCATCGCCGTCATGGGCCTGAAGCAGACCACCACCGGTGAGACGCTCTGCGACGAGAAGAACCCGGTGATCCTGGAGTCCATGGACTTCCCGGCGCCGGTCATCGAGGTCGCGATCGAGCCCAAGTCCAAGGGTGACCAGGAGAAGCTGGGTGTTGCCATCCAGCGTCTCTCGGAGGAGGACCCCTCCTTCCAGGTGCACACCAACGAGGAGACCGGCCAGACCGTCATCGGCGGTATGGGCGAGCTTCACCTCGAGGTTCTTGTCGACCGCATGAAGCGCGAGTTCCGCGTCGAGGCGAACGTCGGCAAGCCCCAGGTCGCTTACCGCGAGACGATCCGCAAGGCCGTCGAGCGCATCGACTACACGCACAAGAAGCAGACTGGTGGTACCGGCCAGTTCGCGAAGGTGCAGATCGCCCTTGAGCCCATCGAGGGTGGCGACGCCTCGTACGAGTTCGTCAACAAGGTCACCGGTGGCCGCATCCCCAGGGAGTACATCCCCTCGGTGGACGCGGGCGCGCAGGAAGCCATGCAGTTCGGCATCCTGGCCGGCTACGAGATGGTCGGCGTCCGCGTCACCCTTCTCGACGGTGGTTACCACGAGGTCGACTCCTCGGAGCTCGCCTTCAAGATCGCCGGTTCGCAGGCGTTCAAGGAGGGTGCCCGCAAGGCCTCTCCCGTTCTCCTCGAGCCGATGATGGCCGTCGAGGTCACCACGCCCGAGGACTACATGGGCGATGTCATCGGCGACCTCAACTCCCGCCGTGGCCAGATCCAGGCCATGGAGGAGCGCAGCGGCGCTCGCGTCGTGAAGGGCCTCGTGCCCCTCTCGGAGATGTTCGGCTACGTCGGAGACCTCCGCAGCAAGACCTCGGGTCGCGCAAGCTACTCGATGCAGTTCGACTCCTACGCCGAGGTTCCGCGGAACGTCGCCGAGGAGATCATCGCGAAGGCCAAGGGCGAGTAACTCCCCCGAGTTGACGCTTTAGGCTTGACCCGACCGCCGGGGGGTATTCCCCCGCGATCCGTATGGGAACCCCCGGCGGTCGGCATCCCAGCAAAGATCACCTGGCGCCGATGAAGCAAGGCGTACAGAACCACTCCAGGAGGACCCAGTGGCGAAGGCGAAGTTCGAGCGGACTAAGCCGCACGTCAACATCGGCACCATCGGTCACATTGACCACGGTAAGACGACGCTGACCGCGGCGATTACCAAGGTGCTGCATGACGCGTACCCCGACCTGAACGAGGCCTCGGCCTTCGACCAGATCGACAAGGCTCCTGAGGAGCGCCAGCGCGGTATCACGATCTCGATCGCGCACGTCGAGTACCAGACGGAGTCGCGTCACTACGCGCACGTCGACTGCCCCGGTCACGCGGACTACATCAAGAACATGATCACGGGTGCGGCGCAGATGGACGGCGCCATCCTCGTGGTCGCCGCCACCGACGGCCCGATGCCGCAGACCAAGGAGCACGTGCTCCTGGCCCGCCAGGTAGGCGTGCCGTACATCGTTGTCGCCCTGAACAAGGCCGACATGGTGGACGACGAGGAGATCCTGGAGCTCGTCGAGCTCGAGGTCCGTGAGCTCCTCTCCGAGTACGAGTTCCCGGGCGACGACCTCCCGGTCGTCAAGGTCTCGGCGCTCAAGGCGCTCGAGGGCGACAAGGAGTGGGGCCAGACCGTCCTCGACCTGATGAAGGCCGTCGACGAGTCGATCCCGCAGCCCGAGCGCGACGTCGACAAGCCGTTCCTGATGCCGATCGAGGACGTCTTCACGATCACCGGTCGTGGCACGGTCGTCACCGGTCGTATCGAGCGTGGTGTTCTCAAGGTCAACGAGACCGTCGACATCGTCGGTATCAAGGAAGAGAAGACCACCACCACGGTCACCGGCATCGAGATGTTCCGCAAGCTGCTCGACGAGGGCCAGGCCGGTGAGAACGTCGGTCTGCTCCTCCGTGGCATCAAGCGCGAGGACGTCGAGCGCGGCCAGGTCATCATCAAGCCCGGTTCGGTCACGCCGCACACCGAGTTCGAGGCCCAGGCCTACATCCTGTCGAAGGACGAGGGTGGTCGTCACACCCCCTTCTTCAACAACTACCGCCCGCAGTTCTACTTCCGTACCACGGACGTGACCGGCGTCGTTACCCTCCCCGAGGGCACCGAGATGGTCATGCCGGGCGACAACACCATCATGACGGTCTCGCTGATTCAGCCGGTCGCCATGGAGGAGGGCCTCAAGTTCGCCATCCGTGAGGGTGGCCGGACCGTCGGCGCCGGCCAGGTCACCAAGATCACCAAGTAATTTGGTGGCTTGACCTGGTTGCTCCTGAACGAGCACCAAGAAGGGCCCCCGCTCCGTCGTTCGCGACGGTGCGGGGGCCCTTCGCTGTTCCCGCGTTCCTTTTGCCGCCCGGCCGGGGACGGTTCAGGGACGCCAGAGCCAAGGGGTGGCGTCCGGGCCCAGGCCCACCACAGCCGGGCCCTTCGGGGTGACGTGGAGCGTGGGGCCCTCCAGGGACGCCGGGGCGCCTCTACGGCGTACCAGGCGGCCGTCCGCGAGGAGCTGGACCCGGCCCTTGCGGTCCCGGCCGAGCAGGACCGGGCCCGTCGGCGCCGACGCCGCGCCCACCGCGCCGTAACCGTTGAACCGCACCGTCGCCGGACGGGCGCCGCTCACCCGCGCCGTCGTCAGGCCGGCCGTGGCCGGGCGCCGGTAGACCAGGTCTATGCCGCCGTCGGGGGACGTGAGGGCGGTGGGGGAGCTGCCAGGGGTGGGGAGGCCCGTGCCCGGGCGCGGGCCCACCGGCCCGCCCGGCGCGTCCTGCGTCCAGTGGTGGACGGTCTCGCGGCCGGCGGCGAAGACATGGACCCGGCCGCGCCCGTCCACCGCCGTGGCCAGACCGTCCTGGATCTCGCCGCCACCGAGGTCGCGCCAGGCACCCCAGCGGCCGGCCGCGTCGCGGACGCGTGTGCTGATGCCCTTGTCCGCGTTCCGTACGAAGAGATGGACCCGGCCGTCGGGTGCCGCCACCGCGACGGGGGAGCCGATGCGGCGGCCCCGGTCGTGGCGCTTCTCCGGGTTGCCGAGGCCGGTCCAGGCGCCGAACTCCCCGCCGGTGCCGCGTTCCTCCAGCAGTACGATCTCGCGCGTGTTCGCCGCGCCGTGACCCGCGAGCGCGGCGAACCGCAGCCCGAAGAGCAGCTGTCGGCCGTCCGGCAGCGCCGCCGCACCGAGCGCCGGCGCCAGCGGGCCGCCGCCGAGGTCGTCCGGCACGCCCCACGCCCCGCTGCCGGGCGCCGTTTCGCGCCAGCGCGCCACCCGGAGACCGAGCACGCCGTACGCCGTCAGCCGTCCACCGGGGCCGGTGGCGACGACCGGGCGGGCGCCGGGGTAGCGGTAGTGCGTGGAGCGCACCCAGCCCTTGCGGTTGGTGAGCGGGCGGTCGCCGCCGACGTTGTAGTCGCCGCACCCCGCCGCGTTCCCGCACTCCCAGTCGGGCGAACCGCCGTACGGGACGAGGTGCGACGCCTTCTTCCTGAGGACGGGCTCCGGCAGGTTCTTCGGCCAGTGCCGGTTGTAGTAGCCCCGGTACGACGTGGCGACGAACCCCGGCACCTCCCCGCCGCCCTCGGTCGCCTCGGCGACCCGCCGGATCATCGCGGCCCACGCGAAGGAGGAGACCGCCGTGTGGTCGGCGTGGTCGGAGTACCCCGGCTGCTCGCTGTCGCGGCGCCGGGTGGCCTCGTCGCTGTGCTGGATGTCGGGGTCCGGGTCGAGGGTCTGCACGACGGTGGGGCGGTACCGCTCCATCAGCCCCGCGAGTACGTCGATGAGTCCGTCGTAGTCGTACGAGCCGGCCTTCTGCAGCGGTGATCCGTCGGCCACGACGGTGCGCAGCGAGAGGCCGCGCGCTTCCCACAGGCTGGGCAGGCCCATGCGGCCCCGGGTGGTGTGCATGGCCAGGTTGAGGAAGACCAGCTCGACCCGGCGGTCACCGTGCGCCAGCGTGTTCAGCTCGGCCTTCCGGTCCCCGCGCAGGGTGGTGACGGTCTTTTGCCACTCGACGAAGCGGGGGAGGCCCAGGAGGACGGCGTACGCCTGACGCAGTCCCTGATGGCGGGCGGAGGAGTACGCCGCACGGTCGGCGGGCTGCGGTCCCGCGCCGGGTATGCGGTTGACGCCGTTGGCCTCGCCGGCGGTGACGTACACGCAGACCAGGGGGACACCGGAGTCCAGCGTCTGCTGGGTGTCCGGGTTCATGAAGTACAGGTCGTCATCCGGATGGGCGAGTATCTGAAGAAGCAGTGCGCGGCGTGGGCTGGACATCGGCTTGCCGGGCAGCGGATCGGGCGCCGGGCCCGTGCGGCGCGGGGCGGGCACCGAGCAGGAGCTGACGGCGAGAACGGCGGCCGCGGCGGCGGCCGAGGTGATCAGCGCGCGTCTGCCGGGGCCGGACCGGGGGCCGCTCTCTCCCGGGCGCGCGGGCACGCGGCCGCCTTCGTTCGTGCTGACCAAGGCCGCGCTCCGTCCGCTTCCCCCGCAGCGGGCGTGTCCCGCACCGCGCGTACATCCCGTCGATTACTGAAGGCGCGGCCCGCCCCCCGAGGCCGGGCCGCGATGGTCTAGACGGTGTCCGGGCGGTCCAGGTTGCCCGGCGGGGGTCTCCGGTTCGGCGGGCGGCGGACCCGTCCGGACCCGTCCGGACCAGTCGCGGTCGAGTGGCAGGGAAAGATCACCCTGCTTACGTTCGAGAAATGAACCTTCGTACCGCCGCCGCGGCCCTGGTACTGGCTGCCGCCGCCTCCGTACCGCTGTCCGGCGTTTCGTACGCGCAGCCCGACCTCGACTGCAGCGACTTCACCTTCCAGGAGGAGGCGCAGGCGGAGTTCGACCGGGACCCCAGCGACCCGCACCGGCTCGACGAGGACCCGGGGGACGACGACCGGATCGCGTGCGAGGCGCTGCCCAGCAGGGGTGAGGTCGGCACGGCGACGGCCGTACCCCGGCCGGCGGTCACCGTCACCACGACAACGACGGCGACGGCCCCGGCGTCGCCCACGACACCGGCCGCCACGGCCACAGCGACGCCCGCGACCCCGTTCACCACCGTCACCGCCACCACCGCCGCACCCGTTCAGCCCACCGTGTCCCCGACGCTCGGGGTGAGGGGCGGCACGGGCGGCACCATGGAAAGCGGCAGCAGCACTGAGACCGCCCTCGGTCTCGGGCTCACTGCTGCCGCGGCTGCTCTGACCATGGGTCTCGTCGTGGCGAGGCGGCGTCGTCGCCATGCGAAGCGCCTGTGACGGCGCTCCGGCGGTCCTGCAGGGCCGGTTCGGGGGGCAGAGAGCAACGTTCAAACTGGGCGCAGCGAACCGTCTTTGCCGATAAGCCAGCGGAAGTGATCGACCAAGCGGCTCACCGTCGGCGGATCGCGCAGCACCACACCGATTTCGATGTTCTCGTGGAGGGCCCGATCGGTGAGGTTGGCACTGCCGAGCAGAGCGGTGTGACGGTCGGCGGCGATCAGTTTGGCATGGAGAGCGCCGGCACCTGGGCCGTCTGACCGGTGCCATATTCGGACGTCGCCTAGGAGCGGGGCGAAGGCTTTGACTGCCGCTGTTGACTCTTCCAGCAGCAAGTCGATTCGAACGCCCCGCCTCTGGGCCTCGCGGAGTTCCCTTACTATCTGTGCGATCCCGTAGGCGGCGAAGCTTGCGATGAGCAGCGATTCCTCGGCAGACCGTATGACCTCTACTGCGATTCCGCTGGTGAGCCGGATGGGCACTGCGGGGCTTGCCGGGCCGCTCACCACTAGTTCGACCGGTTGCACATCCGGTCCTGCAGCCGCCGTCACGGCAGCGAGGGCAAGGGCGATGCCCGATCCGGGTAGCCCGGGAGCCTCCTCCCGCCATGCCTGTCGTATCGCGCCCCATTGCTGTGCGAGACCGGCGGCCGGACTGGCGGCGGTCCACTGGTCAAGAACCGGGTCTGTCGGGCCCTTGGCAGCTTGCAGGAGGCGCTGCCAGTCAGACAGCCGGTCGGGCGGAAGCCTCCCGCCCAGCTCGGCGAGGAGGGCGGGCAGACGGCCGGTCACGGCAGGAACGCGCCGAGGTCCCCGGCGAGGGTCTCGACCAGCAGGGCGCGGTCCAGGTAGTGGTTGCCCCGTTCGCAGGAGGTCTCAGCCGCGAAGAGACAGGCATGGCAGGCCGCGCCGTGCAACCGGCCGTGCACGCGGGGGTCGTGCTCCGCGCACATCGGGTCGGAACTGCACAGCCGGGCCTCCTCAAGTGCCTGGTCGATCACAGGGCCGAGCCTTGCCCTGCGGCCGAGAGAGACCAGTCCGCCGAGGGTGCCTTCGCTGTCCGGGGCCGCGGTGTAGAGGAGGATGCCGGCCATGGGCTGTTTTCCGGACCGCGCGTAGATGCGTTCTGCTATGCCGGAGGCGCCGTATCCGCACTCCAGTGCGAAGCCGCGGATCAGGACATGGGCGAAGGTATGGAGGAGTACGTATCGGATGCCGGGCCACTGCGGCTCGATCCCCCGGGCCAGGCACCACGTCCGGTGTGCTGCTCTGAGCACCCTGTCGCGGGCGCTGACTTCCGGTCGCTTCTCCCACTCGGCCAGAAGCTCCTCCCGGAAGGCGAGAAAGACGCCCTCACCCCGCAGTTCCGCGCAGGGCACCCAGGTCGGCGGTTCTCTGGTGAGGGATGCGGCCTGCATGGCTGGATCGTCGTCCTGGGGCATCCACTCTGGGGCGTCGATGCGGGTGAACCCGGTCAGAGCGGAGACTTCACGCAGCCGTTGCACGAGAACGACTCGTTCCAGCCAGCCGGAGGCGCTGGCGGGGACCCTCTCGGGTTCGGTCGTGAAGTCGGGCAGCTCGTGGCGGTGGGGAGCGGTAAAGGCCTCCCACTCGGGAGTGGCCAGGTCGAACTCGTCATCCTCGGCCACTTGATCCGCAAGAGGAAGCGCGCTCGTGGCGGCCTCCGCCGTGACGGCCTTCCACACGGCGTCCACGCCGTACTGCTCCAGCTCCGGCCAGCACGCCTGGGTCGGCAGCAGCATCTTGGCGGCTTCCACCGGGATGGCGGCAAGCGGTTGCAGGGAGCGCCAGTGCTCACGTACGGCCTGAGCCAGTGGCTCCTCTGCCCGGGGAAGGCTGAAGACTCTTAGCTGTGATGCGAACCAGCTGTTGGTGGCGCCGAGCGCGATCGTACGGACCTTCTCACCGCAGTCTGCGAAGGTGCCCAGATGAGGGTGGTGGCCGCGGCAGGCGGGCAGTTCCTGTTCACCGCGCTTGCCCATGGCTTCGGCCATGGAGCGGGCGTTGACGCCCGGGCAGGTGCACCGCACGAAGACATTGGCAGCCTCGCCGGTGGTGCCGCGCTCGATCAGGGACAGAGTGCAATTGTCCGCGGCGGCCGCTCCCCGGTGAACGAAGTACTGCCAAGGGAAGTCGTCCATGTGCCCGGAGGGGCAGGCGATGAGGAAGCGGGCGGGGAGCGCGGTGGGCCTGCTGCGGCCTGTGCCGAAGCATTCCTTATGCACGTACCGGGTGTTCTCCGGACGGAAGTACTGTGCGTCCAGCTCGAACAGACCGGAGGAAGCAGGCGACAGGATGTTGCACTGCTCGCGGGAGCAGCGCAGCCAGCGGGGAAAAAGCGCCACCGGCACACCGACCTTGGCCCAGTCCCCGAAGGGGTCGGCGGTCTCCTGGAGGTACGGCGGGGTGCGCAGGGTGGTGACCTGGGCACCCAGTCGGCGGCGTACAGCGGCGAGCAGGCGGTCCTCGGTGAGAGCCTTTGCCTGCACGAGATCCCAGTGGTCGAGGCCGAGCACCATCGTGGACAGGTTGGGCAGGTCGGTGACCGAGCCCACGCCGTAGGTATGCAGGAGCTGGCTGGGCCGGAGCTCGCCCACCCGCAGCGGTCCGTTGGCCGGTGCGTTCACGGCTTCTCCCAGTGGTCGTCGTCGGTGTCGGTCTGCGGGCGAGGAACGAACGGTGGTTCGGCGGCGAGGTCCTGCCCCACATCACCGACGAACATCAGCCGCACGGGCGGCTCCACTTCGCGCAGCGATGTAGGACAGGTCATCAGCTGCCAGCGGCTGCCGTCGGGCTCTTTCAATAGCGGAGTGACGTCTCCCTGGCGCCGGGCGGCCCGGTAGCCGAGTACGGCGGCGGGCGTCTTCCTGCGGCGCTCCCAGTAGTCGAGACGTTGCCCGAGGCGCGTCCCGAGGTCGGAGCCGGTCCGGCGGTCCTCGGTGATGTCTTCGGCGCGCCGCTGGAGAGAGCGCACGACGTGGTCGGCGAGCTCGCCGCGTACGTCGAAGAACTGGGCTCCCCGGTTGCCGTTGTACTCCTGCTTCAGGTTGCGGACGAGCGCGGCGAGCACGCCGGTGAGGCCGCGGTCGACGGCCCGCTCCGCGAAGGGGGTCACCGAAAGAGCCTCCACGTGCTGGTAGATGGTCGCGTGGAAGGACTCGAACGTCTCGTAATGCGATAGGTCCCGAGGACGGGCCCAGTTGAGAACGGTGAAGACGAGACCGGGATCCCGGCGTCCGACGCGGCTGGTGGCCTGGATGTACTCGGCCGTCGACTTGGGCTGGTTGTTGACGACCATCACGCCGAGCCGCGACACATCCACGCCCACGGCGATCATGTTGGTGGCCAGCAGTACGTCGATGGGGCGCGCGGCGCCCTTCTTCTTCGGCCCTGCGAAGCCGAGTTCCAGCTTCTCCAGGATGTCGGGGATGGCGTCCGACGACATCCGGGAGGTGAGCTCGGCGGGCTCCCCGAGGTAGCGGACGGCGAGGCCGCGGCGGTCGACCCGGGTGAGCCGGGTCGAGACGTCGTCCTCGACCAGCCGGCGCATCCCTCCCAGGTCGCGGAGGCTGTTGAAGTAGCCGACGAGGGTCATGTACGGGTCGGTGACCTCGCTGCGTCCGTACCTCTGATGGAGCAGTTCGGCGGCGCCGAGTTGTGCGACGTACACCCGGATGGCCACCGACTTCGTCCGCACGCCCTGGGCGCAGATGCCGACGTACCGGCGGCCGGCCTTGACGTCCGTGGACCTTCGGCGTGCGAAGAAGTTGTCGTCCGCGGTGAGCCCAGGGGGCGGGAACACAGCGGTTCTGCGGCTGAACAGGTCATTGATCTGCCGTTCGGCGCGGCGGACCGTGGCGGTGGACGCGATGACCTTGGGACGCACGGCGCGGCCCGGCTCGATGTCCCAGGTCGCCAGCCGGTCGATGGCGGCTTCGTACAGACCGGTGAGCGAGCCGAGCGGCCCCGAGATCAGGTGCAGCTCGTCCTGGACGATGAGGTCCGGCGGGCGCATGCGCCGCGCCTCGACCGTTCGGGCCGCGGGGTGGTTGCCGTGTGCCGGGTGGCCCGGTCGCTCCCATTCGCTGTCGACGGCGTCGGCGGTGACATAACCGTGGCGCGTGCAGCGCTTGGACACCTGGCCGAAGAGAGCCTGGGTCTCGCCCTTCCAGGGAAGCTGGGCGAACTTGTCGACGGTGGCGATGACGAGGCTGGGCGGCAGCCGGTAGATCTCTTCGTCGACGACGAGCACAGGCAGCCCCCGCTCGTCCGCGGCGACGTCGAAGGCGCCTTCCCCGAAGGGGCAGGAGAAGACGTCGGGGCAGGTGATGAAGGTGCGGCGCAAGGTGGTGTCGACGGTGATGTCACGGCCCGCGTCCAGTTTCGTGCCGCACCAAGGGCAGCTGGTGAGCTGATGCGGGGAGCCGGAGCGCCCGCGCCTGCCACGCCCCTTGTCCTTGCGGCGGTCCTTGAGCCAGACGTTCGCCTGGTCGGTGGTGTTGGGCGTGACACCGCCGCCCACCCACAGCCCGATGCGGAAGGGAGCCGTGCCCCACAGGGTGGGGTCGGCCCGGCGGATGGTCTCGCAGGCGCAGATGAGGGCGGCGGCACGCTGGAACTGCTGGATGGTGAGGAGCCGCAGTGTGTAGCGCATGAGGACAGCGACGCCGTGCTCGGCGTCCAGTCCGCCGAGGCCGGGCATACGGCGCCGTATCGCGAGCGTGAACGCGGTGAGACCGAGGTACGCCTCAGTCTTGCCGCCACCGGTGGGGAACCACAGCAGGTCGGCGAGGGCCTGCCTGCTGTCGACCCGCTCAGCGTGCCCCGGGTCGGCCAGCGACGGCAGGTTGAGCAGCAGGAAGGCAAGCTGGAAGGGACGCCAACTGCGGTTCTTCGGCACGTCGGCGTCCGCGAACGCGGTGTCCAGTGGCACGTCCTGGTCGGCACGACGGCGGGCCGCCGCGATGGTGTGCACGCGCTGTTGCCACATGGCGCGGTTGGCGAACCGGAAGGCGTCGAGGGCGGGGCCTTCGGTCAGCAGGAGGATGCCCGCCTCAATGCGGTCGGCGGTCTGGCCGGCGCGTTCCAGATTCGCGCGTGCTTCGCTCTCGTACCCGTCGAGACGGGCGGCCGGATCACCGATGGTCTGTTCCGTACGCCCGATCCAGGCGCGGTAGCCATCGACGAGCGGAAGCAGCGCGTCCCGCAGTCCCGTCGGCTCCAGCTCCGCGAGGGCTTTCATGTCCAGTACGAGGCCGTGCAGCTCGGTCAGATCCTGATCGTGCTCGCCGCGCGGGTCGGGTACGTCGGTATGCGGGATCTCGTACGAGGGCGCGGCGGCCGTGGCGATCTCGACAGCTCGCATCGCGTCATCGGGACTTGCCTCGGCCCGCACTCCGGTGCCGTGGCCCACCGCGAACTCCGGCATGAACCGGTACGCCATCGCCAGTGATCGCCGCTCGGCCTGCTCGCTCGGATCGCTGCCGGACCTGACGGTGGTACGCCGGGGCAGGAAGGGCGCGGTGCCCGGGAGGCCACTGACGGTCAGGCCGGCCTGGAAAAGCCAGTTCCGCGAGCCCAGCTCCCTCTTGTCCTCCTGACCGTTCACGAGGAAGAGAGAGACGAGCCAGTCACCCTCGTGCCGCCGGGCCCGGCCGCGTACGACGACACCGGGAAAGCTTTCCGCCAGTACCGGCCGCGCTTCGATGAGCCCGTCCTCCAGGAGCTTGACGGTCACGGCTCCGGCGTAGGCAGTCCGGTGCCAGACCCGAGGCCCCGTGTATTCGGGGTCCTTCGAGACCCCCGGTTCGTATCGCGCCCACGAGCAGCGCACTCGCAGCTCGTCCACCGACCCGTCGACGCGGATGGTGAGCCCTAGGGACGAGGGCTGAAGGCTCGGCACGTTGGGCGAGTCCGGGTCCGGGTCGCCCTCCTCGGCGTCGGGTACTCCCGCGATCACCGCCTCGTCGAACGTGGCAGGCTCGACCGGCATTCCGGCGAGCCTGACGCGCCCCTCGAACGCGACACCACCGGGGGCGAGGCGACCGATGATGTAGTGGTCGGCCGGGTTGCCGGCGAGCTCCTCCTCCTCGCCACCGATCGGACCGAGCAGATCCTTGACGACGAGCTCCGCGAGCTCGTCGCGGAGCTGCTGGGGGGTGGGCGTGCCGAGGACCGACTCGGCCCCGGTCCCGCCGGCCGCGGATGTGGAAGTGCTCTGCTGGCTCACGGGGCTCACGATAGAGCCGCCCGCTGACAACGGGCAGGGTCTTTGGCACGGAAAGTGATCAACGTCTTTGCTCAGCGCGGACCCGCAGCTACTGTGTGCCACCTGGCAAGCACGGGGCGACGCGGGGGTACGGATGAAGGAGCGTCCGGCGAGGGGCAGTTACCAGGGCCTCCCGTTACAGAGCGGTGTGAGCGGCAAGGACGTCCAGGCCGACCCCACCGCTCTTCCTCACCCCTCGGGGCCGGACATCCCGCAGCCCGCCGAACCGGCCCAGGCGCAGCCGTGGCTCGAACCCGTGACGATGGGCGACAACGGCCACAAGGGCGCGTTCGGCGAGCAGTTCGTACAGACCCTGGCCAACGCCGCCAACCTCAATGTGTCGCAGTCCCGCGATCGCCTGGGCATCGACTGGGAGTTGACCTATCCGGGCCGCGGCGGCACCAGGAGACACCCGAAGATCCTGGCCCAGGTGAAGTGCTGGAACCGCCCCGAGGACGCGGGGGACAGCTGGCGCTACCCCTTGAGGGTCCACAACTTCAATCTGCTCTCCGGCCGCGACTGGTACGAACCCCGCTTCCTCTTTCTGGTGGTCGTCCCTGGGGACGAGAGCACATGGGTCCAGGCGGGCCACGACGGACTGCTGTTGCGTTACGCCGCCTACTGGGCATGTTTCCATGACAGCGCACCGCTGGAAGGCCGCCCCAAAGACAGCACCTTCACGGTGCCTGTACCGAAGGCGAACCTGCTGACGGTCCAGACCTTGCACGGCTTATTCGGTCCCGAGTTCCGCGACAAACTGGAGGCGTCATGACCGTCATCTCCGACGCGGAGTTCGACCGCGCGGCCGAGCTGGCTCCCCATGCCCTTCTGCGCTATCTGCGGGGCCGTGGCTGGTCTCCGCTGCGTGACTACGGCCGTGGCCAATTGTGGGTGCTGCCCGTCCCTGACGATCCGGCCTTACCGTACGAGGTGATGGTGCCGCTGGACCGCCGGCCGCGCGACTACGGCGACCGTGTGGCCGACGTCCTGGAGACGCTGTCCGCCGTGGAGGCCCGCCGGCCCGGCGACGTACTGCGCGAGATCGCGCTGCCGCCCGCCGACTGGCAGTATTTGCGCCTCCTTCCGCCCGGCCCCTCCGGCACCGCCCCCCTGGTGGATCTGGTCCCTGCTCTCACCGGCCTCAAAGAGCTGATGACCGCAGCCGCCGCAGCGGCTCTCGCCCCGGAGCCGCAGCCGGTCCAGCCGTCGCAGAAACCCCAGCGGGTCAAGGACTTCGTCTCCTCGGTACGTCTCGACCAGACCCGGGTCGGCAGCTACGTCATCGCGGCACACACGCCCTTGCCCGAGCCCCCGCCGCAGAGCGAGCTGATCTTCGACGATTTCGCCGACGAATCCCGCCGTGAGCCATTCGAGCGGTTGGTTTCACGCCGTCTGTACGCCGGTGTCCTGTGCGCTTACCAAGCCGCGAAACGCACGCTCGAGGAGGACAGCCTGGACGACTTCGCCCAGTACGCGTCCGCCGGCGTGTCCGCGAACCTCTGTGAGGCGCTGGTACGCATCTCGGGCGAGGAACGCAGGACATACGAGCTGAGCTGGGCCTGGTCGGGCGAGCTGCCGGTGGAACAGGAGACACCCCCCGTCTCCATCCCGACCCTCCTCATCCCAGCCCTCGAGGCCGGCGCGAAGGATCTGCGGGCGCGTCTCGGTCAGCGTGACGCCTTCGTGAACGGCACCGTCGTACGCCTCGACCGCTCCCTCCCGTACGGCCCCGGCGAGGCCACCGTCCTGGGCGCCACCGACGGCGAGGAGGGCCGCCGCCCGCGCCGCTACCGCATGGTCCTGGAGCAGGACGACTACTCGCGGGCGACCTTCGCGCACCGCGAGGGCCACGAGGTGACGGTCCGCGGCGACGTGGTCATGCGGGGCGGGCACGCCCGTCTGGAACCGGTCACCGGGTTCACGGTCCGGCATGTGTACGACGCCGACTGACGCGGGCGGTGCTCAGCGCTACGGGTAGCGGGGCAGCTGCTCCGTCGAGATCGTCCACTCGCCGATGGTGACGTCCTCGCCGTAGACGAAGTCCTTCCGGGTCGCGTAGCGGGGGCCGCCCGGGGTCGAGTGGATTTCGGAGAGCACCGTGCCCGATCCGGTACGCGGATCGAAGATCACGTACACGGGAATGCCCAGCAAGGGGTAGTCCCGCATCTTGCTCACCCAGTCGTTGTCCGGATTGGACCGTGACACGACCTCGATGGCGGCGATGAGCGTACGGGGGTCGAAGGACCCCTCCCCCTCCATGTCCGCCTCGGCGATCACCATCACGTCGGGATGACGCATGATGCCCTCGGCCGCCTCTTCGACGTCCGGGGTTCCCGTGTGAGCCACGAGCTCCTCCGGCAGGACCTTCTCAAGACGCCTCCGCACGCGCAGCGTGGTGAGCTCGTGCGGCTTGGCGGGCGACATCATGTCGTGGACGATCCCTTCCTTGGTGATCTCGAACTTGCCGGGAAGGGTGTCGTCCATGGACTGAACGAACTCCCGCATCACCTGGTACAGGTGGCCGTCTCGCCGTGCGTCGTCCGGGGCGATGGTCATGGCGGTCGCTCCTCGTCTGTGGCCAGGGGTAAGGGTCGTCACCGCCATGCTAGGTGGCCCCGGGAATACCGGGTCGGCAGTCACGGCAGCGGCCCGGTTCCGGGGCGCGGAAAGCCCGGTCGCAGTCCTCGCACGTCTGGAACGGGTCCGGCCGTACGACCCTCGGTGCGGGTGGCAGGGGCGGTGGCAGCAGCGCGGTGAGGCGGTGCGCGAGCAGGGCCGCCGGGTGGCGTGGCGGCTCGGGGAGGTTCGCGGTCATGGCGCCGCGTACGGCCTGGGGGGCGGCCCCGCGTTCCAGCCAGGCGGCGACGGCGGGCGCGAGGCGCTCTACGTCCCGTTCGGCGAGCAGCAGGCGCGGGTCGTCCCGGCGCAGGTCCGCGAGCAGCGCGGCGGCGACGCGGTGGCGCGCCGGGTCCGGGGTGCGGGGCTCGGGGAGAGGCGGGGGGACGCGGTGGGGTTGGGGTGCGGGTTCCGGCGCGGGCACCGGTTCGGGCTCGGGGGCCGGTGTGGGCGCCGGTGCCGACTCCGCTGGGAGCGGGCGTACGTCGGCCGGGGCGGGCCGGGGTGGGGATGCCTTCGGGCGCCGGGCCGGGGGTGCGGGCCGTTGCGGCGCGGGCTTCGGAGCGCGGGCGGGGCGGCTCGGCTCCGGCTGGTTGTACGACACTGTGTGCGTGACGATCCGGCCGTTCGGCAGCCGCTCCCGGGTGCGCTCCAGGTAGCCGTGCGCCTCCAGCTCGCGCAGGGCGGCGGCGATGCGTGCCTCGCTCTCCGGGAAGCGGTCGGCGAGGCACTTGATGCCGATGCGGGCCCCGGCGGGCAGCGACTGGATGTGCGCGGCGAGACCGATCGCGACGAGGGTCAGCTCGCGGTGCTGGGTGAGGTGGTTGCCGACGACGGTGTAGCGGCTGGTGTGCCGGGTGTTGGCGTGCACGACGCCGGAACCGGAACGGGCGGCGGCCCGGGGAACGCCGGACGAGGCGCGCGGGGGCGCGCTAAGGTGCTGAACATCCATCGGGAAGGTCTCTGCTTCCTCGGTGGTCAGGCCCTCGTTCGGGATGCCAGTCCCGGCCGGGGGCCGTCGCATGTGTGGGGTTGTCGCGGCGAGCATATGCCCGCCAAGCACTCGTAAATCCAGTCCAGTTGTCGAACGCCACCCGTGTGGGTGACGGGGAGGCTGGTGGGGTTGGGAGGGGTTTTTGCTCCCGGGGATTGAGAGTTTTAGATGTCGTGCCACGCCGCGACGCGGCTCACCGGGTCGCGGCACACCGTGACCCGGTGAAGTGGGTGACACGCGAGCCCGCCCCGGCTCAGAGGGCGATCTCGGCCCACACCGTCTTGCACGGTACGGGCCCGGGCGTGACGCCCCACCGGTCGGCGAGCGCGTCGACGAGCAGCAGCCCGCGCCCCGACTCGGTGTCCCCGGGCTCCTGTGCGGCCGGCAGCCGGTCGCCGCGCGCGTCGGTCACCTCGATACGGAGCGTTTCCGTGGCGGTGACGGCGAGCATGAGGCGGAAGTCCCGCCCCGGTGCGTGACCGTGCGTCGTGGCGTTCGAGGCCAGCTCGGCGACGATGTGGGCGGCGTCCTCCATGGGAAGCCCCCAGGAACGCAGCTGCTCGGTCGCGAGCAGCCGGGCCAGCCGGGCGCCACGGCGGGTGGCGGAGAGCTGGACGGCGAACTGGCGCGTACCGAGCTTGGTTTGGGTGATTTCTCGATTCACATCACTCAGCGTGGCCGGATACGCCTACGCTGAACAGCGACGACGCCTGTACGGACAGTGACTGTCCGGGTGGGGTCCGGATCTTGTCCGGCCAGTACGGCGTCAGGCGCGGGGGTACGTCGGAAGTGGGTGGCTCGCATGGGCGGCGGCGGTACGGACTACACGACGGACGGGGCGGACGGCCCCGGCTGGGACCCCGGCCTGGAGGACGACTCCGGCGCGGTGATCAAGGCGGTCGGCCGGCAGCTGAAACTGTGGCGCGAGGCGGCGGGGCTGCGGCAGGGGGAGTTCGGCGCGGCGATCGGGTACGGCGAGGAGATGGTCTCGGCGGTGGAGCGGGGGCGGCGCATCCCGAAGCCGGAGTACCTGGACAAGGCGGATGAGGTGCTGGGGGCGGGGGGCCGGATCTCGGCGATGAAGAAGGACGTGGAGGAGGCCAGGTATCCGAAGAAGGTTCGGGATCTGGCGAAGCTGGAGGGGGAGGCGGTCGAGCTTGGCGCGTACGGCAACCACAACATGCACGGGCTGTTGCAGACGGAGGAGTACGCGCGGGCGCTGTTCGGTGTACGGCGGCCCGCCCTCTCCTCGGACGACCTCGACCGGTACGTGTCGGCTCGCATGGCGCGGCAGTCCATCTTCGACCGGACCCCGCTCGCCACACTCACCTTTGTCCAGGAAGAGGTCACACTCCGGCGCCCGATCGGGGGCAGAATGGTCCTGCGTGCGCAGCTCGAACGCCTTTTGGAAGTCGGCCAGTTGCGGCATGTCGAGATTCAGGTAATGCCGACGGACCGCGAGGACCACGCGGGGATGGGCGGTGAGGTGCAACTGCTGAAGCTCAAGGACGGGTCGGCGGTGGGGCACGCTGAGGCGCAGCTCACCAGCCGTGTTGTCTCCGATCCGAAAGAGGTGCAGGTCCTGGAGCTGCGGTATGGGATCATCCGGGCCCAGGCTCTCAGCCCACGGGAGTCGCGGGCCTTCATCGAAAAAGTGCTGGGAGAGACATGACCCGCAAGCCCTCTGCCGGGAACGATTCCGAGCTGGAGTGGTTCAAGAGCAGCTACAGCGGCAGCAACAACAACGACTGCGTTGAGGTGGCGTCGGCCTTCGGCGCGGTGTGCGTCCGCGACTCCAAGAACGTGCAGGGCCCGCAGCTCGGGTTCGCGGCGGACGCATGGGCGGACTTCGTGGCGTACGCGTCCGGGAGCTGATCCAAACCATTCGCGCCCTACCCCGTGGATCACGGGGTAGGGCGCGTTGCTGTCAGAAGAACCCGTCCTGGATGCCGTCCTCCGGTTTCGGCTCAGCCTTGGGCTTCCGCTTCGGGGCGGCCTTTTTCTTTGCTCCCGGCAGGTGCAGCCCGGCCTCCTGCTCCTCCTTGTGACGAGCGTGGTTCAGCTCGAGGAGGTTATCCAAAAACTTTGCCTGGGCGTCGGGACGGATAGTGAATCGGATTCCGCGACGCGTCTCGTGAAAGCCGTGATCGAGATGGATTCTGTCCCAGTTGAAAGCTGCGGCAACAGCCTCGTCGATCCGGACGTGCACCTCGCGCAACCGCGAGATTTCGGGAGATTGATCGTTAGGATTATGGAAAGCGTGGGACATTGAGGTCAAGCTGAGACTCACGTTTTTCCGTGCTGACTCTAGCTGTTCCCCAAGGCATTCCAAGTCGGCGTCCCAAGTTGGCAAAGGGAGCGTTGCGCAGCAGGTGGTTGGTGTGTAAACGAGATCGGCCTTGAGTGTTGCGCCTTGCTTCACGGTCCACCAGTAGTGGATCTCGCTGCTCCGGAAAGCCAGATCCGCGTAAGTGCTGTCCTTGAAGACGACAAGCTTCTGGTCAAAAACTTGGCGTACGTCGACGAGGCTGGGCCATTGTGTGCTGCTGCTCTGTGCGATAACCAGTACTCGGTCCAGGTGTTTGATCGCGTCATATAGGGCAATCGTTGGTCGCGTGAATTGCCACCAAATTTCGCGACGCTTCCTGTCCTTGTTCTTGGCGCGCTGCGGCCTCACCTTCTGCTCGATAATCTCGAAGGGTGCGGCGTATTGTTGCGCTTTGTCGCGCGACCAGTTTCGGAAGTAGATAATCCAGCGGCTGGCGGACTGATCCGTTCGCTGGTTGAGGTCGTCACCATTCAGGTACGGGAAGAGTACGTCCTTGTTGCGAATATCTTCGTCAATCAACTCGAGGGCGGCCTCCCGAGTCACGGTGAAGCCGTCTCCGAGGACATTCGATCCCTGAAACGACTTTCCCTCGTTAGCGGCCAGTTGGTACGGCGACCCACTCATCCGCGACCGTGCGTCCAGCCCTGGAGTGATCCCATTGACTTTCTTGCCGTCAAGGATCCGGGGTTCATCTACGCAGGATGGTCCGAGCCACAGAAGAGACACCTCAAGGGAGGCCGACCCGGGCCAGCGCTGCGACTTGACTGCGCGGTAGATCTCCCAACCAGCGCTTGCCGCCTGCTCCAAGCCGACGCCTCGAGTTTTTCCCTGAGCGATCGTGTTCGTCGCGATGATTCCAGTGCGGCGGCCATATGCCAGTCTCAGGTTCCGCAATAGGAAGTATGCGGATAGGTCGGCGCTGCCGCGTACCCCGGTACCGAGTCGGTTGACCAGGTACTCGCGATAGTCCGTACCAAGATTACCGGTGAGCTTCTGGCCTCCGCTGAACGGCGGATTGCCCACTACAGCATCGAAGCCGGCTTCAGTGCCTGCACCCAGAACCTCCGGAAACTCCAATGGCCAATGCAACGGCCGCACCGCCGCAACCCGTTCGCCCGTCAGCCACCGGTCCACGATCGCCCGCGCCTTCTGCCCCGCGAACGACGACCCGGGCTCCGCCCAGCTGCCGTCGTCGGCGCGCTCCTCCTCCAGCGCGGTCGCGACCAGCCCCGCCACCGACTCCAGCCGGTTCCGGTAAGCGCGTTCCTTCGCGCTTTCCTTCGCGTCACGGAACTGCGCCGCCCCCCGCTTGCCGCCCACCTTCTCCTCGCCGGACAACGCGGACGCCTCGTCGTCGTCGATGCCCTCCGCCGCCAGCGCCGCCCCCACCACCGCATCGGCGGCCAGCCGCAGCCGCTCCGCCAGAGACTCCGCCTCGCGCAGCTTCTCCGTCTTGGCGTGGACGCTCCGGATGTCATGGACCGGCGTGGCCTCGATCTCCCGCCGCAGTTCCGCCGCCTCCGACAGCAGTGACTCCGTCACCTCCAGCGCCCGCGACACCTCCGGGCTCAGCTGCCGCGCCCCCGACTCCAGGTGGAACGCCTTGATCTGCTCCACGTCGATGACGCCCACCAGCGAATCCCCGGACCGCAGCGCGTGATCGAGGAACGAGAACGGCCGGCCCTTCGCCAGCGTCACCAGCCACAGCGAGAGCTTCGCCAGCTCCACCGCCATGGGGTCGCGGTCGACCCCGTACAGGCACCGGTCGGCCACCAGCCGCCGCGCCACCCGCAACAGCTCGTCCCGGTCGTCCTCGCCCACGTCCCGCCGGACCTCGTCCGGCAGCCCGTCGCGCAGCCACGCCTCGACCACCCGGTCGGACAGGTACCGGCACGCGGAGACCAGGAACGCGCCCGACCCCATCGCCGGGTCCAGGACGCGCAGCTTCAGCAGTTCCTCGGCCGACTTCGCCTGCCACACCCCCACCGCCGCACCCTGCGCCGGACCCGGCGAGAAGCACAGCGGTGCCAGGGTGTGCTCGACGACTTCCTCGGCCAGCGCCTTCGGGGTGTAGTGCGTACCCGTGTTGCGGCGGTTGCCCGACCGCACCATCACCATGGAGCCCGCCGGAAACACCATCGGCGCCCCGCGCAGATCGTCGCCCACCAGCCCGGCGAACGGCGCGACCCGGCCCGCCAGCTCCTCGTCGTTGTCGCAGGCCGCGTCCAGCTCGGCGGTGACCGCGCCAGGGGCGTCCAGCGCCTTCCGGAGCTGCGCGACAGAAGTGACCCCGGTCGCCTCCTTCAGCTCGCGTTCAAGAACCCCCGCTTCCGCCCACTCCTCCAGATCGGCCAGCGGCAGCACCGCCTCGTACTGACCGTCCCGGCCGAGCACCACGCCCAGGTAAGGCTGCTGGGCGCGCGCGCAGCCGTACTCAAGCAGGCCCTCGTACACATGGCCGATCTGCTCGACATCGAGGCCCTTGTACGACAGGGCCTCGCGGCCCGAGCCCTTGCGCCGCAGGGTCAGCAGCGCGTCGAGGATCTCGTACACGACCCGGTCGGTGACCTTCGCTCCCGCCAGCCACGGGAAGCGGGACGGGTCGAAGAGCGAGCCGCCGTACGCGGGGATCCACAGCTCGTCGTGGGTCGAGCCGCCGTGGATCGCGGCGAAGACGGCGAGCAGCCGCGGCCAGGCGGCGGCGCGGCGGTCGCCGAGCTCGCCGCCGTGCAGGGAGCGTTCGGCGTCCAGGGCGTCGTGGAGCGGACCCACGGCGTACGACTCGGCGTACAGGCGGTCGTCGGCGGGCAGCAGCCGCTGTTCCTCGGCGTACAGGAGGAAGACCAGCCGCATCATGACCGTCAGCGCGCTGTCGTACACCGGCTTGCCATCCGCGCCGGCGAGCAGTTCGCCGCCCGACTCGCGGTCCAGGCGGGAGAGTTCGGCGACGAGCAGGGCGACGGCCGCGCGGACCTGCTTGCCGAGGGTGTCGGTGACGTCGGCCTGCTGATCGGCGGTACGGGCGAAGAGCGCGGCCAGCGACGCGGAGTGCTGACCCTTCGCGTCGCGTGGAGGCAGCGCGGCGCGGCGGGCGTGCAGGAGGCTCGTGAACGACCGCAGCAGCAGCGGCTCTTCCAGCCACAGGTCGGCGTCGAAGACCGCGAAGGTGGTGGCCTCCTTCGGGCGGGCGTGCACGAGCGCCCACTCGCGGCCGTTGGTCACCAGGGCCAGCGGTACCTCGCGCCACCGGGCGAGGTCGGCGGCCCGGTCGACCAGCGATGACGTGTCGCCCTTGGCGCGGGTCAGGGAGTCGCCCCAGCCGGGCGTACGGAAGAACAGCACCCGGGGCCGAAGCCCCTCGGGGGAGGGGCCGAGGAGGGTGGCGTCGGGGGTGTTCGCCCCGGCGCGCAGGGTCTCGGGCAGGGCGGCGCCCTCGCGCAGACCGGGCGTCCAGCCGAGCAGCTCGCCGAGGATCAGCCGCTCCCAGCCGTGGCCGAGGAGGGCCGGGTCCTCCTGGACCTCTTCCCAGGCCTGGCGGATGCGGGCCCGGGTCTCGTCGGGGACGGTGTCCAGGCCCTGCGGGAAGACCTCGGTGAGGACCGGCAGCGATACGAACGGCCCGTCGGGGCGCAGCAGCCGCAGCCACTCCTCGTGCTGCTCGGCCGGGGTAGGGATGTGCCCGTGGAGGGCGGGGCGGCGGCGGGCGGCGGGCGGCATCAGTGACGGTCTCCACGGGCGAGGGCGGACGGAACGAGGAAGGTGACGGCGACGGGGAACCAGCGCGGGGTCGGGTCCGCCCACCGGCTGCGCAGAGCGTCGGTCTCGGACGTGACGAGGGCGGGGATGGCGCGCAGGCGCTCGCGCAGCGCCTCGCGGTCGGCACGCAGCTGGCGGCGTTCGTCGTCGATGTCGAAGAGGGAGCCCTGCTCCCAGTGTGCGTCGTCGTCGAGCCGCTCACGGATGGAGCGCTCCAGCTCGGCGAGCACCTTCCGTACGCCGTCGACTTCCTGTTCGCACCGCTTGGCGAGCAGGGTCTCCACGGACCGGAACTTGGTGTTCGCCCGGGTGCGCAGGGCGCGCGAAAGGCGCTCCTCCAGGTGCGGAGCCCACAGCTCCGTGAGCCGGCCAGTCACGGCCTCGTCGGGCAGCTCGTCGGTCGCGGCGGCCAGCCAGGCGTCGAGTTCGTCCTGGCGGGCCGACCCCAGCTTGCCGCCCGTGATCGCACCGCCCGCGGTGATGATCTCCTCGTGCAGGCGGGCGCCGCCGCGGCCGGAGATGACGACGCGGCCGTGGGCGATCACGGCGGGCGTACGCAGCAGATCACCCGGGACGACCTTTGCTGTGACGCGGGACAGCTTGGCTTCCCGGCCGCCCGACCACAGCTCGGCGCGCAGCAGCCGCAGGCACATCTGGACGAGCCGGTGGCCGAGGTGCAGCAGGACGACGTCCGTGCGACGCCTGGCGTCGCGTTCGTCGAAGACGACGGGGCGCTCCCGGCCGGTCAGCGGGTGGCGCAGGCCGTCGTTGCGGGCGTGCGCCCAGGCGCCGGGCAGTTCCGGGAGCCGGAAGCAGCGGGCGCCGCCGTCCTTGGGCGCGTCCGGGTCGGGGTCCGGGACCTCGGTCAGGTCCTTGCGGTGGGCCAGCTGGAGCGCCGTACGCACCACACGCTCGACCGTCCCGGGTGTCAGGTGCAGGGCGTCGCGGCTGCCCGCCAGCTCGGCGACCAGCTTCTCCAGCTCGCGGGCGAGATCCCGGTCGACCTTGAGGACGGCCCGTCCCGACCGCTTGCTGATCTCCGCGTCGGCGGTGGTCCAGTCCGAGCGGCGGCCCAGCATCTTCTGCTCGACCTGGGCGGCGATGACCTCGCCGGCGCTGCCCAGGTCCTCACGGATCTGCTCGGTCTTGCGGGCGGCGACGGCGAGAAAGTGCAACTCGTCCTCAAGGGTGCCGTCGGCGTGCTGCGATTCCGGGTCCGCGTCCGTGGCGTCGGCGGCTGTGAAGCCCTGCCAGCCCTCCGGGACGAAGTGGTGGACGTCGACCCGGTCGGCCCGCTGGCCGTGGCGGTCGATGCGGCCGTTGCGCTGCTCCAGGCGGTTGGGGTTCCACGGGATCTCCCAGTGGAGGAGCCGGTGGCAGTGGGCCTGGAGATTGATGCCCTCGCTGGCGGCATCGGTGGCGAGCAGGATGCGGACGGGAGAGAGGTCCGGGTGCTCCTGGAACACCGTCTTGATGTGCTCGCGCTCCTCCGGCTTCTGGCCGCCGTACAGCTCGGAGATGCGCTCTTTCGGATACCCGGCGGTGATCAGCCGGTCGTACAGCCAGCGCTGGGTGTCGCGGTACTCAGTGAAGACGATCACCCGGTCCGGCTCCCAGTCACCCGCCGGGCCCTTCTTGCACACGATGGGATCCAGCCAGGCGCGGAACGCCGAGAACTTCGCGTCGGGCCGCCGGGCCGCCTCCCGCGCCCACGCGGACAGCTCCTTCAGCTGTGTGTGCTCCTCGGCGGTGAGGGTCCGCGACGCCTGCCGTACGGCGGTCAGGGCGCGCTCCGCGGCCTCCGCGTGCGTCTCGTCGCTCTCCGAGGTCTCCTCGACCCGGTCGATGAGCGGACGAAGTACCTTCTCGCTCGGAGCCTGCTCCGCGACAGGCCCCTTGGTCATCGTCGCCAGGTGGACGTCGATGGTCTCCGCGAATGCCTTGGGGGAGGACAGGAACCGCTTCTTCAGCAGCGTCGTGACGAAGTCGGAGGCGGTCCGCGCGGCGTTGTTCCCGCCGCCCTCGCGCCGGGAGCGGGCGTACGCCGACAGCTTTCCGTACGCCGCGCGGGCCTCGTCGGCGTACCGGACCTCCAGCGCGTGGGGCACCCGCCTGGGGAAGCGCGGCTTGCCGTCCCACGTCGGCGGCAGTTCGGACTTGAGGCGGCGCACCATCACGCGGCGCAGCTGCTCGTCGGACGGCTTCACGCCGCGCGCGAAGCGGTGATCGTCCAGCAGTTCGAGCAGTGCGGTGAAGGACTCGAGGAAGCCGTTGTGAGGCGTCGCCGAGAGGAAGAGCCGGTGCTCGCAATGCGGAGCGAGGGCGCGGATGGCCTTGGTGCGCTGCGAATCGACGGCGTACTTTCCCGTGCCGGAAGGCGCGCAGGTGTGCACCTCGTCGACGACGAGCAGGTCGAACTTCCTCGGGTACTCCGGGATTTCGGGGAGGAGATCGCGGAGCATCCGCATCGGCCGCTCGCGCTTCAGCCAGTCCACGGAGACGATCAGGCGCGGGTAGTGCGTCCACGGATTGGTGTACAGGCCGCGGGAGCGGCGCAGCTCGCGCAGCAGAGTGCTGTTCACGATCCGGAAGTCCAGGCCGAACTTGTCCCGCATCTCGTCCTGCCACTGGAGCGTGAGCCCGGCGGGGCAGACGATCAGCATCGTGCGGGCGCGGTGGCGGAGCATGAGCTCTTGCATGACCAGGCCGGCCTCGACGGTCTTGCCCAGACCGACGTCGTCGGCGATCAGCAGGTTCGTACGGGGCATGGACAGGGCCCGTACGACCGGGTCGAGCTGGTACTCCTGGATCTCCACGCCGGAACGGAACGGTGCCTGCAGGGCGGTCTTGTCGGCGGAGGCGATGGCGCCCCAGCGGACCGCGTCCAGGAAGGCGTCCAACCTGTCGGGGGCGTCGATTCCCGCGGTGGGGGAGGGCAGCGTGTACTGGTTGTGGACGACCGCTCCCTGCTCCAGCTCCCACACCACCCGCAGCTCCTCGTCGCGGGCGTCGTCCTCGACGGAGACGAGCGCGACGAGATGCGGGGCAGAGGTGTCGGCGATACGGGCGGGGTCTTCCCCGGCGACCGACGAGCGGGTGACCTCTGTCACTACCCATTGGCGGTTGCGTACGGTCACGAGCTGGCCGTGAGCCGGGACCGCCGGCTCGATCCGGGCCTCGGCCTCCGCCGCCTCGGGCTCGGTTCCGGACCGGTCAGTCCGTAAGGTCACGTCCGTCATCAGCCGCACACCCGCTCTCATCGGCGGCGGACCACCCGTGCGCCGCACTGTCACACCGTCCGGGAAGCTTACGGGCGCGGGCGCGACCAATGTGCTTAATGGTGCAGATCTTGTGAGCGACTCATGCGGTAGTGTCTCCGGCTTGATTGGCGCGCGGTGTGCCCCATATGGCAGACTGTCGGGGTTGCTCGGTTGAGTGCCGATGCTGCGCGCCTCCCGTCGGGAGGACCGGAAGCGAGTCCCACAGTACTCGTCGCCCTAACTGCCCCTCCGGGCAGCGCTGGGGCGGACGTACGGGAATCTTTCGGGAAGCGTGAGCGGGGCTGATACCAGGCACCCGGTGGGTGTTCTGCCCTCGGCTTGCGGTCGCGGACCGCATCCCCTACTGCAGGGAAAATCTTCACGGATTTCTATGTGGCGAGGATGCGACACGCCCGACCGCGTGGGTCGGAGAAGAACCGTGCTGACACAGGCAGCCCCCGGGTCCCAGAGCGTTACGAGAGAACAGGACTACTAGGTAGCCATGGCGGGACAGAAGATCCGCATCCGGCTCAAGGCCTACGACCACGAGGTCATCGACTCTTCGGCGAAGAAGATCGTCGAGACGGTGACTCGCACTGGTGCGTCGGTCGCGGGCCCGGTGCCGCTGCCCACAGAGAAGAACGTGTACTGCGTCATCAAGTCGCCGCACAAGTACAAGGATTCTCGCGAGCACTTCGAGATGCGCACGCACAAGCGCCTCATCGACATCCTCGACCCCACCCCCAAGACCGTTGACTCGCTGATGCGCCTGGACCTTCCGGCCGGCGTTGACATCGAGATCAAGCTCTGAGGGGCGCGGAGATGGCTAAGCAGATTAAGGGAATCCTGGGCGAGAAGCTCGGCATGACCCAGGTCTGGGACGAGAACAACCGGGTTGTCCCGGTGACCGTCGTCAAGGCCGGGCCGAATGTCGTGACCCAGGTCCGCACGAATGACTCTGACGGCTACGAGTCGGTCCAGATCGCCTTCGGCGAGATCGACCCTCGCAAGGTGAACAAGCCCCTCAAGGGCCACTTCGCCAAGGCCGACGTGACCCCGCGCCGCCACCTGGTGGAGCTCCGTACCTCCGACGCCAGCGAGTACACGCTCGGCCAGGAGATCACTGCCGAGGTGTTCGAGTCCGGCGTCAAGGTTGACGTCACGGGCAAGAGCAAGGGCAAGGGCTTCGCCGGTGTCATGAAGCGTCACAACTTCGCCGGTGGCAAGGCTTCGCACGGTGCCCACCGCGTGCACCGCAAGCCTGGTTCCATCGGTGGCTGTGCCACCCCCGGCCGTGTCTTCAAGGGCATGCGCATGGCGGGTCGTATGGGCAACGAGCGGGTCACCACCCAGAACCTGACCGTCCACGCCGTTGACGCCGAGAAGGGTCTGCTGCTCATCAAGGGCGCCGTCCCCGGCCCCAACGGTGGCCTCGTCCTGGTCCGCACCGCGGCCAAGGGGGTTTGAGGAACCGATGAGCACCATTGACATCCTTACGCCGGCAGGCGACAAGGCCGGTACCGTCGAGCTCCCCGCGGAGATCTTCGATGCCAAGGTCAGCATCCCGCTGATCCACCAGGTCGTTGTCGCACAGCTGGCCGCTGCCCGTCAGGGCACGCACAAGACCAAGCGTCGCGGCGAAGTCCGTGGTGGCGGCAGGAAGCCCTACCGCCAGAAGGGCACCGGCCGCGCCCGTCAGGGTTCGACCCGCGCCCCGCAGTTCGCCGGTGGTGGCGTCGTCCACGGCCCGCAGCCGCGCGACTACTCGCAGCGCACGCCCAAGAAGATGAAGGCCGCCGCTCTGCGTGGCGCCCTCACCGACCGGGCCCGCAACGCTCGCATCCACGTCGTCTCCGACGTGGTCGAGGGTGCGGTTTCCACGAAGGCCGCGAAGAACCTGCTGGGCAAGGTCAGCGAGCGCAAGCACGTGCTCCTGGTCGCCGAGCGTTCGGACGAGGCCGCGTGGCTGTCCGCCCGCAACCTGCCCCAGGTGCACCTCCTGGAGCCGGGCCAGCTCAACACGTACGACGTGCTCGTCTCTGACGACGTGGTCTTCACCAAGGCCGCTTTCGAGTCCTTCGTGTCTGGCCCCAAGGCCGATGAGACCGAAGGGAGCGACGTCTGATGGCTGAGACGACCGTAACCAGCAAGACCTTCACGGACCCGCGTGACGTCCTCGTCAAGCCGGTTGTATCCGAGAAGAGCTACGCGCTGCTCGACGAGAACAAGTACACGTTCATCGTCGCGCCCGGCTCCAACAAGACCCAGATCAAGCAGGCCGTCCAGGCGGTCTTCGGGGTCAAGGTCACCGGGGTCAACACGATCAACCGGCAGGGTAAGCGCAAGCGCACCAAGACCGGCTTCGGCAAGCGCTCCGACACGAAGCGCGCCATCGTGACCCTCGCCGAGGGCGACCGTATCGACATCTTCGGCGGCCCGACCTCCTGACGGAGGTCGAGTCGTCCGGAATCGGACGAGGACTGAGAAATGGGAATCCGCAAGTACAAGCCGACGACGCCGGGCCGCCGTGGCTCCTCCGTCGCCGACTTTGTCGAGATCACGCGGTCCACGCCGGAGAAGTCGCTGGTCCGCCCCCTGCACAGCAAGGGCGGCCGTAACAACGCCGGTCGGATCACCGTTCGCCACCAGGGTGGCGGACACAAGCGCGCCTACCGCGTGATCGACTTCCGTCGTCACGACAAGGACGGCGTGCCGGCCAAGGTCGCGCACATCGAGTACGACCCGAACCGCACCGCGCGCATCGCGCTCCTGCACTACGCAGACGGCGAGAAGCGCTACATCATCGCACCGCGTGGCCTCACGCAGGGTGACCGGATTGAGAACGGCCCTGGCGCCGACATCAAGCCCGGCAACAACCTGGCGCTGCGCAACATCCCGGTCGGTACGACCATCCACGCCATCGAGCTTCGGCCCGGCGGCGGCGCGAAGTTCGCCCGTTCCGCGGGTGCCTCCGTGCAGCTGCTGGCGAAGGAGGGCACGATGGCCCACCTTCGTATGCCTTCCGGTGAGATCCGCCTGGTCGACGCCCGCTGCCGCGCCACGATTGGCGAGGTCGGCAACGCCGAGCAGTCGAACATCAACTGGGGCAAGGCCGGCCGTATGCGCTGGAAGGGCGTACGCCCGACCGTCCGCGGTGTCGCGATGAACCCCGTTGACCACCCGCACGGTGGTGGTGAGGGCAAGACCTCCGGTGGTCGCCACCCGGTCAGCCCGTGGGGTCAGAAGGAGGGTCGTACTCGCTCGCCGAAGAAGGCATCGAGCAAGTACATCGTCCGCCGCCGCAAGTCGAACAAGAAGCGCTAGGAGCGGGTTTAGATGCCGCGTAGTCTCAAGAAGGGGCCCTTCGTCGACGGACACCTCGTAAAGAAGGTGGACGTCCAGAACGAAGCTGGCACCAAGAACGTCATCAAGACCTGGTCCCGGCGCTCGATGATCATTCCCAGCATGCTGGGTCACACCATCGCGGTGCACAACGGCAAGATTCACGTCCCGGTGTTCGTCACCGAGTCGATGGTCGGCCACAAGCTCGGCGAGTTTGCGCCGACCCGCACCTTCCGCGGCCACGTCAAGGACGACCGCAAGTCGAAGCGCCGCTAAGGCGGGGTGCGATGACTATGAACGACACCGAAGGGACAACCATGGAAGCCAGGGCCCAGGCGCGGTACATCCGCGTCACGCCCATGAAGGCCCGCCGCGTGGTGGACCTTATCCGTGGCATGGATGCCACGGAGGCTCAGGCGGTCCTGCGTTTCGCCGCGCAGGCCGCGAGCGTGCCGGTAGGCAAGGTGCTTGACAGCGCCATTGCCAACGCTGCGCACAACTACGACCACACGGACGCCTCCTCGCTGGTCATCAGCGAGGCGTACGTCGACGAGGGCCCGACCCTGAAGCGGTTCCGTCCGCGTGCTCAGGGCCGTGCCTACCGGATCCGCAAGCGGACCAGCCACATCACCGTGGTCGTCAGCAGCAAGGAAGGTTCCCGGTAATGGGCCAGAAGGTAAACCCGCACGGGTTCCGGCTCGGCATCACCACGGACTTCAAGTCCCGTTGGTACGCCGACAAGCTGTACAAGGACTACGTCAAGGAAGACGTCGCCATCCGCAGGATGATGACGTCCGGCATGGAGCGCGCCGGCATCTCGAAGGTAGAGATCGAGCGCACCCGTGACCGCGTGCGTGTGGACATCCACACCGCTCGTCCGGGCATCGTCATCGGCCGCCGTGGCGCCGAGGCCGACCGCATCCGCGGTGACCTCGAGAAGCTCACGGGCAAGCAGGTCCAGCTGAACATCCTCGAGGTCAAGAACCCCGAGATGGACGCTCAGCTGGTTGCTCAGGCCGTTGCCGAGCAGCTCTCCTCCCGCGTCTCCTTCCGTCGCGCCATGCGTAAGAGCATGCAGGGCACGATGAAGGCCGGCGCCAAGGGCATCAAGATCCAGTGTGGTGGCCGTCTCGGCGGCGCCGAGATGTCCCGGTCCGAGTTCTACCGCGAGGGTCGTGTGCCGCTGCACACGCTGCGCGCGAACGTGGACTACGGCTTCTTCGAGGCCAAGACCACCTTCGGCCGTATCGGCGTGAAGGTCTGGATCTACAAGGGCGACGTCAAGAACATCGCCGAGGTCCGTGCCGAGAACGCCGCGGCCCGTGCGGGTAACCGCCCGGCCCGTGGTGGCGGCGCGGCCGACCGTCCGGCCGGTGGCCGTGGCGGACGTGGTGGCGAGCGTGGCGGCCGCGGCCGCAAGCCGCAGCAGGGCGCACCGGCAGCAGAGGCCCCCAAGGCCGACGCTCCCGCCGCCGCTGCTCCGGCTGAGAGCACCGGAACGGAGGCCTGACCGAAATGCTGATCCCTCGTAGGGTCAAGCACCGCAAGCAGCACCACCCCAAGCGCCGCGGTATGGCGAAGGGTGGCACTGAGGTCGCATTCGGCGAGTACGGCATCCAGGCGCTGACCCCGGCCTACGTGACGAACCGCCAGATCGAGGCTGCTCGTATCGCGATGACCCGCCACATCAAGCGTGGCGGCAAGGTCTGGATCAACATCTACCCGGACCGTCCGCTGACGAAGAAGCCTGCCGAGACCCGCATGGGTTCCGGTAAGGGTTCTCCCGAGTGGTGGATCGCGAACGTGCACCCGGGTCGGGTCATGTTCGAGCTGTCCTACCCGAACGAGAAGATTGCTCGTGAGGCGCTCACCCGCGCTGCTCACAAGCTTCCGATGAAGTGCCGGATTGTTCGGCGCGAGGCAGGTGAGTCGTGATGGTGGCCGGTACGAAGGCGACTGAGCTGCGCGAGCTGAACGACGAGGACCTCGTCGCGAAGCTTCGTGAGGCCAAGGAAGAACTGTTCAACCTCCGCTTCCAGGCGGCGACCGGACAGCTCGAAAATCACGGCCGGCTCAAGTCCGTCCGTAAGGACATCGCCCGGATCTACACCCTGATGCGCGAGCGCGAGCTGGGCATCGAGACGGTGGCGAGCGCCTGATGAGCGAGAAGAATGTGACTGAGACGACTGAGCAGCGCGGATTCCGCAAGACCCGTGAGGGTCTTGTCGTCAGCGACAAGATGGACAAGACCGTCGTCGTCGCTGTCGAGGATCGCGTCAAGCACGCCCTGTACGGCAAGGTCATCCGCCGTACGAACAAGCTCAAGGCTCACGACGAGCAGAACGCTGCCGGCGTCGGCGACCGCGTCATCATCATGGAGACGCGTCCGCTGTCGGCGAGCAAGCGCTGGCGCATCGTCGAGATCCTCGAGAAGGCCAAGTAATTCCTAGCGGGATTCTCCCCACTAGGCAGTTCCGCCAGGCTCGGTGAGGGGCCTCCGCAAGGAGCCCCTCGCCGGGAACCGGCAGACGATCAGGAGATAGACGTGATCCAGCAGGAGTCGCGACTGCGTGTCGCCGACAACACGGGTGCGAAGGAAATTCTCACCATCCGTGTTCTCGGTGGCTCGGGTCGCCGCTACGCGGGCATCGGCGACGTCATCGTCGCCACCGTCAAGGACGCGATCCCCGGCGGCAACGTGAAGAAGGGTGACGTCGTCAAGGCTGTCATCGTTCGCACCGTCAAGGAGCGCCGCCGCCAGGACGGCTCGTACATCCGCTTCGACGAGAACGCCGCTGTCATTCTCAAGAACGACGGCGACCCTCGTGGCACCCGTATCTTCGGCCCGGTGGGCCGTGAGCTGCGCGAGAAGAAGTTCATGAAGATCATCTCGCTCGCGCCGGAGGTGCTGTAAGCATGAAGATCAAGAAGGGCGACCTGGTTCAGGTCATCACCGGTAAGGACAAGGGCAAGCAGGGCAAGGTCATCGTGGCCTTCCCCCGCGAGAACCGCGTCCTCGTCGAGGGTGTCAACCGGGTCAAGAAGCACACCAAGGCCGGACAGACCGCTCGCGGTTCGCAGACCGGTGGCATTGTGACGACCGAGGCTCCGGTCCACGTCAGCAACGTGCAGCTGGTTGTTGAGAAGGACGGCAAGAAGGTCGTTACCCGCGTCGGCTACCGCTTTGACGACGAGGGCAACAAGATCCGCGTTGCCAAGCGGACTGGTGAGGACATCTGATGACTACCACCACCGCACCGCGCCTCAAGCTGCGCTACCGCGAGGAGATCGCGGGCAAGCTGCGTGAAGAGTTCTCGTACGAGAACGTCATGCAGATCCCCGGTCTCGTCAAGATCGTGGTCAACATGGGTGTGGGCGACGCCGCCCGCGACTCCAAGCTGATCGACGGCGCTATCCGCGACCTCACCACGATCACGGGCCAGAAGCCGGCCGTCACCAAGGCCCGGAAGTCCATCGCGCAGTTCAAGCTGCGCGAGGGTCAGCCGATCGGCTGCCACGTCACCCTCCGTGGTGACCGCATGTGGGAGTTCCTGGACCGTACGCTGTCGCTCGCGCTGCCGCGTATCCGTGACTTCCGTGGTCTGTCGCCGAAGCAGTTCGACGGCCGTGGCAACTACACCTTCGGTCTCACGGAGCAGGTCATGTTCCACGAGATCGACCAGGACAAGATCGACCGGGTCCGGGGCATGGACATCACCGTGGTCACCACGGCGACCAACGACGACGAGGGTCGTGCCCTCCTTCGTCACCTCGGCTTCCCGTTCAAGGAGAACTGACCGTGGCGAAGAAGGCCCTGATCGCTAAGGCGGCCCGCAAGCCGAAGTTCGCTGTGCGCGCGTACACGCGTTGCCAGCGCTGCGGCCGGCCGCACTCCGTCTACCGCAAGTTCGGCCTGTGCCGCGTGTGCCTTCGTGAGATGGCTCACCGTGGCGAGCTGCCGGGCGTGACCAAGAGCTCCTGGTAGTACGGGACTTCCCGTACTCCGGATGCTCTCGGTAAGTATCTGGTCGGCAGGAGCCCAACCCCGCATGCCGTAGGCTTGAAGGGTTGGGCGCCTGCCGCCCTGACCGACTTACTACGCCGTAGGTCCCCGCACCGCACCCGTCCCGCCACTGAGTGGGGAGAGGGATGGCGCATACAGGAAACCCCGGCGAGAGAGGCCGAAGGCCAATTCATGACCATGACTGATCCGATCGCGGACATGCTGACTCGTCTGCGTAACGCGAACTCGGCGTACCACGACACCGTGGCTATGCCGCACAGCAAGATCAAGTCGCACATCGCGGAGATCCTCCAGCAGGAGGGCTTCATCACCGGCTGGAAGGTCGAGGACGCCGAAGTTGGCAAGTCCCTCGTCCTGGAGCTGAAGTTCGGCCCGAACCGTGAGCGCTCCATTGCGGGCATCAAGCGGATCTCGAAGCCGGGTCTGCGCGTGTACGCGAAGTCCACCAACCTGCCGAAGGTTCTCGGCGGCCTGGGCGTGGCGATCATCTCCACGTCCCACGGTCTCCTGACCGGCCAGCAGGCAGGCAAGAAGGGCGTAGGTGGGGAAGTCCTCGCCTACGTCTGGTAGTCGGGAACGGAGGAAAAGCTAATGTCGCGAATCGGCAAGCTCCCCATCCAGGTTCCCGCCGGTGTGGACGTCACCATCGATGGCCGCACGGTCGCGGTGAAGGGCCCCAAGGGTTCCCTCTCGCACACCGTCGCCGCGCCGATCGAGGTCACCAAGGGTGAGGACGGCGTGCTCAGCGTCACCCGCCCGAACGACGAGCGTCAGAACAAGGCCCTCCACGGCCTGTCCCGCACGCTGGTGGCGAACATGATCACCGGCGTGACCGCGGGTTACAGCAAGGCGCTCGAGATCAGCGGTGTCGGTTACCGCGTCCAGGCGAAGGGCTCCAACCTGGAGTTCGCCCTGGGCTACAGCCACCCGATCGTCGTTGAGGCCCCCGAGGGCATCACCTTCAAGGTCGAGTCGCCCACGAAGCTCAGCGTCGAGGGCATCGACAAGCAGAAGGTCGGCGAGGTCGCCGCTAACATCCGCAAGCTGCGGAAGCCCGACCCGTACAAGGCCAAGGGCGTCAAGTACGCCGGCGAGGTTATCCGCCGCAAGGTTGGAAAGGCGGGTAAGTAAGCCATGGCATACGGTGTAAAGATCGCCAAGGGTGACGCGTACAAGCGCGCTGCCATCAAGCGCCGCCACATCCGCGTCCGCAAGCACGTCTCCGGTACGCCGGAGCGTCCTCGCCTGGTCGTGACGCGCTCCAACCGCAACATCATCGCGCAGGTCATCGACGACATCGCGGGCCACACGCTCGCGTCGGCGTCGACCCTGGACGCTTCGATCCGCGGTGGCGAGGCCGACAAGAGCGCCCAGGCCCAGCAGGTCGGCGCGCTTGTCGCCGAGCGTGCCAAGGCTGCCGGCGTCGAGGCCGTCGTGTTCGACCGTGGTGGCAACAGGTACGCCGGGCGCATTGCCGCTCTGGCTGACGCCGCCCGCGAAGCCGGGCTGAAGTTCTAAGCCCCGGTTCCGGGACTAACGGACGTAACAGAGAGAGGTAAATCCAATGGCTGGACCCCAGCGCCGCGGAAGCGGTGCCGGTGGCGGCGAGCGGCGGGACCGGAAGGGTCGCGACGGTGGCGCTGCCGCCGAGAAGACCGCTTACGTTGAGCGCGTTGTCGCGATCAACCGTGTCGCCAAGGTTGTCAAGGGTGGTCGCCGCTTCAGCTTCACCGCGCTGGTCGTGGTGGGCGACGGTGACGGCACTGTAGGCGTCGGATACGGCAAGGCCAAGGAAGTTCCCGCGGCCATTGCCAAGGGCGTTGAAGAGGCCAAGAAGTCCTTCTTCAAGGTTCCGCGCATCCAGGGCACCATCCCTCACCCGATTCAGGGCGAGAAGGCTGCGGGCGTCGTCCTGCTCAAGCCGGCTTCCCCCGGTACCGGCGTTATCGCCGGTGGCCCGGTGCGTGCCGTGCTCGAGTGCGCAGGCGTTCACGACATCCTGTCGAAGTCGCTCGGCTCGTCGAACCCCATCAACATCGTCCACGCGACTGTGACGGCCCTCAAGGGTCTGCAGCGTCCCGAGGAGATCGCGGCTCGCCGTGGTCTGCCCCTCGAGGACGTGGCCCCCGCGGCCCTGCTCCGTGCTCGTGCTGCGGGAGCGGGTGCGTAATGGCCCGTCTCCAGATCACGCAGACGAAGTCGTACATCGGCAGCAAGCAGAACCACCGCGACACCCTGCGTTCGCTCGGGCTCAAGCGCCTGAACGACGTGGTTGTCAAGGAGGACCGCCCCGAGTTCCGCGGAATGGTTCACACCGTCCGCCACCTCGTGACGGTTGAGGAGGTCGACTGACATGGCGGAGAACAACCCGCTGAAGGTCCACAACCTCCGGCCCGCCCCGGGCGCCAAGACCGCCAAGACCCGTGTGGGTCGTGGCGAGGCGTCCAAGGGTAAGACCGCAGGTCGTGGTACCAAGGGCACCAAGGCCCGTTACCAGGTTCCGCAGCGCTTCGAGGGCGGGCAGATGCCCCTCCACATGCGTCTGCCGAAGCTCAAGGGCTTCAAGAACCCGTTCCGCACCGAGTACCAGGTCGTGAACCTGGACAAGCTCGCCGACCTCTACCCGCAGGGTGGAGAGGTCACGGTGGCCGACCTGGTCGCCAAGGGTGCGGTTCGTAAGAACCAGCTCGTCAAGGTGCTCGGCGCCGGCGAGGTCTCCGTGGCGCTGACGGTGACGGTTGACGCCGTTTCCGCCTCCGCCAAGGAGAAGATCGCTGCCGCTGGCGGCACCGTCACCGAGCTCGTCTGAGAGACGAGCCCGATGGCTTGAACACCGACCGGGGATGCCTCCCAAAAGGGGCATCCCCGGTCGGTCGTTCCAAGGGGGGCATGGTCGCCGGTATGGTGGCGTGCACCGTTAACTTCCGTGCGGTGCGTCCGCACGGCTTTTGACTGCTTTGTATTAGTTGCAACTCGTTGTTCTGTCGGATTCGTCGATCCTCAATACCGTCACCTCTGACGCAGTAGCGCGGGGGTCGCAGGAGGCACCGTGCTCACCGCGTTCGCCCGGGCGTTCAAGACGCCCGACCTGCGCAAGAAGCTGCTCTTCACACTGGGCATCATCGTGCTGTACAGGCTCGGGGCCCATGTTCCGGTTCCCGGCGTCAACTACAAGAACGTGCAGATCTGTGTCGACCAAGCGCAGACGGGCGGGCTCTTCGGACTCGTCAACCTGTTCAGTGGTGGTGCGCTGCTGCAAATCACGATCTTCGCGCTCGGCATCATGCCGTACATCACGGCGAGCATCATCCTGCAGCTGCTGACCGTGGTGATTCCGCGACTGGAGGCCCTCAAGAAGGAGGGACAGTCCGGTACGGCCAAGATCACGCAGTACACGCGTTATCTGACGGTCGCCCTCGCCGTGCTGCAGGGCACCGGCCTGGTGGCCACCGCCCGTAACGGCGCGATCTTCCAGGGCTGCCCGGTCGCGAGCCAGATCGTCCCCGACAAGTCCATCTTCGTGACCATCACGATGGTCATCACGATGACGGCGGGCACCGCGGCCGTCATGTGGCTCGGTGAGCTCGTCACCGACCGCGGCATCGGCAACGGCATGTCGATCCTGATGTTCATCTCGATCGCCGCCGGCTTCCCGGGCGCGCTGTGGGCCATCAAGAAGTCCGGAGAGCTGGCCAACGGCTGGATCGAGTTCGGCATCGTGATCCTGGTCGGCTTCGCCATGGTGGGTCTGGTGGTCTTCGTCGAACAGGCGCAGCGCAGGATTCCCGTGCAGTACGCGAAGCGCATGATCGGCCGGAAGTCCTACGGCGGTACGTCGACGTACATCCCGCTGAAGGTGAACCAGGCCGGTGTGATTCCGGTCATCTTCGCCTCGTCCCTGCTCTACATCCCCATGCTCATCGTTCAGTTCAGCGGTGGGGGAGCAAACTCCAGCTGGGGCACGTGGATTCAGGCGAACTTCGTGGATGGCAAGCCCATCTACATCGCCACGTACTTCCTGTTGATCGTGTTCTTCGCCTTCTTCTATGTGGCGATCTCGTTCAACCCCGAGGAAGTCGCCGACAACATGAAGAAGTATGGTGGCTTCATCCCGGGTATCCGGGCAGGTCGGCCTACCGCCGAGTACCTGAGCTACGTGCTCAACCGGATCACTTGGCCGGGCTCGCTGTATCTGGGTCTGATCGCTCTTGTGCCGACGATGGCGTTGGCGGGCTTCGGCGCGAACCAGGACTTCCCCTTCGGTGGAACAAGCATCCTCATCATCGTGGGTGTGGGTCTGGAGACCGTGAAGCAGATCGAGAGCCAGCTCCAGCAGCGCAATTACGAAGGGTTCCTCCGTTGATGCGAATCGTCCTCGTCGGACCGCCCGGTGCCGGCAAGGGAACGCAGGCCGCGTTCCTTGCCAAGAACCTGTCGATCCCGCACATCTCCACGGGCGACCTCTTCCGCGCCAACATCAGCCAGGGCACTGCCCTCGGCAAGCAGGCGAAGGCGTTCATGGACGCCGGCAACCTGGTGCCGGACGAGGTCACCATCGGGATGGCCAAGGACCGCATGGGCCAGGCCGACGCGGTGGGCGGCTTCCTGCTCGACGGCTTCCCGCGCAACGTCTCGCAGGCGGCCGCGCTGGACGAGGCGCTGAAGGCCGACGGCCAGAAGCTGGACGCCGTACTGGACCTGGAAGTCCCCGAGGACGAGGTCGTGAAGCGGATCGCGGGCCGCCGTATCTGCCGCAACGATTCGAGCCACGTCTTCCACGTGACGTACAGCCCGCCCGAGCAGGACGGCGTCTGTGACGTCTGCGGCGGCGAGCTCTACCAGCGCGGCGACGACACCGAGGAAACGGTGCGCCGCCGGCTGGAGGTCTACCACAGTGAGACCGAGCCGATCATCGACCACTACAAGGCTCAGGGCCTGGTGGTCACCATCTCCGCGCTGGGCAAGGTCGACGAAGTGACCCGGCGGGCGATGGAAGCCCTGAAGAAGCCCGCCGGCAAGGGCTGATCGAACGAGCAGTGCCAACGGTTGCGGCCGCGGTGTCCGAGAGGCGCCGCGGCCGTACTGTTGGGCGGGTAGTACGTGGGACGTAGTACGTAGTGACAGCGAAGGTGGAAGGCACACTCATGGTGGAGATCAAGACCCCCGAGCAGATCGCGAAGATGCGCGAGGCGGGGCTGGTCGTCGCCGCCGTCCACGCGGCCACGCGCGAGGCGGCCGTACCCGGCGCCACCACCAGGGACCTGGACGAGGTGTCCCGCAAGGTGCTCGCCGAGCACGGTGCGAAGTCGAACTTTCTCGGGTACGGCGGTTTTCCCGCCACGATCTGCACCTCGGTCAACGAGGTCGTCGTCCACGGCATCCCGGACGAGAAGACGGTCCTGAAGGACGGCGACATCATCTCGATCGACGCCGGCGCGATCATCGACGGCTGGCACGGCGACGCGGCGTACACCGCCTTCGTCGGTACGGGGCACGCGCCCGAGCTGATCGAGCTCTCGCGGGTGACCGAGGAGTCGATGTGGGCCGGCCTCGCCGCCATGAAGCTGGGCAACCGGCTCGTGGACATCTCCAAGGCGATCGAGTCGTACATCCGCCGCCAGCCGCGCCCGGCGACGGGCAAGTACGGGATCATCGAGGACTACGGCGGCCACGGCATCGGCTCCGAGATGCACATGGACCCGCACCTGCTGAACTACGTCACGCGCAAGCGCGGCAAGGGCCCCAAGCTGGTGCCCGGCTTCTGCCTGGCGATCGAGCCGATGGTGAGCCTCGGTACGGCGCAGACGGATGTCCTGGAGGACAACTGGACCGTCGTCACGACCGACGGGTCCTGGTCCTCGCACTGGGAGCACTCGGTGGCGCTGACGGAGGAGGGACCGCTGGTCCTGACCGCCGTCGACGGCGGCAAGGCGAAGCTGGCGGAGTACGGGATCACCGCTGCGCCCGATCCCCTCGGCTGAACAGCGTAATGATCTTGACTGTTGGGCACACTTGCCGGATTCGTCTTTTCCGGGTGCCTGACGTAGACTGACTCGTCGGCTCGCGTGTACCCGTATGCCTGCATACGGATGCGTGAGTCGATCAAGGTAGTCGATTCGAAGGGCGAAGCGTGGCCAAGAAGCAAGGTGCCATCGAAATCGAGGGCACCGTGATCGAGTCCCTCCCGAACGCAATGTTCAAGGTGGAACTTCAGAACGGTCACAAAGTCCTAGCGCACATCAGCGGCAAGATGCGTATGCACTACATCCGCATCCTCCCGGATGACCGGGTCGTGGTGGAGCTGTCTCCGTACGACCTGACGCGTGGCCGGATCGTCTACCGGTACAAGTAGATCTTGCCCACGCCCCGTGTCAGCGGGGCGGCGGCACTGACCCGGAGAACCTCACTTTCATGAAGGTCAAGCCGAGCGTCAAGAAGATCTGCGACAAGTGCAAGGTGATCCGCCGTCACGGCCGGGTCATGGTCATTTGCGAAAACCTGCGCCACAAGCAGCGCCAGGGCTGACGCACGACCCCCTGCATCTCGCAGAACTTCGCGCGACGCACGTAAATACGTACATACGCAGAACCCGACGCCTGCGGGCGTTGACACCTCCGGCGGGGGCCGGGGACCTGGAACGTACCTCGTACGGCGGCCAGGGGCGGTTCTGCGGAAGACCTCCGAAATCAACAGGAGCCATGCATGGCACGCCTTGAAGGCGTTGACCTCCCGCGCGAAAAGCGTATCGAGGTCGCCCTCACCTACGTCTTCGGCATCGGTCGCACCCGTGCCCAGGAGACTCTCGCCGCTACCGGCGTGAACCCCGACACGCGCGTTCGTGACCTCGCCGAGGAAGACCTCGTCAAGATCCGCGAGTACGTGGACGTGAACTTCAAGACCGAGGGTGACCTTCGTCGCGAGGTGCAGGCCGACATCCGCCGCAAGGTCGAGATCGGCTGCTACCAGGGTCTGCGTCACCGCCGCGGCCTGCCGGTCCACGGCCAGCGCACCAGCACGAACGCTCGTACCCGCAAGGGCCCGCGTCGCGCGATCGCCGGCAAGAAGAAGCCGGGCAAGAAGTAGTCCTCAGCCGGACGCTCATCAGCGGTCTTCGCTGTAGGACCGACCACCTCCCGTAGGAGATATAGATGCCCCCCAAGGGTCGTCAGGGCGCCGCCAAGAAGGTGCGCCGCAAGGAAAAGAAGAACGTCGCTCACGGGCACGCTCACATCAAGAGCACGTTCAACAACACGATCGTCTCGATCACCGACCCCACGGGCAACGTGATCTCCTGGGCCTCCGCCGGCCACGTCGGCTTCAAGGGCTCGCGCAAGTCCACCCCCTTCGCCGCGCAGATGGCCGCCGAGTCGGCCGCCCGCCGCGCGCAGGAGCACGGCATGCGCAAGGTCGACGTCTTCGTCAAGGGTCCCGGCTCCGGCCGTGAGACCGCGATCCGCTCCCTCCAGGCCACTGGCCTCGAGGTCGGCTCGATCCAGGACGTCACCCCCACCCCGCACAACGGCTGCCGCCCTCCCAAGCGCCGCCGCGTCTGACGCTTTCGCGTCCGACTCTGGTTGTTGCAGTGCGTGACGAGTGAAGACCGACCTTCACCTCTGAACGCGTTGTACTCGGGCGGTACGGTCCTTCGGGCCGTGCCGCCCGTACCCTTGTAACAGTTGGCATCAAATAGTGGGTGCCAAGACTGGAGGCATTTCTCATGCTTATCGCTCAGCGTCCGTCGCTGACCGAAGAGGTCGTCGACGAGTACCGCTCGCGGTTCGTGATCGAGCCCCTCGAGCCGGGCTTCGGTTACACCCTCGGCAACTCTCTGCGTCGTACGCTCCTCTCCTCGATCCCCGGTGCCGCTGTCACCAGCATCCGGATCGACGGCGTCCTGCACGAGTTCACCACCGTGCCGGGTGTCAAGGAGGACGTCACCGACCTCATCCTCAACATCAAGCAGCTGGTCGTTTCCAGCGAGCACGACGAGCCCGTCGTGATGTACCTGCGCAAGCAGGGCCCGGGCCTGGTCACCGCTGCTGACATCGCCCCGCCGGCCGGCGTCGAGGTCCACAACCCGGACCTCGTTCTCGCGACGCTGAACGGCAAGGGCAAGCTGGAGATGGAGCTGACCGTCGAGCGCGGTCGCGGCTACGTCTCCGCAGTCCAGAACAAGCAGGTGGGCCAGGAGATCGGCCGTATCCCGGTCGACTCCATCTACTCGCCGGTGCTCAAGGTCACGTACAAGGTCGAGGCGACCCGTGTCGAGCAGCGCACCGACTTCGACAAGCTGATCGTCGACGTCGAGACCAAGCAGGCCATGCGGCCGCGCGACGCCATGGCGTCCGCCGGTAAGACGCTGGTCGAGCTGTTCGGTCTGGCGCGCGAGCTCAACATCGACGCCGAGGGCATCGACATGGGCCCGTCCCCCACGGATGCCGCCCTTGCCGCCGACCTGGCGCTGCCGATCGAGGAGCTCGAGCTCACCGTTCGTTCGTACAACTGCCTCAAGCGCGAGGGCATCCACTCCGTGGGTGAGCTCGTGGCGCGCTCCGAGGCCGACCTGCTCGACATCCGCAACTTCGGTGCGAAGTCGATCGACGAGGTCAAGGCGAAGCTGGCCGGCATGGGCCTGGCCCTCAAGGACAGCCCGCCCGGATTCGACCCGACCGCCGCCGCCGACGCCTTCGGCGCCGACGACGACGCGGACGCGGGTTTCGTCGAGACCGAGCAGTACTAGAAACTTCCGGCGGGCAGCAGCTCGCCGGTAACTGACACCGGTACCTGATACGGCCGGTGCAGACACAAGGAGAAACACCATGCCGCGTCCCGCAAAGGGTGCCCGTCTGGGCGGCAGCGCCGCGCACGAGCGTCTGCTCCTCGCCAACCTGGCGAAGTCGCTGTTCGAGCACGGCCGCATCACGACGACCGAGGCCAAGGCCCGCCGCCTGCGCCCCGTCGCCGAGCGCCTGGTCACCAAGGCGAAGAAGGGCGACATCCACAACCGTCGCCTGGTGCTGCAGACGATCACGGACAAGAGCGTCGTCCACACGCTCTTCACCGAGATCGCCCCGCGGTACGAGAACCGCCCCGGTGGTTACACCCGCATCACGAAGATCGGCAACCGTCGTGGCGACAACGCCCCGATGGCGGTCATCGAGCTGGTCGAGGCCCTGACCGTGGCCCAGCAGGCCACCGGTGAGGCCGAGGCCGCGACGAAGCGCGCGGTGAAGGAAGACGCAGCCAAGAAGGACGAGGCTGCCCAGGACGACGCTCCGGCCGCCGAGGCTGCCGAGGGCGAGTCCAAGGACGCCTGAGCGTTCTGACTCCACCGGGCGGGCCCGCATCACCCTTCGGGGCGGTGCGGGCCCGCCTGTTTTTGCTGCTTTGAGAGGATGCGCTGGTGAGCGAGGACATTGAGGGTGCGGCGCCGGGGTTCGTGCGGGTGCGGCTGGATCTTTCGTACGACGGGAAGGACTTTTCCGGGTGGGCGAAGCAGACGGCCCGGCGCACGGTCCAGGGTGAGATCGAGGACGCGCTGCGGACCGTGACGCGGTCCTCGGTGACGTACGAGCTGACGGTCGCCGGGCGTACGGACTCGGGCGTGCACGCGCGCGGGCAGGTCGCGCACGTCGACCTGCCGGAGGATGTCTGGGCCGAGCACCACGACAAGCTGCTGCGGCGGCTCGCGGGACGGCTGGCGCACGATGTGCGGGTCTGGAAGGTGGCTGAGGCCCCTGCGGGGTTCAACGCCAGGTTCGCGGCCGTCTGGAGGCGCTACGCGTACCGCGTGACGGACAATCCGGGGGGCGTGGACCCGCTGCTGCGCGGACATGTGCTGTGGCACGACTGGCCGTTGGACGTCGACGCCATGAACCGGGCGGCCGAAAAGCTGGTCGGGGAGCACGACTTCGCGGCGTACTGCAGGAGGCGCGAAGGCGCCACGACCATCCGGACCCTCCAGGAACTGAGCTGGGAGCGGGGAGCGGACGGTGTGATCACGGCCACCGTGCGCGCCGATGCCTTCTGCCACAACATGGTGCGCTCGCTCGTCGGCGCGATGCTGTTCGTCGGCGACGGGCACCGGGACGCGGACTGGCCGGGGAAGGTGCTGGCGGCGGGCGTACGGGACTCGGCTGTCCATGTCGTACGCCCGCACGGCCTCACGTTGGAAGAAGTGGGGTATCCGGCTGACGACCTGCTCGCCGAGCGAGCCCGGCAGGCCCGCAACATGCGGACACTGCCGGGGTCACCGGCCGGTTCACTGCCCGGCGGTGGCTGCTGCTGACGCCTGGGTCTTTCCGCGCTGGTGGATCTGACGGAACGTGAACTCCGCGAGGTCGTCGCCGGTCGTGTAGACGTCCTTGTCGGTCGTGACGACGTTCTTGCCGCTGGTGAAGCCGCCCACGGTGAAGTAGGCGTAGCGGCCGTAGGCGTTGGCGGTCTTGCGGCAGATCGAACCGCCCCGGCAGAAGGTGGGGACGCCGGCGCCGGGCAGGGACGCGAGGCCGCCGCTCGCCTGCTCCTTGGCCTTCTGGGCCTGGGCGGCCGTGTCGAAGACCGCGACGCCCACGGTGACGGCCACGCCGCCCGTGGAGTACGTCGCGCGGATGACCTGGTCGCAGCCGTTGTTGGCGAGTACGGAGCCCAGCGCGCCCTGGGTCGCGGCGGAGCAGCTGGTCGTGCGGTTCGTCGCGCCCTTGGCGTACGCGCGCTCGCCCATCTTCAGCTTCTTGCCTGGGAAGAGGCTGTCGGCGCTCAGCGGCAGCCTGTCCTTCTGCGCGCTGGAGATGAAGTCCCTGGGGTTCGGCGGGGGCGGGGGCGCCTGGGAGGAGAAGGAGGGGCCGGGCTGCGCGGACCCGGTCGGCAGGACCTCGGGGGTCGGCAGCCCGGTCGCGGAGCCGTTGGTGCCGGGCTTGCCGTTCGTCGTGACGACCGCTGTGGCCACGATCGCGCCGACCACGGCGGTCGCGAGGACGCCGCCGCCGATGTACATCCACCGCTTGCGGCGGGCGCGTGCGGCAGAGGCGTCGGCGAGTGCCGCCCAGTCCGGTGTGTCGGGTGCTGTGTTCGTTCCGTACGGATCCTGAGGGCTCTGCTGTCCCTCGGGGCCACCCCAGGAGGGCCCCCCTTGCCCAAAGCTCATGCCGCGCATCCTAATCCGGTTGGGTGATGCGGCGGACGGCGGCGAGAATGCGGAGCATGGGACATCTTGAGGCCGCACACGTCGAGTACTACCTGCCGGACGGGCGGCCGCTGCTCGGCGACGTCTCCTTCCGGGTCGGCGAGGGCGCTGTCGTGGCCCTGGTCGGGCCCAACGGAGCGGGCAAGACGACCCTGCTCCGGCTGATCTCCCGGGAGCTGCAGCCGCACGGCGGTTCGGTGACGGTGAGCGGCGGGCTCGGGGTGATGGGGCAGTTCGTGGGGTCCGTGCAGGACGAGCGGACGGTGCGGGACCTGCTGGTCTCGGTGTCCCAGGAGCGGATCCGGGAGGCGGCCGCCGCCGTCGACCGGGCCGAGCACGGGATCCTGACCGTGGACGACGAGAAGGCGCAGATGGCTTATGCGCAGGCGTTGTCCGACTGGGCGGAGGTCGGCGGGTACGACGCCGAGACCGTGTGGGACATGTGCTCCATGGCGGCGCTGGGGATTGAGTACGACAAGGCGCAGTTCCGCGAGGTGCGGACGCTCAGCGGAGGCGAGCAGAAGCGGCTCGTGCTGGAGGCGTTGCTGCGGGGGCCCGATGAAGTGCTGCTGCTCGATGAGCCTGACAACTATCTGGACGTGCCGGGCAAGCGGTGGCTGGAGGAGCGCCTGAAGGAGACCCGCAAGACGGTCTTCTTCGTCTCCCACGACCGTGAGCTGCTTTCGCGGTCCGCGGACAAGATCGTGAGCCTGGAGCCGGGGGCGACGGGGGCCGACGCGTGGGTGCACGGCGCCGGGTTCGACACCTTCCACGAGGCGCGGGCCGAGCGGTTCGCCCGGTTCGAGGAGCTCCTGCGCCGGTGGGAGGAGGAGCACGCGCGGCTCAAGGCACTGGTGCTGAGGCTGCGGGGGCAGGCCGCGAGCAGCCCCGACATGGCGTCGCGGTACCGGGCCATGCGGACGCGGTTCGAGAAGTTCGAGGAGGCGGGGCCGCCGCCGGAACCGCCGCGGAAGCAGGACATCCGGATGCGGCTGCGGGGTGGGCGCACGGGGGTGCGGGCCGTGGTGTGCAAGGGGCTGGAGCTCACCGGGCTGATGAAGCCGTTCGACCTGGAGGTCTATTACGGGGAACGGGTCGCCGTGCTCGGGTCGAACGGATCCGGCAAGTCGCACTTCCTGCGGCTGCTCGCCGGGGAGGACGTCAGGCACACGGGGGAGTGGAAGCTGGGCGCGCGGGTGGTGGCCGGGCACTTCGCCCAGACGCACGCGCATCCCGAGCTGGTCGGGCGGACGCTCGTCGACATCCTGTGGTCGGAACATTCCAAGGACCGGGGCGGGGCGATGGGCGCGCTGCGGCGGTACGAGCTGGAGCGCCAGGGGGATCAGGCGTTCGACCGGCTGTCGGGCGGGCAGCAGGCGCGCTTCCAGATCCTGCTGATGGAGCTGGAGGGGACGACCGCGCTGCTGCTCGACGAGCCGACGGACAACCTTGACCTGGAGTCCGCCGAGGCGCTGCAGGAGGGGCTGGAGGCGTACGACGGGACGGTGCTGGCCGTGACGCACGACCGGTGGTTCGCGAAGAGCTTCGACCGGTATCTGGTCTTCGGGTCGGACGGGGTCGTACGGGAGACGGCGGAGCCGGTGTGGGACGAGCGGCGGGTGGAGCGGGCGCGGTAGGGGGCTGGCGCCGCGGGGATCGCTGGGCGCGGGCTGCGGGCTGCGGGCTGTGGTGCGGCGGGGGTGCTTGCCGGAGGCCCGGGCTCTGGGGTCGGTGCCGCGTCGGGGCGTCTCCTCGGGCGCCGAACGTTCGGGTACGGGGTTTGTTCGGGCGTGTTGCGTTCGACGCCCTGCGGGGAGCGCCCCGACACGTCCCCTCCTGGCACCGTGGGGGGGCGGGCCGGGGCCCGGCGGGGCCGTTTTGACCCGTACGGGGGCAGGCGGGTAAGCTTCCAGTTTGTTATGCGTATTGGCTTGGTCGTTCTCACGCGAGGGGCCCTTACGCCGGTCCACCGGGCCGATGACCAGCGGCAGGCAGACGGGTTGCGTCCCCGGATGCCGCCACGGCTGTCGTGATCGTCCCAGTGGCCTTGTCAGGACCCACTCACTGAAGAAGCGAAGGCTACGACCGTGCGTACGTACAGCCCCAAGCCCGGCGATGTCACGCGCCAGTGGCACATCATCGACGCGCAGGACATCGTCCTGGGCCGTCTGGCGACGACTGCCGCCAACCTCCTGCGGGGCAAGCACAAGGCGATTTACGCCCCGCACATGGACATGGGCGACTTCGTCATCATTGTCAACGCCGAGAAGGTTCACCTCTCCGGCAACAAGAAGACCCAGAAGATGGCGTACCGCCACTCCGGTTTCCCGGGCGGTCTCCGTTCGGTGCGCTACGACGAGCTGCTGGCGAAGAGCCCCGAGAAGGCCGTCGAGAAGGCCATCAAGGGCATGATCCCCAAGAACACCCTGGGTCGTCAGATGCTTTCGAAGCTGAAGGTCTACGCAGGTCCCGAGCACCCGCACGCTGCCCAGCAGCCGGTGCCGTTCGAGATCACCCAGGTCGCGCAGTAGTTCCGGCCACACCCCCTAAGAACGAAAGAAATCTGAGGAGAATCGTGGCCGAGACCACTGTTGAGACGCCCGTCGAGGGTTCCGAGGCCGAAGAGACCTTCGCCGAGGTGACCACCTTCGAGTCCGAGGTTCCCGTCGAGGGCGAGTACACCAGCGAGTCCCTCGCGGGCCGTTTCGGTGACCCGCAGCCCGCGGCCGGCCTTGGCCGTCGCAAGAACGCCATCGCCCGCGTCCGGATCGTTCCGGGCACCGGCAAGTGGAAGATCAACGGGCGTACGCTCGAGGACTACTTCCCGAACAAGGTCCACCAGCAGGAAGTCAACGAGCCCTTCAAGGTGCTCGAGCTCGACGGCCGCTACGACGTCATCGCCCGCATCGCGGGTGGCGGTGTCTCCGGTCAGGCCGGTGCGCTCCGTCTCGGTGTCGCCCGTGCGCTGAACGAGGCGGACGTGGACAACAACCGCGCCACGCTGAAGAAGGCCGGCTTCCTCTCCCGCGACGACCGTGCGGTCGAGCGCAAGAAGGCCGGTCTCAAGAAGGCCCGTAAGGCGCCGCAGTACAGCAAGCGCTAATCCGCCTGCTCGCCTGCATCAGACGTTCGCCCCGGCGGCACATTGTGTGCTGCCGGGGCGAACGTTTATGGCTTTGTAGCCACCTTGCATTTTCGGAGCATTTTCGGAGGACACCAGTGGGACGACTCTTCGGCACTGACGGTGTGCGCGGTGTCGCCAACGCGGATCTGACGGCCGAGCTCGCGCTCGGTCTGTCGGTCGCGGCGGCGCATGTGCTCGCCGAGGCGGGCACCTTTGAGGGGCATCGGCCGACCGCCGTGGTCGGACGTGATCCGCGTGCGTCGGGGGAGTTTCTGGAGGCCGCCGTCGTGGCGGGCCTGGCGAGCGCGGGCGTGGATGTCTTGAGGGTGGGCGTGCTGCCCACCCCCGCGGTGGCGTATCTGACGGGCGCGCTCGGTGCCGACCTCGGCGTCATGCTCTCCGCGAGCCACAACGCGATGCCGGACAACGGTGTCAAGTTCTTCGCGCGCGGCGGTCACAAGCTCGCCGACGAGCTGGAGCACCGGATCGAGGCCGTGTACGAGCAGCACCGGACCGGTGAGCCGTGGGCCCGGCCGACGGGCGCCGGTGTCGGACGGGTGTCCGACTACGACGCGGGCTTCGACCAGTACATCGCGCACTTGATCGGCGTACTGCCGAATCGGCTCGACGGGGTCAAGGTCGTGCTGGACGAGGCGCACGGTGCCGCCTCTCGCGTCTCTCCCGAGGCCTTCGCCCGGGCCGGCGCCGAGATCATCACCATCGGTGCCGATCCCGACGGGCTGAACATCAACGACGGGTGCGGGTCCACGCACCTGGAGATGCTCCAGGCCGCTGTGGTTGAGCACGGTGCCGATCTCGGGATCGCCCATGACGGGGATGCCGACCGGTGCCTCGCTGTCGATGCCGAGGGGCGCGAGGTCGACGGGGACCAGATCCTCGCCGTGCTCGCCCTCGCCATGCGCGAGGCCGGTCAGCTGCGCAAGGACACCGTCGTCGGCACCGTCATGTCGAACCTGGGCTTCAAGCTGGCCATGGAGCGCGAGGGCATTGAACTCGTCCAGACCGGGGTGGGCGACCGGTACGTACTGGAGGCCATGAAGGCCGAGGGGTACGCGCTCGGCGGTGAGCAGTCCGGGCATGTGATCGTGCTGGACCATGCGACCACCGGCGACGGAACCCTGACCGGGCTGATGCTGGCAGCGCGGGTGGCCGCCACCGGGCGTACGCTCGCGGACCTCGCCGGGGTCATGAGCCGGCTTCCGCAGATCCTCATCAACGTGCCCGACGTCGACAAGTCGCGCGTCACCACCTCCGCCGAGCTGGCGGCCGCCGTCGCCGACGCCGAGCGTGAGCTGGGCGCCACGGGACGGGTACTGCTGCGCTCCTCGGGCACCGAGCCGCTCGTGCGGGTCATGGTCGAGGCGGCCGACATCGAGCAGGCGAAGGCGGTCGCGGGGCGGCTCGCCGATGTGGTGAAGTCCGCGCTGGGTTAGGCGTTGTTGCGCGCGGTACGTTCGCGCTGCTTCGCCCAGAGGTACTTCTGGGCGAGCAGCGTGAGCGTACCGGCGACGATGATGCCGAGCAGGTTCAGCAGGAGCTGCTCGGTGGAGCCCCAGGTTTGTTTTACGTCGCCGTAGCTCAGCGCCACGGCGGCGTTGGCCGCGGCCGGGACCGTCGTCACCGAGATGGCGACGCCGACCAGGGCGCCGGACTTGGCCGACGTGAGGGACAGCATGCCGGCCGCGCCCGCCAGTACCGCCACTACGAACGACAGCCGGTCCGGGGCGTAGATGAAGCCCGTGTTGGGGCGGTCGGCGTCCAGCATTTCCTCGGTGAACAGGTTCGTCGCGTTCATGAAGAGGCTGAACACGACCGTCACCGCCATCGCCGCCGCGAAGCCGACGATCAGCGCGGTGAACGAGCGCCACGCCAGCTTCGGGGCGCGCTGCACCAGCGCCGTGCAGAAGCCCGCCAGCGGGCCGAACTCCGGGCCCACCGCCATCGCGCCCACGATCAGGATCGCGTTGTCGAGCACCACACCGCAGGCCGCGATCATCGTCGCCAGCGACAGGAACGCGATGTAGGTGACGGAGAGAGTCGACTCCTCGTGGGTCGCGTCCGACAACTGCTCCCACAGCACCGCGTCCGCGGCCTCGCCCGGCGCGTCCTTCTCCGCCTTGTCGGCGCGGGAGGAGAGGGAGAGATCGATGTTCTCGACCGCGATCGAACCGCATTCGTCGATACCGAGGGCGCGGAGCGTGTTGATGAGGTCGTCGCCCGCCTCGCGCGCCACGTCGCACATGATCAGGTCGCCCGCCGGGTCGCGGGCCGCCCCGGGGACGACGGCGAGGTGTGTCGTGCCGACCGTCCTCTCCATCGTGCGTACGACCTCGTCGGTGCGGTCGGCGGGCACGATCAGGCGAAGGTGAAGCACAGTGTCTGTCCCTCAGAGTTTGCGGAGTGAGAGGCGCTTGACCTTGTGGTCGGGGCCCTTGCGGACAACCAGCGTGGCACGGCCGCGCGTTGGCGCCACGTTCTCCAGCAGGTTGGGCTTGTTGATGGTCCGCCACATCGTACGGGCGTAGTCCAGGGCCTCTTCCTCGGAGACCTGGGTGTACTTCCTGAAGTAGGAGGACGGGTCCTGGAAGGCCGTCGCGCGCAGTTTGCGGAAGCGGCCCAGGTACCAGGTCTCGATGTCCTCGGCGCGGGCGTCGACGTACACGCTGAAGTCGAAGTAGTCGGCGAGACCGACCCGCGTGCGGCCGTCCTTGCCGGGGAGCGCGGGCTGCAGGACGTTCAGGCCCTCGACGATCAGGATGTCCGGGCGGCGGACCGTGAGGCGCTCGCCCGGCACGATGTCGTAGATCAGGTGCGAGTAGACGGGCGCGGTGACCTCGTCCTTGCCCGCCTTGATGTCGGCGACGAAGCGGGTCAGGGCGCGCCGGTCGTACGACTCGGGGAAGCCCTTGCGCGCCAGGAGGCCGCGGCGCTCCAGCTCCTCCATGGGGTAGAGGAAGCCGTCGGTGGTGAGCAGCTCGACATGGGGGTGCTCCGGCCAGCGGGCCAGCAGTGCCTGGAGCAGCCGGGCGACCGTTGACTTGCCCACGGCCACGCTGCCCGCCACTCCTATGACGAACGGGGTGCCGCGCTGGGCGCCGTGGCCGTTGGGCGCGTCGCCGAGGAAGGTGTTCAGGGCGCCGCGCAGGCCCGAGGTCGCCTGCACGTAGAGGTTGAGCAGGCGGGAGAGGGGGAGGTAGACGTCCCGTACCTCGTCGAGGTCGATGACGTCGCCCAGGCCGCGGAGCTTTTCGAGCTCCTCCGCCGTGAGAGGAAGCGGCGTCTTGTCGCGCAGCGCGCTCCACTCCGCACGGGTCAGGTCCAGGTACGGCGAAGCGTCTGCCCGGCGCTGGGCGCCTCGCTGGGTGGTGCCTGGCGGCGAAGTGATCACATGAACATTGTCGGGTGTGCGGGGCCGCCGTGGGTGGTGTGCTCGGTCACGTGGGGGCGTCGGCCGTAGGGTGCGGACATGTGCGGAATCGTGGGGTACGTCGGCGGGCAGTCGGCGCTTGATGTTGTCGTCGCGGGACTGAAGCGGCTCGAATACCGGGGTTACGACTCGTCAGGCGTGGCCGTCCTCGCCGACGGTGGGCTGGCCGCCGGGAAGAAGGCGGGCAAGCTCGTCAACCTGGAGAAGGAGCTCGTGGGACGGCCGCTGCCGGCCGGGGCCACGGGGATCGGACACACCCGGTGGGCCACGCACGGGGGGCCGACCGATGCCAACGCGCATCCGCATCTGGACAACGCGGGCCGGGTCGCCGTCGTACACAACGGGATCATCGAGAACTTCGCCGTGCTGCGGGCCGAGCTCGCCGAGCGCGGTCACGATCTGGTGTCGGAGACCGACACCGAGGTCGTGGCGCATCTGCTGGCCGAGTCGTTCTCCTCGTGCGGGGACCTGGCGGAGTCGATGCGGCTGGTGTGCCGGCGGCTCGAAGGCGCGTTCACGCTGGTCGCGGTGCACGCGGACGAGCCCGACGTGGTGGTGGGCGCGCGGCGGAACTCGCCGCTGGTGGTGGGTGTGGGGGAGGGGGAAGCCTTCCTCGCCTCCGATGTCGCCGCGTTCATCGCGCACACGCGCTCCGCGATCGAGCTGGGACAGGACCAGGTCGTCGAACTGCGGCGGGACGAGGGCGGGAGCGGGGGCGTGGGTGGCGCTGCCGGGGTGTCGGTCACAGTCACTGATTTCCACGGCGCGCCCGCGGAAGTGCGGTCGTACCGCATCGACTGGGACGCCTCCGCCGCCGAGAAGGGCGGCTACGACTACTTCATGCTCAAGGAGATCGCCGAGCAGCCGAAGGCCGTCGCCGACACGCTGCTGGGGCGGATCGACTCGGCTGGGTCCCTGACCCTGGACGAGGTGCGGATTCCCGATTCCGTACTGCGGGAAGTCGACAAGGTCGTGGTGGTCGCCTGTGGAACCGCCTTTCACGCGGGGATGATCGCGAAGCTGGCCATTGAGCACTGGACGCGCATTCCCTGTGAGACCGAGCTGGCGAGTGAATTCCGGTACCGCGATCCCATTCTTGACTCGCGGACGCTGGTGATCGCGATTTCGCAGTCCGGCGAGACCATGGACACGCTGATGGCGCTGCGGCACGCGCGGGAACAGGGCGCGAAGGTTCTGGCCATCTGCAATACGAACGGGTCGACCATTTCGCGTGAATCGGACGCGGTGCTTTATACGCATGCCGGGCCGGAAGTCGCCGTTGCTTCCACCAAGGCGTTCCTGACGCAGCTGGTCGCCTGTTATCTGGTCGCGCTCTATCTGGCGCAGGTGCGCGGGTCCAAGTGGGGGGACGAGGTGCGGGGCGTGGTGCGCGAGCTGTCCGCGATCTCGGGTGAGGTGGAGCGGGTCCTGGAGACCATGGAGCCGGTGCGGGAGCTGGCCCGGTCGCTGGCGGGGAAGAACACGGTGCTTTTCCTGGGGCGGCATGTGGGGTATCCGGTCGCCCTGGAGGGTGCGCTCAAGCTGAAGGAACTCGCCTATATGCATGCGGAGGGGTTCGCCGCGGGTGAGCTGAAGCATGGGCCGATTGCTCTGATCGAGGATGATTTGCCGGTTGTGGTGGTTGTTCCTTCGCCTCGGGGGCGGTCCATTCTGCACGACAAGATCGTGTCGAACATGCAGGAGATCCGGGCTCGGGGGGCCCGGACGATTGTGATTGCTGAGGAAGGTGACGAGGCGGTTGTTCCGTACGCCGATCATCTGATCCGGATTCCGGCTACGCCGACGCTTTTGCAGCCGCTGGTCTCCACCGTGCCTTTGCAGGTTTTCGCTTGTGAGCTGGCTACGGCTCGGGGCAATGAGGTCGATCAGCCCCGGAATCTGGCCAAGTCCGTGACGGTGGAGTGAGCGCGTGATCATTGGTGTGGGGATCGACGTCGCCGAGATCGAGCGCTTCCGGGCGTCGATGGAGCGTACGCCGCAGATGGCCGAACGGCTTTTCCTGAGTAGTGAGTTGAACCTGCCCAGCGGTGACCGGCGCGGCATCGCCTCGCTCGCGGCGCGGTTCGCGGCGAAGGAGGCCCTCGCGAAGGCGCTGGGCGCGCCGGCCGGGCTGCACTGGACGGACGCGGAGGTGTACGTCGAGGACAGCGGGCAGCCGAGGCTGCGGGTGAGCGGGACGGTGCTGGCGCGGGCGGAGGCGCTCGGGGTGCGGTCCTGGCATGTCTCGCTCAGTCACGACGCGGGGATCGCTTCCGCGGTGGTCATTGCCGAAGGGTGAGGTGTTTTTCTGATGCGTGCTGCTTATGGCGTGGAGACCGTGCGGACCGCCGAGCGGGAGCTGATGGCCCGGCTCCCTGAGGGCGCGCTCATGCAGCGGGCCGCGGCCGGGCTCGCCGCGGTGTGTGCGGGGCTGCTGGGGCGGGTGTACGGGGCGCGGGTCGTGCTGCTGGTGGGAAGCGGGGACAACGGGGGCGACGCGCTGTACGCGGGGGCGCGGCTGGCCCGGCGGGGGGCGGGGGTGACCGCCGTGCTGCTCGACGCGGAGCGGGCGCATGGGGGTGGGCTGGCGGCGTTGCGGCGGGCCGGGGGGGTGGTCGCTGGTGGTGCGGGTGGTGCGGGTGGCGCCGGTGCGGGTGCGGGTGCGGGTGCGGATCTGGTGATCGACGGGATCACTGGGATCGGCGGGCGGGGTGGTCTGCGGGAGGCCGCTGTGCCGCTGGCGCGGGCCGCGCGGGCCGCGCGGGACTCCGGGGCGATTGTTGTGGCCGTGGATCTGCCCAGCGGCGTCGAGGCGGACAGTGGGGAGGTGCGCGGGGAGTGCGTGCGCGCTGACGCGACGGTGACCTTTGGTACGTACAAGCCCGGGCTGCTGATCGACCCCGCACGGGAGTACGTCGGGGCCGTGCGGCTGGTTGAGCTGGGGCTCGATCTCGGGGCGGCGGAGGCCGATGTCGAGGCGCTGCAGCACGCGGATGTGGCCGCGCTGCTGCCGGTTCCCGGGGCGGAGAGTGACAAGTACCGGCGCGGGGTGGTGGGCGTCGTGGCCGGGTCGGAGCGGTATCCGGGGGCGGCGGTGCTCGCCGTCGCGGGGGCGCTGCGGGGTGGGGCCGGGGCTGTGCGGTACGTCGGGCACGGGGCGGACGCGGTCATCGCGCGCTACCCCGAGGCGCTGGTGCACGCGGGGCCGCCGTCGAAGGCGGGGCGGGTTCAGGCGTGGGTGGTCGGGCCGGGGCTGGGGGAGGACGCGGGCCGGGCGCTGGGGGATGTGCTGGCGAGTGATGTGCCGGTGCTGGTGGACGCGGACGGGCTGCGACCGTTGGAGCCCGAGATGGTGCGGGGGCGGGACGCGCCGACGCTGCTTACGCCGCACGCCGGGGAGGCGGCTGCGCTGCTCGGGGTGTCACGGGAGGAAGTGGAGGCGGGGCGGCTGGTCGCGGTGCGGGAGCTGGCCGCGCTGTATGGGGCGACTGTGCTGCTGAAGGGGTCTACGACGCTGGTGGCGCCGGCGGGGGGCGCGGGTGCGGGGTTTGTGCGGCGGCCTGTGCGGGTGAATCCGACGGGGACGCCCTGGCTGGCCACGGCGGGCAGTGGGGATGTGCTGTCGGGGCTTGCGGGGGCGTTGCTCGCGGCGGGGCTGGGGGCGGTGGACGCGGGGTCGGTGGCGGCGTACGTGCACGGTCTTGCGGGGCGGCTGGCGGCGGGCGGGGCGGGGGTGGGCGCGGCGCCGGTGGGGGCGCACGACGTTGCGGACGCGGTGTCGGGGGCCTGGCGGGGGGTTGTGGGGCGGGGGCGGGCCGCTCCGGGGGCGCCGTTCGGGACTGCATGATTTAGGCGCGGTGCGGTGTTGAGGTGCGAAGCCCGCGTCCTGCCCACAAATCACGCTTTACGTCCCGAACAGCACCCCCTGCGCGTCCCGCCCCCTCGCGCCGTCTCGCTCCTGGCCCGCCGGTTGGTGGATACGCATCGACCGTGGCCGGTTGAACGGGGCTGTCGTACGGCTCTGAGACACTTGGCGCGATGACCGCGATGACCCATACCCCCATGCGAGCCCGCGCCGAGATCGACCTGGCGGCCCTGCGAGCCAACGTGCGGGCTTTGCGTGCTCGCGCGGCGGGGGCCCAGTTGATGGCCGTGGTGAAGTCGGACGCGTACGGACATGGCGCCGTGCGCTGTGCCCGCGCGGCCCTCGACGCCGGGGCGACCTGGCTCGGGACCGCCACCCCCGAAGAGGCGCTGGCGCTGCGCGCCGCCGGGTTCGACGGGCCGCTGTTGTGCTGGCTGTGGACCCCCGGCGGGCCCTGGCGCGAGGCGGTCGAGGCGGGCATCGACGTGTCCGTGAGCGGGATGTGGGCGCTGGAGGAAGTCGTTGCGGCTGCGCGTGCGGTGGGGCGAGTCGCGCGCGTACAGCTCAAGGCCGACACCGGGCTCGGGCGCAACGGGTGCCAGCCGGCCGACTGGCCCGAGTTGGTGCGGCATGCCCTGGAGGCGCGGGACGCTGTCAGGGTTACCGGGCTCTGGTCGCACCTGGCCTGTGCGGACGAGCCCGGGCATCCCTCGATCGCTGTTCAGCTGGCCGTTTTCCGGGACCTGGTCGAGTACGCCGAGAAGGCCGGCGTTGAGCCCGAGGTCCGGCACCTCGCCAACTCGCCCGCGACGCTGACCCTGCCCGCGACGCACTTCGATCTCGTACGGACCGGCATCGCCATGTACGGCGTCTCGCCGAGCCCCGAGCTCGGCACACCCGCCGACTTCGGGCTGCGGCCCGTGATGACGCTCGCTGCCTCTGTGGCGCTGGTCAAGCGGGTGCCGGAGGGCCACGGCGTCAGTTACGGGCATCACTACGTGACGGGCGGGGAGACGAACCTCGGGCTCATCCCGGTCGGGTACGCCGACGGCATTCCGCGCCACGCGTCCGGTACCGGGCCCGTGCTGGTGGGTGGCAAGTGGCGGCGGGTCGCCGGGCGGGTCGCCATGGATCAGTTCGTGGTCGACCTGGGGGCTGATGTGGTTGAGGCGGGGGACGAGGCCGTGCTGTTCGGGCCCGGCGACCGGGGAGAGCCGACGGCCGAGGACTGGGCGCAGGCCGCGGGCACCATCGCGTACGAAATTGTCACCCGCATCGGATCGCGGGTACCACGCGTCTATGTGAATGAGGACCCCGACAGCTAGGAGAGCGGCACCGTGAGCGAGAGCAGCGCGCCCGGCGTGGCGGAGGTGGCGGCGGAGGCCGCGACCGCCGCCGTCGGCAACTGGCGCCGGGCGGGTGTGGCCGGTGCCGCGATAGGTGTGGTCGCGGCGGGCGCGGCCGCCGGCGTCGCCCTTGAGCGGCTGACCGTCGGCCGCGGCATGCGGAGGAAGGCGCGGCTCGCGCTGGACGCCTCCGGCCCGTACGGCGCTCTGCGCGGGATGCCGGGACAGGCCCTGGCGGACGACGGAACCCGGATCTACTACGAAGTGGACGAGGTGGACGCGGACGGTGCGTCTTCCGGTCCGCGGCGGCGCCGGCTCTTCGGGCGTAAGAACCCGGCCCCTGTCACCGTCGTTTTCAGTCATGGCTTCTGTCTGAGTCAGGACTCCTGGCATTTCCAGCGGGCGGCCCTGCGGGGTGTTGTCCGGACTGTGCACTGGGACCAGCGCAGTCACGGCCGCTCGGGGCGCGGGGCGGCCCAGGGGCGTGGTGTCGCGGTCGACATCGAGCAGCTGGGGCGGGACCTGAAGGCCGTCATCGACGCCGCCGCGCCCGAGGGGCCGCTGGTGCTGGTGGGGCACTCGATGGGCGGCATGACCGTCATGGCCCTGGCGGACCAGTTCCCTGAGATCGTCCGCGAGCGGGTGGTGGGTGCTGTTTTCGTCGGTACGTCGTCGGGGAAGCTCGGCGAGGTCAATTTCGGGCTTCCGGTGGCGGGCGTGAACGCCGTACGCCGTGTCCTGCCGCGTGTGCTGCGCGCGCTGGGAACGCAGGCGGAGATCGTCGAGCGTGGGCGGCGGGCGACTGCTGATCTCTTCGCCGGGCTGATCAAGCGCTATTCGTTCGGTTCGAAGGACGTGGACCCGGCGGTCGCGCGGTTCGCGGAGCGGCTGATCGAGGGGACGCCGATCGATGTCGTTGCCGAGTTCTATCCGGCGTTCACGGATCATGACAAGGCGGATGCGCTGGAGATCTTCGCCGAGGTGCCGGTGCTTGTGCTCGCGGGGGACAGGGACCTGGTGACGCCCAGCGAGCACAGCGAGGGCATCGCGCGTCTGCTGCCGGACGCCGAGCTGGTGATAGTCCCGGACGCCGGTCACCTGGTCATGCTGGAGCACCCCGAGGTGGTCACCGACCGGCTCGCGGACCTGCTGGCCAGGGTGGGCGCCGTCCCGGCAGCCGCTAACGTTGGGACGTATGGAAGCACCGCACAGCCCGGCGGCTGATGTCACCTCCGCCGTCCTCGTTGTTCACTCGCCCGACCTGATGCAGGAGTTCGGGCGCCGGCTCGCCAAAGTGCTGCGGCCCGGCGATCTCGTGATGCTCTCCGGCGAGCTCGGCGCCGGCAAGACGACGCTGACGCGCGGGCTCGGCGAAGGGCTCGGGGTGCGCGGCGCCGTGACGTCGCCCACGTTCGTCATCGCGCGCGTCCACCCCTCCCTGACCGGCGGCCCCGCGCTGGTGCACGTCGACGCGTACCGGCTCGGCGGCGGGCTCGACGAGATGGAAGACCTTGATCTCGACGTCTCGCTGCCGGACTCCGTGGTGGTCGTCGAGTGGGGCGACGGGAAGGTCGAGGAACTGTCCGACGACCGGCTCCATGTGGTCATCCACCGGGCTGTGGGCGACTCCGACGACGAGGTGCGTCACGTGACGGTGAACGGGATCGGGGCGCGCTGGGCCGGGGAGGACCTGGCCGCGCTGGGCGCCTGACGTCCGTACGTTCCGACAAGACGTCGGCAAGATGTTGCGCCGGTGCGGCCGGGCATGGTCACATGGGTACCGAGACTGGTTAGGTCTACCTAACCACGCCTGCTCAACCGGAGCCCAGGAGGCATCCATGCCGGCTTCAGAGAACGAAGCGCCTCAGCCTCTCTCCATGCGCGACCTGCTGGCCTCGTGCGCGGCGGCCACGGCGGTCTCCACGCCGCCCAGAGAGCAGCCGCAGGAGGACGAGGCGCCCGTCGAGGAGCGCGCGGAACAGCGCGACGCCGCCTAGCCCTGTCCCTCGTGCGGGCGTATTTACGGGACGACTACGACCTTCACGCCGACCGTCGCGAAGCTCCACATCGCGTCGCCGTCGGCGCGTGGCATGCGTACGCCCCCGGTCTTGCTCTTCGGGTCCGGGCTCGGCATCGACCCGTCGACCGCGGCGCTGAAGCCGATCGATACGCCCTCGACCGACGTGAACCGCACGACGTGCTCGACCTGCACCCCGTCCGAGCCGGTGATGCTCCCCGAGCGCGAGCTCACCGCGTACGTACCGGGCGGCGGGCTCACCGTGCTCGGCGCGACCTGGAAGGTCCTGCTCGCCCTGCCCTTCCCGTCCACCAGCCACACCCGCCGCTCGGCCAGCGAGTAGACCACGCGGGTCCCCGTGCCCGACCGGGCCGGCACCGCGAGCGCGTCCTTCTCCTTGGCCGGCCCCTTGGGCGGGTGCGAGGCGTGCGCCGCGGGGGCCTTGCCGGCGCGGGGTTCGGCGAGCTGCTCGGGGGAAGGGGCACTCGCCGACGCCTGGTAGGCGAGGAAAGCGACCGCCGCCACGGCTGCCGCGGTGAGCCCGGCCACGATTCCCGAGCTGCTCCTTGCCACCTTGGTCCACCTCATGTTCGTGCTGGGGCGCATGTGGTGGCGACGGTAGCAGCAGGTGCCGGGAAGGACGGGGGACGCCGTGCACGCCGTGCGCGGGCCGTAGGCTGTTTGTGTGCTCCTGCTCGCCGTTGATACCGCCACCCCAGCCGTCACCGTCGCCCTCCACGACGGGGATTCCGTCGTCGCCGAGGCCGGCCAGGTCGACGCACGCCGTCATGGGGAGCTGCTGCTGCCCACCATCGACCGGGTCCTCGCCGAAGCCGGTCTGAAACTCGACGCCGTCACCGGGGTCGTTGTGGGCGTCGGCCCCGGCCCGTACACCGGGCTGCGCGTCGGGCTCGCGACCGCCGAGACCTTCGGCCTCGTGCTCGGGGTGCCGGTGCACGGGCTGTGCACCCTGGACGGTCTCGCGTACGCCGCCGGGATCGCCGGGCCCTTCGCCGTGGCCACCGACGCGCGCCGCAAGGAGGTCTACTGGGCGCGGTACGCCGATGCCCGTACGCGCGTCGGCGAGCCCTCCGTCGACCGGCCCGCCGACATAGCGGAGCAGCTCGCGGGCCTGCCCGTGGTCGGCTCCGGCGCGCTGCTCTACCCCGAGGCCTTCCCCGACGCGCGCGGACCCGAGCACCAGTCGGCGGGCGCCCTGGCGTCGCTGGCCGCCGAGAAGCTCGCGGCGGGGGATGCCGGGGGCTTTCTGGCGCCGCTGCCGCTGTATCTGCGCCGGCCCGACGCGCAGGTCCCGAAGAACTACAAGGTGGTCACTCCGAAGTGACCGCGGTGCTGAGAGAGATGCGCTGGTGGGACATCGACCCGGTGCTTGAGCTGGAGCGGGAGCTGTTCCCCGAGGACGCCTGGTCGGCCGGGATGTTCTGGTCGGAGCTTGCTCACGCGCGCGGGCCGCGGGCCACCCGCCGCTATGTGGTGGCCGAGGAGGACGGCGAGATCGTCGGGTACGCCGGCCTCGCCGCGGCCGACGGCCTCGGCGACGTACAGACCATCGCCGCCGCCCGCGACCAGTGGGGGACCGGGCTCGGATCCCGGCTGCTCACCGACCTGCTGGGGTACGCGACCGCTTTCGAATGCACCGAGGTGCTGCTCGAAGTGCGTGTCGACAACACGCGCGCGCAGAAGCTGTACGAGCGGTTCGGCTTCGAGCCGATCGGCTTCCGGCGCGGCTACTACCAGCCCGGCAATATCGACGCGCTCGTGATGCGGCTGACGACGACGACCGACCCGGCAAACCCAGCGACCTCCGTACAAGAAACCGAGATTCACCATGGCTGACGAACCGCTCGTCCTCGGCATCGAGACCTCCTGCGACGAGACCGGCGTCGGCGTCGTGCGCGGTACGACCCTGCTCGCCGACGCCATCGCCTCAAGCGTCGACGAGCACGCCCGCTTCGGCGGTGTGGTGCCGGAGGTCGCGTCGCGCGCGCACCTGGAGGCGATGGTTCCGACCATCGAGCGCGCGCTGAAGGAGGCCGGGGTCGCCGCCTCCGACCTGGACGGCATCGCGGTGACGGCGGGTCCGGGGCTCGCGGGTGCGCTGCTGGTGGGCGTATCGGCGGCGAAGGCGTACGCCTACGCGCTCGGGAAGCCGCTGTACGGCGTCAACCACCTGGCCTCGCACATCTGCGTCGACCAGCTGGAGCACGGGCCGCTGCCCGAGCCCACGATGGCGCTGCTGGTGAGCGGCGGCCATTCGTCGCTGCTGCTCGCCCCCGACATCACGAGCGACGTACGGCCGATGGGCGCGACCATCGACGACGCGGCGGGCGAGGCGTTCGACAAGATCGCGCGGGTGCTGGATCTGGGCTTTCCGGGTGGGCCGGTCATCGACCGGCTCGCGCGGGAGGGCGACCCGAAGGCGATCGCCTTCCCGCGCGGTCTGACCGGGCCGCGCGACGCGGCGTACGACTTCTCCTTCTCGGGGCTGAAGACGTCGGTGGCGCGGTGGATCGAGGCCAAGCGCAGTGCGGGCGAGGACGTGCCCGTGCGGGATGTGGCGGCTTCCTTCCAGGAGGCGGTCGTCGACGTACTGACGCGCAAGGCGGTCCGGGCGTGCAAGGACGAGGGCGTCGACCACCTGATGATCGGCGGCGGTGTGGCGGCCAACTCGCGGCTGCGGGCGCTGGCGGCGGAGCGGTGCGAGCGGGCCGGCATCCGGCTGCGGGTGCCGCGGCCTGGGCTGTGCACGGACAACGGGGCGATGGTGGCGGCGCTCGGCGCGGAGATGGTGGCGCGGGGCCGGGCGGCGTCGGACTGGGACCTGTCGGCGGACTCCTCGCTGCCGGTCACCGAGCCGCACGTACCGGGTGCTGACCACGGTCGTGGTCACGGTCACGATCACGACCACGTGCATGAGATCAGCAAGGACAACCTCTACTCATGACCGTCGCGCTGATGTGGGAGGCCCGCGCCGTCGAGGGCAGGGGCGCGGAGCTGCTGGAGTGGGCGAGGGCGCAGGCCGAGGTCCTGGCGGGTGAGCCGGTGCGCAGGGAGATTCTGCGGGCGCCGCAGGACCGGGTGCTCGTGATGACCTGGTGGGACGCGGAGTACGACGCCGAGCTGCCGGAACTCCCGGAGCCGGAGGCGGGGTTGATCACGCGGGCGGTTCATCGCTGGCGCTTCGAGTCGGTCGACGGGGCCTGAGCCTGCAGGCTGGGGCACTGGGTAGTGTCGTGCGCATGTCTCGTCGTACGCCGCTTCCTCCGCCCCCGCCGCCCGAGCACATACGGGCCTGGCCCGGCCCCGAGGCGATGCTCGCCGACCGGGCACGGGCCATGGCCGAGCTGATCGCGCGCGATCTCGGGCCCGGGCGGCTGGTGCGGTTCTGGCTGCTGGTGGGCGGCGCGGCGCTCGGGTGGGGGATCGTCGGGGCGGCCCTTCGGGCGTTCGAGGGGCCGGGCGACCCGCTCGTCGCCGTCTTCGGCGCGGGCTTCGGCGCGCTCGGGCTCGCGGGCCTCGTGACGTGCGGGATCTTCCTCGGGATGGGCGTGCGCCGCGACCGTACGGTCCGTCGGCTGCTGGTGCGGTGGGCGGAGGTGGGGCGCGACGAGGGTTTCTCCGCCGCCCAGTGGCGTGTCCCCGGACTCAGCCTGGCGTGGCTGCTGTCGTCGCTGGTGGTGTGCGGGCTCGGGCTGTGGTCGTCGCTGGGGTTCGCGGTGAGGGCGCGGCCGGGCTCGGAGACGTACGTGGACGCGGTCGTCTTCATCGGGCTCGGGGCGGTCCTGTGGGTGGCCGGGCTGATCGGCACGGCGAAGGCGGTGGGGCACTACCGGTGGGCGGTGCGGGTGGGTGCGGCGGGTGCGGTGGGCGCGGCGGAGGGTGGCGTGCGCGGCTGAGGCGGGTGCGGGTGCGGGTGCGGTGCGGTGCCGCTGCGCGGGGCTTGCCCCCACCCCACCCCGCCCCTTCCCGAACTGGGGGCAAGCCCCCAGGCCCCCGGACGCCCTTCGGGCGTGTCCTCAAACGCCGGACGGGCTGGATGGTTGCCGCGCCCACCCAGCAGGAAACGCCCCGCAGGGTTCGGGTCAGGGTTCGTTACGGTGCCGGGTGGCCGATCAGTACCGTGGGGGCGCCCGCCACTCGGGTGAGGAAGACCGTGGCCGAGTGCGGCCCGGACAGCTTCATCTTGCGGCGCAGCTCCTCCGGCTCGATCGCCGAGCCGCGCTTCTTCACCGTCAGTACGCCGACGCCCCGCTCCCGCAGCAGCGCCTTCAGCTTCTTCAGGCCGAAGGGGAGCTGGTCCGTGATCTCGTACGCGGTGGCGTACGGCGTCCGGTGGAGCTCGTCCGCCGTGACGTACGCGATCGTCTCGTCGATCAGGCGGCCGCCCACCCGCTCAGCGACCTCGGCCACCAGATGCGAGCGGATGACCGCGCCGTCCGGCTCGTAGAGGTAACGGCCGACCTTGCCGGGCCCGGGGTCCGGCAGCCCGGTGCCGACCAGGGTGTGCGGGCCGGGGAGCAGGGTGGCGCGGACCGCCTTCGGGGCCGTACCGAACCAGAACACCGCCTCCTTCACGTCACCGCCGTCCGAGATCCACTCCGCCTCGGCGTCGGCCGGGACCGCCTCGTGCGGGACGCCCGGCGCGATCTTGAGTGCGGCGTGCGCGGTCGTACGGGCAGTCTCGATCGCCCAGGACAGGGGCGGGGAGTAGGCCTCCGGGTCGAAGATCCGGCCGCGTCCGCCGCGCCGCGCGGGGTCGACGAAGACCGCGTCGTACGGCGAGGTGTCGATGGTCGTGACGTCGGCGCAGCGGACCTCGATGAGGGCGGCCAGGCCGAGCGCGTCCGCGTTCGCGCGGGCCACCTCTGCCGTCAGCGGGTCGCGGTCGACCGCCAGGACCCGGATCCCGGCGCGGGCCAGCGCGATCGCGTCGCCCCCGATGCCGCAGCACAGGTCCGCGACGCTCCGTACGCCCAGCGCGGCGAAGCGCTCGGCGCGGTACGTCGCCACCGCCGTGCGGGTGGCCTGCTCGACGCCGTTCGGGGTGAAGAACATCCGGTACGCGTCCTCGGCGCCGAACTTCGCCACCGCCCGCTGCCGCAGCCGCGCCTGCCCGAGCGCCGCCGAGACCAGCGCGGCGGGGTGGTCACGGCGCAGCCGGGTCGCCGTCGCCAGCTCGTCCGCGGGGTTGTGGTCGCGGAGCGCGGCGAGGAGGTCGCGGCCCTCTTCGGTGCGCAGGGCGGCGAAGGATTCCAGGGCGTCAGGGGCATCGAGGTCGTTCACCCGGTCAATTGTGGGCCAGCCGGGGGACCGTGCGCGCCCGGTCGCGGTGTCGCCCCGAAGACGGTGCCGTGCGCTGACAGGATCCGACACCATGCAGCTAGTACGACAAAAGGAAGAAACTAGGAGGAAGAGTCGCAGGCAGGTCCGTATGGTCCTGGCCGTGCTCCTTGCCTCCGCGATCGGGTCCGGATGTGCCGGCGGGCCCGCCGACACGCCGGAGCAGGGCGGGCAGCCCGCGCCCGCCGCCGGCCAGCAACAGGAGTACCGGCCAGGGGCGGACCAGGATCTGGCCGGATACGCCGAACGGCTACGGCGGGCCCAGGCCCTGCGCGCCGCCGCCGCCAAGAAGTGGGGCCTCGCGCGGCCCCCGCTCGCCGCGCCCCCACCACCCGCCGTGAAACCGAAGATCACCACACGCAAGGGATTCAGCGCGGGTCCGGGGCTGCCGCCCGTCTTCACCACCGTCCCGGTCAAGGAGCGGGTCGTCTTCCTGACGATGGACGACGGCGCGGAGAAGGACCCGGAGCTGCTGCGGATGATGACCGAACTGGGCATCCCCTACAGCGCGTTCCTCAGCGATTACCTGGTGCGCGAGAACTACGGCTACTTCGAGAGGATGCAGGGCCGCGGCGTAGCGCTGCACAACCACACCCTCAACCACCGCTACATGCCCGGACTCTCGTACAAGCAGCAGAGGCGCGAGATCTGCGGGATGCAGGACGTCATCGAGCAGCGGTACGGCAAACGGCCCCGGCTCTTCAGGCCGCCGTACGGCAACTACAACGCCGACACCCTGCGCGCCGCCCGCTCCTGCGGCATCGAGGCCGTGCCGTTGTGGGCAGCCGAGGCGTTCCCCGACCGGATGGAGTGGCGCGAGTGGGACCGCGACCTGCATCCCGGCGACATCATCCTCACGCACTTCCGCGGCAAGGAGGACTGGAAGGGCACCATGCCGGACATGATCCGGCGGGTCATGAAGACGGTCACCGCCAAGGGGTACGCCGTCGCCAGGCTGGAGGACTACCTGTGAGGCGCGCGCACCGGCTGGCGGCCGGGCTGCTGGCGGTCGGTGCGCTGACGCTCACCGGCTGCGCGCAGTCCGTGGACCCGATCGAGCGGCTGGGGAGGAAGGCGGTGCGCAGCGTCGCCCCCAAGGTGCGCGACGTGGGGGCCGCGGGCGCCGGGGGGCTCCGGGCGCACGCCCCGTCGGCCCCGCGCGCCGGGGCGTACGCGCGCTGGGGACTGCGGGCGCCGCTCCGTGCGGCGCCGGCGCCGCCGGCCCGTAAACCGGAGCGCCCCTTCGTCGTGCACCGCGTACCGACCCGCGACAAGGTCGTCTTCCTCACCTTCGACGACGGAGCGGAGCGCGATCCGGAGTTCGTACGGATGGTGGACGAGCTCAAGCTGCCGATCAGCATGTTCCTGACGGACAGCGTGGCCTCGCCCGGGTACGACCACTTCGACCGGCTGAGGCGGGCGGGCGGCGGGCTCAGCGCCGTGCAGAACCACACCGTCGACCATGCCTACCTGCCCGGTCTCCCGTACGCCGGACAGCGCGCCCAGATCTGCGGCCAGCAGGACCGCCTGGAGGCCCGCTTCGGGACGCGACCGCGGCTCTTCCGGCCGCCGTACGGGGCGTACAACAACCAGACGCTGCGGGCGGCGGGCGACTGCGGGGCCGAGGCGGTGGTGCTGTGGGGGGCTTCGGTGCAGATCAACGACCTGCGGTACGCGCACGGCGACCGGCTGCGGCCGGGCGACATCGTGCTGGCGCACTTCCGCGGTCCCGGCGAGCTCAAGGGCGCCACGATCACCGAGATGACATCGCGGATGCTGCGGCGTATCCAGGAGCAGGGGTTCGCCGTGGCGCGGCTGGAGGACTACCTCTGACGCCTGCCGGCCGGCCCGCGCGGGCCCGTCCGTCAACACGTGAGGCGGCGCAGGATTGGCACTCCGCTTGACCGAGTGCTAACCGCGTCATAGTCTCGGCGTTGGCACTCTCCACTGGGGAGTGCCAACAGTAGCGACGGGCAGGTCCGGCACCCGCGACGACGGATCCACCTGGTCGCCACCCCACATCAGTTAACCCCGTGAGATCTCCGAAGGGGGAGACCGGACCGTGACGACCACCAGCTCCAAGGTTGCCATCAAGCCGCTCGAGGACCGCATTGTGGTCCAGCCGCTCGACGCCGAGCAGACCACGGCCTCTGGCCTGGTCATTCCGGACACCGCCAAGGAGAAGCCCCAGGAGGGCGTCGTCCTGGCCGTGGGCCCGGGCCGCTTCGAGAACGGCGAGCGCCTGCCGCTCGACGTATCCGTCGGCGATGTCGTGCTGTACAGCAAGTACGGCGGCACCGAGGTGAAGTACAGCGGCGAGGAGTACCTCGTCCTCTCGGCTCGCGACGTGCTCGCGATCATCGAGAAGTAATTCGCCCGAAGATTGCTTTTGATTTGCGCCCCTGGCCCCCAGCGAATGCCGGGTGGCCCGGGGCGCATTTCGTTTGAGAGGACAGAGAAGCTCCATGGCGAAGATTCTGAAGTTCGACGAGGACGCCCGTCGCGCCCTCGAGCGCGGCGTCAACAAGCTTGCCGACACGGTGAAGGTGACGATCGGCCCCAAGGGCCGCAACGTCGTCATCGACAAGAAGTTCGGCGCCCCCACCATCACCAACGACGGTGTCACGATCGCGCGTGAGGTCGAGCTCGACGACCCGTACGAGAACCTGGGCGCCCAGCTGGTGAAGGAGGTGGCGACCAAGACCAACGACATCGCGGGTGACGGCACCACCACCGCCACCGTGCTGGCCCAGGCCCTGGTTCGCGAGGGTCTGCGCAACGTCGCCGCCGGTGCTTCCCCGGCCGCCCTGAAGAAGGGCATCGACGCCGCGGTCAAGGCGATCTCCGAGGACCTCCTCGCGAACGCCCGTCCGATCGACGACAAGTCCGACATCGCCGCCGTGGCCGGGCTTTCCGCCCAGGACTCGCAGGTCGGCGAGCTCATCGCCGAGGCGATGGACAAGGTCGGCAAGGACGGTGTCATCACCGTCGAGGAGTCCAACACCTTCGGTCTGGAGCTCGACTTCACCGAGGGCATGGCCTTCGACAAGGGCTACCTCTCGCCGTACATGGTGACCGACCAGGAGCGTATGGAGGCCGTCCTCGACGACCCGTACATCCTGATCCACCAGGGCAAGATCGGCTCGATCCAGGACCTGCTGCCGCTCCTGGAGAAGGTCATCCAGGCCGGCGCCTCCAAGCCGCTGCTGATCATCGCCGAGGACGTCGAGGGCGAGGCCCTGTCGACCCTGGTCGTCAACAAGATCCGTGGCACCTTCAACGCCGTCGCGGTGAAGGCTCCCGGCTTCGGTGACCGCCGCAAGGCCATGCTCGGCGACATCGCCACCCTCACCGGTGCGACCGTCATCGCCGAAGAGGTCGGCCTCAAGCTCGACCAGGCCGGTCTCGACGTGCTGGGCTCCGCCCGCCGCGTGACCGTCACGAAGGACGACACGACGATCGTCGACGGCGGCGGCGACTCCGCCGAGGTGACCGGCCGCGTCAACCAGATCAAGGCCGAGATCGAGTCCACGGACTCCGACTGGGACCGCGAGAAGCTCCAGGAGCGCCTCGCGAAGCTGGCCGGCGGCGTGTGCGTGATCAAGGTCGGCGCCGCCACCGAGGTGGAGCTCAAGGAGAAGAAGCACCGTCTGGAGGACGCCATCTCCGCGACCCGCGCCGCGGTCGAGGAGGGCATCGTCTCCGGTGGTGGTTCCGCTCTGGTCCACGCCGCCAAGGTGCTCGAGGGCGGCCTGGGCAAGACCGGTGACGAGGCCACGGGTGTCGCGGTCGTCCGCCGCGCCGTCGTCGAGCCGCTGCGCTGGATCGCCGAGAACGCGGGCCTCGAGGGCTACGTCATCACCGCCAAGGTGAGCGAGCTCGACAAGGGCCACGGCTTCAACGCCGCGACCGGCGAGTACGGCGACCTGGTCAAGGCCGGCGTCATCGACCCGGTCAAGGTCACCCGCTCCGCGCTGGAGAACGCCGCGTCCATCGCGTCGCTGCTGCTCACGACCGAGACCCTGGTCGTCGAGAAGCCGGCCGAGGACGAGGCGGACGCCGGTCACGGCCACGGTCACGGCCACAGCCACTGACGTCGTACGACGCCAGAAGGCCCCTGTTTCCACCGCTCAGCGGTGGGGACGGGGGCCCCGCTGCTTTCTGTCCGGGTTTTCTGTCTAGCGCATCGCGCCGAGCTGCCGCATCAGGCTCATGGCGTCCATGTGCCACCAGCCTTCCTGGATCTTCCCGTCGTGGCAGCTGAAGACCGTGGTGCCGGTCATGGTGCACTTCTTGCCCGTGGGGGCGACGCCCATGAATTCACCCTTGTGGGTGCCGGTCCAGGTCCACAGCGTGACAACTTCGTCGCCCTCGGCCACCTGCTTGTCGATCGTGAAGCGGAAGTCGAAGCCGTCGCGCCAGCCGGTCAGGTCACTGCGGATGACGTCGGCGCCGACCGTGCTTTCCTCTTCCTTGAAGATGTCGTGGTCCCGGTAATCGGCCGCGAACACCTCGTCGATGGCGTCGAGGTTGCCCGCGACGGCGATCTCGTCGAAGAAGCGGTTGCAGAGGTCCTTGTTCAGCTGCTCGTCGCGGACCACGTCGAGGTCCGTGAACGACGGCATCCCGTCACAGAGCGCCACCATCTCCTGGAAGGTGCGGTCGGTCTCCGGTAGCTGGGAGTTCTTCATCGCCTCTTCGTACGACGGGAACTCGACGATCTCGACGTAGTGGTTCTTCTCGGACCGGTCATTGCCGACGATGTTGTGCGTGGCGGTCCGCTTGCCCTTGGTCTGCTCGGCCCACCTGTCCAGGAGCTGGTTCATGTCTTCGGACCGCTCGGTCTTGTAGTCGATGATCTGTACGAATTTCACGACATCTCCCGGGCCTGCGAGTGGTGGATGGGACACGTCCAGTCTAGTGAAATGTGCGATTTGCGCCGCATTAGGCCGAGCGCCGCAAGGCCGCCGGGTGGACCGGGTCGGCGAAGGGCCGGCCAGTGGCGTATCGCTCCAGTTCGTCCAGGGACCGGTCGGCCATGCGGTGCAGTTCGTTGCCGAGCGAGCCCGCGATGTGGGGGGTCAGGAGAACGTTCGGGAGGTCGTAGAGCGGCGAGTCCGGTGGCGGCAATTCCGGGTCCGTCACGTCGAGTACGGCGTTCAGGCGGCCGGAGGCCAGCTCGGGGAGCAGTGCGGCCTCGTCGATGAGTGAGCCGCGCGCGGTGTTGATCAGCGTCGCGCCGGTGGGCATCGCGGCCAGCCGGCGGGCGTCGATCATGTGGTGGGTCGCCGGGAGCTGGGGGGCGTGGACCGAGACGACGGAGCTGCGGGCGCACAGCTCGTCGAGGGGCGCGAGCTCGACGCCGAGCGCGGCGGCTTCGCGCGGGTCGACGTACGGGTCGTACAGCAGGACGTCCAGGTCGAAGGGGCGCAGCAGTTCGATGACGCGGCGCCCGATGCGCGAGGCGCCGACGATGCCGACGGTGCGGCGGTGGTTTCCGGCGCCGTCGAGTTCCGCGCGCCAGTCGTGGTCGGCGCGCAGGGCGCGGTAGCGGGCGGCTGCGTGCAGGACGCGTTTGCCGGCGAAGAGGATCGCGGCGAGCGTGTACTCCGCCACGGGCAGCGCGTTCGCGGCTGCTGCCGAGGTCACGGCGATGCCGCGGTCCCAGCAGGCCGGGGTGATGTGGTGCTTGACGGAACCCGCCGCGTGGATGACGGCGCGCAGGTTCGGGGCGGCGTCGAGGACTTCGGCGGTGAGCGGGGTGGCGCCCCAGCAGGTGAAGAGGACCTCCGCCTCGGCGAGGGCCGCCGCGATGTGCGGTGCGGGGGTGGTGAGGTCGTGCGCGACGAGGTGCGGGTCGGTGCGCGACAGCTCGGCCAGGCGGGCGCGGTGGCGCTCAGTGAACAGGCGTTCCGCGATGCCGGGGGCCATGGCGAGAAGCAGGGACGGCTGATTGTCAGTGGTGTGGTGCATGGTGGAACTCGGGCTCCTCTTCGGTCGCGTGACGGGCGCGTGACGGTCGCTCGCGTGCGTCACTTGACGCTTCCGGCGGTGAGCCCGGCCTTCCAGTGCCGCTGGAGGGAGACGAAGGCGACGATCAGGGGGACGACGGCGAGGAGGGAGCCGGTGACGACGAGCGGGTAGAACTCGGGCTCGCCGTGGGCGTTGCTGTTCCACGCGTACAGACCGAGGCTCAGCGGGAAGAGCTTCTGGTCCGAGAGCATCACCAGGGGGAGGAAGAAGTTGTTCCAGATCACGGTGAACTGGAAGAGGAAGACGGTCACGAAGCCCGGCATGATCAGGCGCATACCGATGGACCAGAAGGTGCGCAGCTCGCCGGCCCCGTCGATACGGGCGGCTTCGAGGGCCTCGTCGGGGATGTAGCCGGCGCTGAAGACCCGGGCGAGATAGACGCCGAAGGGGTGGACCAGTACGGGGACGAGCACGGCCCAGTAGGTGTTGACGATGCCCACCTCGCTGGCGAGCAGGTACATGGGCAGGGCGAGCGCGGTGGTCGGGACCAGCACGCCGAGCAGGACGACGCCGAAGAGCTTCTCCTTGCAGGCGAAGTGGTACTTGTCGAAGGCGTAGCCCGCGGCGACGCTGATCAGCGAGCTGACCACGGCCCCGCCGCCCGCGTACAGAAGGCTGTTGAGGTACCAGCGGAAGTAGACACCGTCGCTGTACGTCGCCAGTGCGGACAGGTTCGCGCCGAGGTTGAAGTCCTCGAAGGAGAAGGCGTTTCCGGCGAGCAGGCCGCCGGTGTCCTTGGTGGCGGCGGTGACCAGCCAGACGAGGGGGAGAAGCATGTAGAGCATGGCGAGGACGAGCGCGCCGTTGACGGCGGTCTTCGAAAGCCAGCGACTGGTCGGGGTGGGAGAGCCTTTAGCGGGAGAGCTCATGCCTTCTTCCCCTTCCGCCCGGTGAAGCGGGTGACCGCGAAGGAGAGCAGCGCGGCGGTGAGCGCGAGGAGTACGGAGGCGGCAGCCGCGAGCCCGTAGTCGTTACGGTCGAAGGCCGCGGTGTACGCGTACATGTTCGGCGTCCAGGTGGAGGTGACGGATGATCCGGTGCCCTTGTTGATGATCAGCGGCTCGGTGAACAGCTGCAGCGAGCCGATGACCGTGAACAGCGCGACCATCACGACCGAGGCGCGGATCAGCGGGACCTTGATGCTGAGCGCGATGCGCCAGGCGCCCGCCCCGTCCACCGTGGCCGCTTCGAGCACGGAGCGGTCCACGGCCTGGAGGGCGGCGTAGAAGATCACCATGTTGTAGCCGAGCCATTCCCACAGCGCGATGTTGATGACGGAGGGGAGGGCGCCTTCGGGTGCGAAGAAGTCGAAGCCGATGCCGCCGGCCTCCATGGCGTCGACGACCGGGCTGAGCTGGGGCGTATAGAGATAGACCCAGATCAGCGCGGCGATGATGCCCGGGACGGCGTGTGGCAGGAAGAGCGCGAGCTGGAAGAAGCGGCGGGCGCGGGCGAGCGTGGAGTCGAGGAGCAGGGCGAGTGCGAGGGCTCCGCCGATCATCAGCGGGATGTAGAAGGCGCAGTACCCGAGGAGTACGACGAAGCCCTCGCGGAAGGCCGGATCACCCAGCGCCGCCGTGTAGTTGGCGAGGCCGCTGAAGACGGTCTCCTTTCCTCCGAAGCCCAGTCCCGACTGCTTCTCGGTGAACAGGCTCAGCCAGACCGCGTATCCGATCGGCACCACCATCACCAGGATGAAGAGGACGAAGAAGGGAGTCAGCAGTACGCCGGCGGCGGCATGGGTGCGGGTGCGGGCCTTCACGTTCTTCTCAGCCCTCCACCTTCAGGCCGCGCTTCTTCAGCTCGGAGACGGTCGCGTCGTGCCCGGCCCTGACCGCGTCGGCGATCGTCGCGCCGCCGTTCGCGACCTTGCCGAACCCGTCCTTGATGACCGTGTTGGTGGTACCGGTGCTCGGGCCCCAGGCCCAGTTGGGGCCGATGGAGGCGCCGGCGTCCTCGAAGACCTGGTAGATGTCCTGGCCGCCGTAGTACGTCGCGTCGAAGGCCTGCTTCGCGGCTGGGCGCAGCTCTGCCGCGGCGGGGAAGGCACTCGACGTACCGGAGGCGATCCGGGCCTTGATGCCGTCCTCCGTGGTCGTCATCCACTTCGCGAACTCGACCGCCGCCTCGGTCTTGTCGCTGTCCTTGGTCACCGCGAAGGTCGAGCCGCCCAGCATGCCGCTGGCCGGCTTGCCGTCCCACGACGGCATCGGTGCGACGGCCCACTTGCCGCTCTGCTCGGGCAGGGTGCCTGTCAGAACGCCCGCGCCCCAGGAGGCGCCGAGGTAGCCGATGGTGCCGCCGCTCTTGAGGGAGTTGGTCCACTCCGGGCTGAAGGAGGCGTTGTTGCGGACCAGGTCGTCGTCGAGCAGCCCCTGCCAGTACGCCGCCACCTTCGTCGTCGCGGCGTCGCTCGTGTCGACCTTCCAGGTGTCGCCCTCGGCCTTGAACCACTGGGCGCCTGCCTGCCAGGCCATCGCCTGGAAGGTGGTCGGGTCGTCGGGGAAGAAGGTGCCGATGCGCGCCTTCCTGTCGGCCTTCTTGACCTTCTCGGCGGCCTTGCGGAACTCGTCCCACGTCTTGGGGACTTCGACGCCGTACTTCGTGAACAGGTCCTTGCGGTAGTAGAAGGCCTGCGGCGAGGCGTCGAAGGGGACGGCCCAGTTCTTGCCGCCCAGGGTGGTCAGCTCGACCGCCTGCGGCAGGAACTTCTTCTTCACGTCGTCGGTGAGGTGGCCGCTGATGTCCTGGACCGAGCCCTGGCTGACGAACTCCGGGAGCATCGGGTACTCGATGGAGACCAGGTCGGGGGCGTTGCCGGCCTTCACGGCGTTGGAGATCTTGGCGTAACCACCGGCGTTGCCGGAGGGGATCTCCTCGTACTTCACCCGGATGTTCTTGTGCGAGGCGTTGAAGGCGTCGACCACCTCCTTCGAGCCCTTGGCCCAGCCCCAGAAGGTGATCGAGACGGGCTTCGTTCCGTCGGTGCTGTCGTTGCTGCCGTCACCGCTGCCGCCGCAGGCCGTGAGAACGGCGAGGGCGGTGACGGCGCCGACTATGGCAGAGGACGTTCTGTTCCAACTGGGGCTCACGGCACGGCTCCTGAACGGGCGGCGACATTGCGTTGGCCGTGATCCTTGAGCCAGCACTGAGCGAAGTCAAGAGCGAAAGATTGATTGATCGAAAAAAGAACAGATGGTTCAGGCTCCGCAGGACGCCCGTACGCGCAACTGCGGAAGCAGCGTCAGATGCCGTTGCGGCGCCTCTCCGTCCGACCCCCGCTCCTGCCCGAGCCGCTCCACCAGCAGCCCGGTCGCATGCCGTCCCACCTCGTGCTTGGGCGGTGCCACCGCCGTCAGCGGGGTGTCCGCGAGCGCCGCCACCTCGTCGTCGTACGCGATGAGCGCGAGATCCCGCGGCACCCGCACACCAAGCTCCGCGAGCCGCTGCACCACCTGGATCGCGTCCACGTCGTTGTGGATCAGCGCAGCCGTCGCCGCCCCCGAGGCGACCGCCGCCCGCAGTGCCTGCACCGCCGCTTCGAACCGGTCCGGATGCACCTCCGCCGGTACGGAGTCGATCACCTCCTGCGGCGCCCGCACCCCCAGCACGCCGAGCGCCTCTGCGTACCCCGAACGCACCGCGAGAGCCGTCGGCGAGTCGTCACGGGCCATCAGAAGCGGCGGCCCGTGCCCCAGCTCCATCAGGTGGCGCACGGCCAGCAGCACCCCGTGCCGGTGGTCCGAGCAGACCCGGTCGAGCCCGTCCAGCGGCGACCCCGGCACCGGCTGCCGCTCCAGCAGCACGGTCGGCACGGGCAGCGAGGTGATCCAGTCGCCGTACGCCGCCGGGTCGCCCGGCCGTCGCCACCCCGGCGCCACCAGCAGCCCCTCGGCCCCGGCCGCGAGCAGGCCTTCGGTGCGTGCCTGGTCCTCCTCCGGGCGGTAGTCGGAGATCCGCAGGATCAGCCGGGCGCCGGCCCGCGCCGCGGCCTCGTGCGCACCCCGGATGACCTCCGCGAAGTAGTACGTCGCCGAGGGGGCCAGCATGCCGAGCACCAGGCCGCCGCCGACCCCGGCCGGCGCCGCCGGACCGCCCTTCTCCCGCGGCCACGACACCGACCCGTGCACCCGGTCGAGCAGCCCGCGCCCCGCCAGCTCCTCGACGTCCCGGCGCACCGTGACGGCCGAGACGCCCAGCCGCCCGGCGAGCTCCGAGACGCGGGCCGAGCCCCGTTCCCGTACCAGGCCGAGCAGTCGGTCATGACGTTCAGCAGCACTCTCGCGCACGGCGGCAGTCCCCCTCGCAGTGTGTGGCACAGAAACCAGCGTGATCGAACGATAGGAGTTTCGATCATTCAACCGTAATCCACTGACGTTCGAGCAGTCCGGGTTCTGCAATTCCGGCGTCGCACCCACGACGAGCGCCACCCCGTGCCGAGGACTCGACTACTGGGGCCCGTACTTGCGGCCAGTCTTGGAGGTGATTCCTCCAAGCAGGCCGCGAGGCGCCAGCTTCACCGCGCCCATCAGCGCCTTGTACCGGGGGTCCGGAACCGACACCGTCTTCCCGCGCGCCAGATCGCCCATCGCCGCCGCCACCAGCTTGTCCGCGTCCAGCCACATCCACGCCGGGATGTTGTCCGTTCCCATCCCGGCCCGCTCATGGAACTCCGTACGCACGAAGCCGGGGCACAGCGCCATCAGCCGTACCCCGCTGCCCGCCAGGTCCCGCGCCGCGCCCTGCGTGAACTGCACGACCCACGCCTTCGAGGCGCCGTACGTCCCGCGCGGTACGAAGGCCGCGACCGACGCGACGTTGACGACACCGCCGCGCCCCCGCTCCTTCATCCCCGCCGTGGCCGCCGCCGTCAGCCGCAGAACCGCCTCGCAGTGCACCTTCAGCATGGTCAGTTCGTCGGCCATGGACACTTCGAGGAAGCGCCCCTTGTTGCCGAACCCGGCGTTGTTGACAAGCAGATCCACCGGATGTCTGCGGTCCGACAACCGCGCCTCGGCCGACGCGATCCCCGCCTCCGTCGACAGGTCCGCGGTCAGCACCTCCGCCTCGATGCCGTGCAGGTCGTGCAGTTCTGTCGCCTGCTCCTGGAGCCGCTCGGTGTCGCGGGCCACCAGCACCAGGTTGTGCCCGTCCGTGGCGAGGCGTCGCGCGAAGGCGGCGCCGATGCCTGCTGTCGCCCCTGTGATGAGTGCAGTCGTCATGCGGGGCACGTTAGTGCCCCGGATACCCCGCCTGCCCTTCAGGCTTTCGTGCCGAGGACTGTCGGGTGACGTACTTGCGCGCGGCCTCCAGCGCCTCGGGGTGCAGTGCGTCACCGGCCGCCAGGGTGCGCGGCAGCAGCTCGCGTTCCGTCGTCTCCGCCCTGAACTGCACGCTCACCGTGACGTCGTGGGCGGGGCGGTGCACGACCTCGATGGCGTCGCCCGCCCGTATCTCGCCGGGCTCGATCACCCGCAGGTACGCACCGGGCGCGGCCTGCCGCGTGAAGCGCCTGACCCACCCCTTCTCGCCGAGACTGGCGGCGAACGTACTGCACGGAATGCGGCCGCAGGTCACCTCCAGAACCAAGTCGGCGCCGATGCGCCAGCGTTCGCCGATCAGCGCGCCGTTCACGTCGAGCCCGAGGGTGGTGAGGTTCTCGCCGAACGAGCCGTTGACCAGGGTGCGTCCGAGCTCGCGCTCCCAGCCGTCGAGGTCCTCGCGCGCGAAGGCGTACACCGCCTGGTCGTTCCCACCGTGGTGGCGTGTGTCGCACACCGCGTCCCCCACCAGGCCGCTCGCCCCGACACCCTTCGGTCCGGGCGCCACCACCCGTACGGGTCCATCGGCGGGCTGCTTGTGAATGCCGGTCCTGCCACTCGGGGCATCGGTGTAGTCCACTGCCTCCGGCCGACCGAGATTCACTGTCAGAAGCTTCATGGCCGAACGCTAACCGGCCGTGACTCAAAGTTGCTCGCCATTATTCTGCAACAAACCCAAGAGTCGCTTATGCTTGAAGAGTGATCGAAGCCCGTCATCTCCGTGTCCTGCGCGCCGTGGCCGCCACCGGCTCGTTCTCCGCCGCCGCGCGCGAACTCGGCTGCACACAGCCCGCCGTGAGCCAGCAGATGAAGGCCCTCGAACACTCCGCGGGGACCACGCTCCTCATCCGTACGGGCCGCGAGATGCGCCTCACCCAGGCGGGCGAGGTTCTCGTCCGGCACGCCGTCGGCATCCTCGCCGGGCTGACCGCCGCCGAGGAGGAGGTCGCCGCCATCGCCGGCCTGCGCGCCGGACGCGTACGCCTGGTGTCGTTCCCCAGTGGCAGCTCCACCCTCGTCCCCACCGCGCTGGCCGCCCTGCGCGCCGCCCACCCCGGCACCCGCGTCTCACTGGTCGACGCGGAGCCTCCGCGCTCGGTCGAGATGCTGCGCGAGGGCGACTGCGACGTGGCGCTGGCGTTCCGGTACGGGCCCGGCGGCGCCACCGAGGACTGGAACGACCTGGTCGTACGCCCGCTGCTCACCGACCGCCTCGTCGGCCTGGTCCCGGAGGGGCACCGGCTCGCGGACGCCGGCGAGGTCGGCATCGGCGAACTGGCCGACGAGCCGTGGATCGCGGGCTGCCCGCGCTGCCGCAGGCAGTTGGTCGAGGTGTGCGAAAGCGCGGGCTTCGCGCCCCGGATCGATTTCGCGACCGACGACTATCCGGCAGTGATCGGCCTGGTCGGCGCCGGCTTGGGGGTCGCGGTCCTGCCAGAGCTGGCGATGGAGTCGGTACGCCCGAAGGGGGCGCGCACCGTGGCGGTGGAGCCCGCCGTGCGGCGCGAGATCGTGGCGCTCACGCTGCCCGACCTGGCTCAGGTGCCGGCGGTGGCGGCCACGCTCGACCAGCTGGCGCTGGCTGCGGCTCGCTGAGCGGGGTCGTGCGGTCGTCTGTCTGGGTTCGCGACGGGTGCGGGTGCGGGTTTGCTCGCGGGCTCGGGCTCCGGCTTGGGCTCCGGCGAGTTGCAGAAACGTTCCTTCAGGGAGATGGCGTACCGGTGGGCCCTGTTGAGGCCACGATGAGGCGGGTGCGCGCGCGGCCCATCAGCTCTTCGCGCTCGTCCTCGGTCAGTCCGCCCCATACGCCGTAGGGCTCACGCACCGCGAGGGCGTGTGCCGCACATTCCGCGCGTACCGGGCACCTCATGCAGACCTCCTTAGCCGAGTTCTCACGCGCACTCCGTGCCGCGCCCCGTTCTCCCTCCGGATGAAAGAAGAGCGAGCTGTCCACCCCGCGGCACGCTGCGAGCAGCTGCCAGTCCCACAGGTCGGCGTTGGGTCCGGGAAGGCGGGAGAAATCTGCCATTGCTTGTCCCCTTGCATCGATGCATCGAGAGTGCGTCTGGACCGTGAGGTGGCATCTACTTGTGCAAGTAGATGTAAATATGACTCATTGCGAATCTAGCCACAGACACCAGCAAAACGGAAGAAAAGCCGCTAAATGGGGCATAGCTTTACTTAGGGGGCATGGCGACCCCCAATGCGCTTCTGTGCGACCGAGCCCTCACGTAGAGTGTTGATGGCGCCCGTCCGACCCGTAACTCTTTCGAGTGACCGTCGTTGAGAGTGCGAGGCGGTTGAGAGAACAAGCGATCGGGCAAGTGTCCGAGAGCGTCAATCGCACAGGTGACGAGATATGTACCAGCCTGGAGGCTCAAGGTGACGCGCAGCAGCTGTGAGAGCCGCGGAGGACCGTCATGACATCCGTCCTCGTCTGCGACGACTCCCCGCTTGCCCGAGAGGCGCTCCGCCGCGCGGTCGCGACCGTGCCCGGTGTGGAGCGCGTGACGACAGCGGCCAACGGCGAGGAAGTCCTCCGCCGCTGGGGCGCCGACCGCTCGGATTTGATTCTGATGGACGTACGCATGCCTGGTCTGGGCGGCGTCGAGACGGTGCGCCGGCTGCTCTCCGCGGACCCCGGCGCCCGGATCATCATGCTCACGGTGGCCGAGGACCTCGACGGGGTCGCGCTCGCGGTCGCCGCCGGCGCCCGCGGCTACCTGCACAAGGACGCCTCGCGCGCCGAACTGCGGGCGACCGTCACCCAGGCGCTCGCCGACCCGACCTGGCGGCTCGCCCCGCGCCGGCTCCGGTCCGCGGAGATGGGTGCGGCGCCGACGCTCACGGCGCGTGAGATCCAGGTGCTCGAAGGCATGAGCCACGGACGCTCCAACGCGGAGATCGGCCGCGAGCTCTTCCTCTCGGAGGACACGGTCAAGACGCACGCCCGGCGGCTCTTCAAGAAACTCGGCGCCTCGGACCGGGCGCACGCGGTCGCGCTCGGATTCCGCTGGGGCCTGGTCCGATAGGACCGGGTCCGGTGCGTTCCCGCGCGGGTACCACGCTCCCCGTCCGCCGTCCGGTGGGCGGGGCGACGGACGCCCGTGCCCCTTTCCGCCGCCGATGCCGCATCCTTGAGGGGTGGAGTTCCTCGGGGACGATTCGGTCGAGCGGGAGGGGAGGGCTCAGGAGATGAGTTCCGGCGTACCTGCTCATAACGCTTCGGTGCACAACTACGGACGTGGTGCCACGGATGGTTCGGCATCAAGGCACCATGGACCGATGCGCGACGACGAGACGACGGTGATCGGTGCACTCGTCCGACGTGCCGTCGAGGGCGACGAGCAGGCGACGCACGACCTGCTGGCCCGCGTCCACCCGCTGGCACTGCGGTACTGCCGCACTCGGCTGAGCCGACTGCCCGGTGATGCCCGTCACTTCGTGGAGGACCTGGCACAGGAAGTCTGCGTCGCGGTCCTCATGGCGCTGCCGCGCTACAAGGACACGGGCAGGCCCTTCGAGGCATTCGTCTTCGCCATCGCCGCGCACAAGGTCGCCGACCTCCAGCGGGCCGCCATGCGGCACCCCGGATCGACCGCCGTGCCGTCCGACGAGATGCCCGAGCGGCCCGACGACTCCCTCGGCCCCGAGGAGCGGGCGCTGCTGAGCAGCGACGCGGAGTGGGCGAAGAAACTTCTGGCCAATCTTCCGCAGGCACAGCGCGAGCTGCTGGTGCTGCGGGTCGCGGTCGGCCTGACCGCAGAGGAGACCGGGCAGATGCTGGGTATGTCACCCGGCGCCGTGCGGGTCGCGCAGCATCGCGCGCTCAGCCGCCTGCGCGCGCTCGCCGGGCAGTAGACGGCCGCACCTCACGCCTCGGCGTCCCGTGCGAACGTACAAACTCGCCAGGTGATCTTGCTCGTGGAATGAGACACCGCACGATCCCGTTAGCATGGACATCCGCGCCGAGCAAGACCATTTGGGAAGGTGTCAGGCATGACTGCCAACGTCGACGGAGTGCCCGAGAAGTTCGCGATGCTCGGGCTTACCTACGACGACGTGCTGCTGCTGCCCGGCGCGTCGGACATGGCGCCCGACCAGATCGACACCTCCTCGTACATCTCGAAGAACGTACGGGTGAACGTCCCGCTGCTGTCCGCCGCGATGGACAAGGTCACCGAGGCGCGCATGGCCATCGCCATGGCACGGCAGGGCGGTGTCGGTGTGCTGCACCGCAACCTCTCGATCGCCGACCAGGCCAACCAGGTCGACCTCGTCAAGCGCTCCGAGTCCGGCATGGTGACCGACCCGATCACCGTGCGCCCGGACACCACGCTCGGTGAGGCCGACGAGCTGTGCGCCAAGTTCCGCATCAGCGGCGTGCCGGTGACCGACCCGGCGGGCAAGCTGCTCGGCATCGTCACCAACCGCGACATGGCCTTCGAGACCGACCGCGCCCGCCAGGTCCGCGAGCTCATGACGCCGATGCCGCTCGTCACGGGCAAGGTCGGCATCTCCCGCGTGGACGCGGTGCAGCTGCTGCGCCGCCACAAGATCGAGAAGCTTCCGCTGGTCGACGACGCGGGCATCCTCAAGGGCCTCATCACGGTCAAGGACTTCGTCAAGGCCGAGAAGTACCCGAACGCCGCCAAGGACGCCGAGGGCCGGCTGCTCGTCGGCGCGGCCGTGGGTGTCGCCGGTGACGCGTACGACCGCGCCCAGGCACTCATCGAGGCGGGCGTCGACTTCATCGTCGTCGACACCGCCCACGGCCACTCCCGGCTCGTCGGTGACATGGTCGCCAAGATCAAGTCGAACTCCACGGTCGACGTCATCGGCGGCAACGTCGCCACCCGCGACGGCGCCCAGGCGCTCATCGACGCCGGCTGCGACGGCATCAAGGTCGGCGTCGGACCCGGCTCCATCTGCACGACCCGCGTCGTCGCCGGCATCGGCGTACCGCAGGTCACCGCCATCTACGAGGCCTCGCTCGCCGCGAAGACCGCCGGCGTGCCGGTCATCGGCGACGGTGGCCTCCAGTACTCGGGCGACATCGCGAAGGCGATCGTCGCGGGCGCCGACACCGTGATGCTCGGCTCGCTGCTCGCGGGCTGCGAGGAGTCGCCCGGCGAGCTGCTCTTCATCAACGGCAAGCAGTTCAAGTCGTACCGCGGCATGGGCTCGCTCGGCGCGATGCAGTCCCGCGGCCAGGCCAAGTCGTACTCCAAGGACCGGTACTTCCAGGAGGGCGTCGGCGCCGACGACAAGCTCGTGCCCGAGGGCATCGAGGGCCAGGTGCCCTACCGGGGTCCGCTGTCCGCCGTCGTGCACCAGCTCGCGGGCGGGCTGCGTCAGTCGATGTTCTATGTCGGCGGCCGGACGATTCCGGAGCTTCAGCAGAACGGCCGGTTCGTACGGATCACGTCCGCGGGTCTCAAGGAGAGCCACCCGCACGACATCCAGATGACGGTCGAGGCGCCGAACTACAGCAGGAAGTAACACGCGCATACGCGCTGAGGGGCGGCCCCGGAGATTCCCGGGGCCGCCCCTCCCGTGTGTGTCGGGGATACTGGAACGGCATACCAAGAGGGAAAGGCCACACACGTGACTGAGATCGAGATCGGGCGCGGCAAGCGCGGCCGCAGGGCGTACGCGTTCGACGACATCGCCATCGTGCCGAGCCGGCGCACCCGGGACCCGAAGGAGGTCTCGATCGCCTGGCAGATCGACGCCTATCGTTTCGAGCTGCCGTTCCTGGCCGCTCCGATGGACTCCGTCGTCTCGCCGCAGACCGCCATCCGCATCGGTGAGCTGGGCGGTCTCGGCGTACTGAACCTCGAAGGTCTGTGGACGCGGTACGAGGACCCGGAGCCGCTGCTCCAGGAGATCGCGGAGCTCGACGACGAGACCGCGACCCGCCGCCTCCAGGAGATCTACGCCGCCCCCATCAAGGCGGACCTGATCGGGCAGCGCATCAAGGAGGTGCGCGACTCGGGCGTCGTCACCGCCGCCGCGCTGTCGCCGCAGCGTACGGCCGAGTTCTCCAAGGCCGTCGTGGACGCCGGTGTCGACATCTTCGTGATCCGCGGCACTACGGTCTCCGCCGAGCACGTGTCGGGCGCCGCCGAGCCGCTGAACCTCAAGCAGTTCATCTACGAGCTCGACGTGCCGGTCATCGTGGGCGGCTGCGCGACGTACACCGCCGCGCTGCACCTGATGCGTACGGGCGCGGCCGGCGTCCTCGTCGGCTTCGGCGGCGGCGCCGCGCACACCACGCGCAACGTGCTGGGCATCCAGGTCCCGATGGCCACCGCCGTCGCCGACGTGGCAGCCGCCCGCCGCGACTACATGGACGAGTCCGGCGGCCGGTACGTGCACGTCATCGCCGACGGCGGCGTCGGCTGGTCCGGCGACCTGCCCAAGGCCATCGCCTGCGGCGCGGACGCCGTGATGATGGGCTCCCCGCTGGCCCGCGCGACCGACGCGCCGGGCCGCGGCCACCACTGGGGCATGGAGGCCGTCCACGAGGACGTGCCGCGCGGAAAGCGCATGGACCTGGGCGCTGTCGGCACGACCGAGGAGATCCTCCTCGGCCCGTCGCACACCCCGGACGGCTCGATGAACCTGTTCGGCGCGCTGCGCCGCTCGATGGCGACGACGGGCTACAGCGAGCTCAAGGAGTTCCAGCGCGTCGAGGTGACGGTCTCCCCGGCCGAGCACAAGCGCTGACCCCTGCGCGTACGAGCCCGACGCTTCGCCCCGCCCGGTTTTCCGCGCGGGGCGAAGCGCTGGGCGGCCCCGCTTCTTCCCGGAGAGCGTGTGCTTGATCTTCGGGCGGTCGATCGGACCGCCTGAAGATCAACTTGGGGGGTTGCGTCTTGCGCAAGCATTTCCTGGTGACCACCGGCATATGCGCGGCCACTGTTCTGAGCGTCCCCGGCATCGCTCCGGCCATGGCCGTGGAGCCGGGGCCGGCGGACCGTACGACCGCGGACTTCAACGGGGACGGCTACCCCGACCTCGCGATCAGCGCGGAATCCGCCACCGTCACCGGCCTGAAGAAGGCCGGCGGAATCTCCGTCGTGTACGGATCGGCCGCAGGCCTGAAGCACGACACCGCCGCCTTTCTGACCCAGGCCACGCCTGGCGTCCCCGGAGAGCCGACCGCCGACCGCAGGTGGGGCTACCTCGGGGGCCACGGTGATGTGGACGGGGACGGCTACGACGACCTGATCGTCCGCGACGGCCCCGGCATCCTCGTCTTCTGGGGCGGCGCCCAGGGCATCACCGCACCGGCCACCACGGTGACGACCGGCAGCCGTCGGCCGTGCGGTTCCGCGACACCCCGGCCGAGGACGGCCACAGCGTCAACCACGTCCACGTCGGTGACATGACGGGCGACGGTGTCCGGGACGTCGTGGCCCACGGCACCGCCACCGGCGACATGTCCCGGACCAAGGGCTCCGTCCTCAGGGGCACGGCCTCCGGCCTCGTCCGGGGTGGCGCGGTCACCTCCGGCTGGAACGGCTCCTTCGGTGACCTGAACAAGGACGGCTACCAGGACTTCGTCAGCGGCAGCCCCGACCGGAGCGCCGACGCGTTCGGGGGCAGGATCTTCGTCACGTACGGCGGCCCGGACGGCGTCAGCGCGACGCTGCCCGGCCGGACGTACACGCAGAAGAGCACGGGCGTCCCCGGCGTGGACGAGGAGAAGGACCGCTGGGGCTCGGACGTGTCCGTGGCCGACACGGACCAGGACGGTTACGCCGACATCGTCGTCGGCGCCGACTGGGAGACCGGCAGCGACGCGGCCGTCACGGCCGGTGGAGCGATCACCGTCCTGCGCGGCAGCGCCACCGGAGTCACCACCACGGGTGCGAAGACCTTCACGCAGGACTCGGCGGGGATTCCCAGCGCGTCGGAGACCGCCGACCACTTCGGATCGGCGGTCCGCGTCATCGACACCGACCGGGACGGCAAGCCCGAGGTCTACGTCGGCGGCAATGGCGAGGACGGCTTCAAGGGCCGGGTCTGGAAGCTGAGGACGGGCGCCCCCGGCGTCACCGGCACCGGCGCCACCAGCTTCAACCTCTCCGGCCTCGGCGGCCCGGTCGGCGGCGCCAACTTCGGGTTCCACTTCGGCGGCTGACAGGCCTTCGGCTGGCGGAGCTCCGGGCGACCGCCCCTTCGCCGCCTTCTCAGGCCGCTGACTTCTTGGCGGCCGAGAAGGCGGCGAAGGCGCCTATGGCGAGGAAGAGGAAGGACATCGGTCCGGCCTCTTCCTTCCAGCCCGTGGTCAGCAGTGGGAAGTTCTCGAAGAAGAGCTCCGTCACGGTGAGGCGGAGCACGTCGGAGACGGCGATCGCCAGGCCCAGCAGCTGGCCGAGGTAGACCGCGCCCAGCGAGAGGATCGCGCTCACCACCGGCAGGGCGGGGTTGCCGCCGCCGGCCTTGCCGGCCGCGAGGCCGATGAGGTAGCCGACGCCGACGGCCGCGAAGCCGATCTGGTACTCGGTGGCGCCGATGATGCCGCCGTAGATTCCGGCGCTGACGAGCGCGGTGGCGAAGGCCGCCGCGACGCCCAGGGCGACGTTGTCGCGCGCCCCGGCCGGGGCCGGCGTCTGCGGGTAGGCGCCGTCGGCGAACGGGTTGCCGGAGGACGGCGGCGGTACGGGCTGGCTCATCTGAGAATCCCCCCAGGGATGCATGCGCACGGGTGTGCGGGAAATGACGCCGCAGGCTAGCAGCCCCGTACGACACCGGCCCTGGGAATTCCCGTGCCTCTCGGCGCTCAGAGCCGGTGGCTCGCGCCCGTCGGGGACGCGCCCCGCGTGTCGAGGAGGAGCTGGGCCTTCACCGCCAGGGCCTGGAGGTCGTACGTGCGGTGGTTCTGCAGAAGTACCGTCAGGTCCGCGTTGGCGGCCGCCTCGTAGAGGGAGTCGGCGCGGGGAACCGGGACGTCACGTACGCGCCAGTCGGGGACGAGCGGGTCGTGGTAGCCGATCTGGGCGCCCAGGTCCATCAGGCGGGTGGCGATCTCCTGCGCGGGGGACCCCTGCTGGTCGGCCAGGTCCGGCTTGTAGGTGATGCCGAGCAGCAGGACGCGGGCGCCCCGGGCGGACTTCCCGTGCTCGTTGAGGAGCGTGGCGCAGCGCTGGATGACGTACTGCGGCATGCGGTCGTTGATCTCCTGCGCGAGGCCGACCATGCGCAGGGGGTGGCCGGGGGTGCGGCTGCCGTGCGGGATGTAGTTGGGGTCGACGGGGACACCGTGGCCGCCGACGCCGGGTCCCGGGCGGAACGCCTGGAAGCCGAAGGGCTTGGTCTCGGCGCAGCGGATGACGTCCCAGAGGTCGACGCCGAGGTCGTGGCAGAGCACGGCCATCTCGTTGACCAGGGCGATGTTCACGTGCCGGTAGTTCGTTTCGAGTACGCCGACGGTCTCGGCCTCGCGCGGTCCGCGCGCGCGGACCACCTTGTCGGTGAGGCGCGCGTAGAAGGCGGCGGCCGATTCGGTGCAGGCGGGGGTGAGGCCTCCGATGACCTGCGGGGTGCCGGCGAAACTGTGCAGCCGGCTGCCCGGATCCACCCGACTGGGGGAGTACGCGAGGTGGAAGTCGCGGCCCGCGCGCAGTCCTGAGCCTTCTTCGAGGATGGGGCGCAGGAATTCTTCCGTGGTGCCGGGGTAGGCGGCGGATTCGAGCAGCACGGTGGTGTGCGGGCGCAGTTGCGCCGCCAGGGCTCTGGCGGCGTCGCCGACGGCGCTGAGGTCGAGCGTACGGTCGGCGCCGAGCGGGGTGGGGGCACAGATGACGGCGGTACGGACCCGGCCCAGCTCGGCGGGGGCCCTGACGGTACGGAAACCGCCGGCCAGCATGCGGCGCAGGTCGGCGGCGGTGAGGGAGCCGTCGCCCGGGGCGCGCCCGGCGGCGAGGTCCGCGAGGCGGCGTGGGTCGGTGTCGTAGCCGATGGTGTCGATGCCGGAGGCGACTGCGGCCTGGGCGAGGGGCAGGCCGAGGTGGCCGAGTCCGATGACGGCGAGATCTGCGGGCATGGCGGTGGGCCGTCCTTCCCAATAGCCGGAGGGGAGGCAAGACGCAAGCCCTGTGGACAGTTCGAGCGAGCGCAATTTCAGACTAAGCGTAAATATGACCGTTATGCGGCATTGTGTGAGGCCGAGGCGCGGGAGTGTTGTCCACAGGCGGTGGCTGAAGACGGGCGGCACAGACAGAATCGAGGAGGCAGGGATGTGATCCCGGCCACCCCGACCACTACGGGAGGCAGCAGTGAGGACAGCGACACTGGGACCCGCCGAGCGCGCCGAGGCGCTCGCGGCGATGGCCGAGCGTGAACTGGACGTGCTCGTCGTGGGCGCCGGAGTGGTCGGTGCGGGGACGGCTCTCGACGCCGTCACGCGCGGGCTCTCGACCGGTCTGGTCGAGGCGCGGGACTGGGCCTCGGGCACGTCGAGCCGGTCGAGCAAGCTGATTCACGGCGGGCTGCGCTATCTGGAGATGCTCGACTTCGCGCTCGTACGGGAGGCGCTGAAGGAACGTGGACTGCTGCTGGAGCGGCTGGCACCGCATCTCGTGAAACCCGTGCCGTTCCTCTACCCGCTCCAGCACAAGGGGTGGGAGCGCTGGTACGCCGGGTCGGGTGTCGCGCTGTACGACGCGATGTCGGTGTCGTCCGGGCACGGGCGCGGCCTGCCGATGCACCGGCACCTCTCCCGCAAGCGCGCCCTGCGGGTGGCGCCCGCGCTGAAGAAGGACGCTCTGGTCGGCGCGTTGCAGTACTACGACGCCCAGATGGACGACGCGCGCTATGTGACGACGCTGGTCCGCACGGCCTCGCAGTACGGCGCGCACGTCGCCAACCGGGCGCGCGTGGTCGGCTTCCTGCGCGAGGGCGAGCGGGTTGTCGGGGCGCGGGTGCGGGATCTGGAGGGCGGCGGGGAGTACGAGGTCAGGGCCAAGCAGGTCGTCAACGCGACCGGGGTGTGGACGGACGACACCCAGGCGCTCATCGGCGAGCGCGGGCAGTTCCACGTGCGGGCGTCCAAGGGCATCCACCTGGTCGTACCGAAGGACCGGATCCACTCGTCGACCGGGCTGATCCTGCGGACCGAGAAGTCGGTGCTGTTCGTCATCCCCTGGGGGCGGCACTGGATCGTGGGCACGACCGACACCGACTGGGACCTCGACAAGGCGCATCCGGCGGCCTCCAGCGCGGACATCGATTATTTGCTGGAGCATGTGAATTCGGTGCTGGCGGTGCCCCTGACGCGCGACGACGTGCAGGGCGTGTACGCCGGCCTGCGGCCGCTGCTGGCCGGGGAGTCGGACGCCACCAGCAAGCTCTCGCGCGAGCACACGGTGGCGCACCCGGTGCCGGGGCTCGTCGTCGTCGCGGGCGGCAAGTACACGACGTACCGGGTGATGGCGAAGGACGCAGTGGACGAGGCGGTGCACGCACTCGACCAGCGGGTCGCCGCCTGCGTGACGGAGGACGTGCCGCTCGCCGGGGCGGAGGGGTACCGCGCGCTGTGGAACGCGCGAGCGCGGATCGCGGCGCGGGCGGGACTTCATGTGGTGCGCGTGGAACACCTGTTGAACCGGTACGGCTCGCTGGCCGAGGAACTGCTGGAGCTGATCGCCCGTGACCCCGGCCTTGGCGACCCGTTGAGCGCGGCGGACGACTATCTGCGGGCCGAGGTCGTGTACGCCGCCTCGCACGAAGGGGCGCGGCATCTGGACGACGTACTGACACGCCGTACGCGCATTTCCATCGAGACCTTCGACCGGGGGACGCGCAGTGCGCGGGAGTGCGCGGAGTTGATGGCGCCGGTGCTCGGCTGGGACAAGAAGCAGATCGAGAAGGAGATCGAGCACTACGAGAAGCGGGTGGAGGCGGAGCGGGAGTCGCAGCTCCAGCCGGACGATCAGACGGCCGACGCGGCGCGACTGGGGGCCCCGGACATCGCACCGATCCAGTGACTGGCCGTGATGCGGTGAACTCGGCCAGGTGGTGGGGAGGTTCGGTGGAGCTGCTCTGACACTGCTGTGACCTGCGCGTGGTCCCTTTTGTTCGTGCTGTGCAGAGGCCCCGGCGACCCGGGACCACGATCGGTCGCGCGGTGAGGGACAATGAAGGCTCTGCCAGGGCTTGTTACAGCATCACCCTGGAACGCAGCCATCGCGGGCGAAGATCAGGGATCGCAGAGGGGACGCATGTCGGAGGCGGAGCAGTCCAAGGACCCCCAGGGGCGTCTTCTCGCTGGGCGGTACCGGCTCGGAGAGGTGCTCGGCCGGGGCGGCATGGGTACGGTCTGGCGCGCGGTCGACGAGACGCTGGGCCGCACGGTCGCGGTGAAGGAACTGCGCTTCCCCACGAGCATCGACGAAGAGGAGAAGCGCCGGCTCATCACGCGCACGCTGCGTGAGGCGAAGGCGATCGCCCGGATCCGTAACAACGGCGCCGTGACCGTCTACGACGTCGTCGACGAGGACGACCGGCCGTGGATCGTCATGGAGCTGATCGAGGGCAAGTCGCTGGCCGACGTGGTGCGCCAGGACGGACTGCTGACGCCCCGTCGCGCCGCCGAGGTCGGCCTCGCGATTCTCGACGTACTGCGCGCCGCGCACCGCCAGGGCATCCTGCACCGCGATGTGAAGCCGTCCAACGTCCTGATCTCCGAGGACGGCCGCGTCGTGCTGACCGACTTCGGCATCGCGCAGGTCGAGGGCGACCCCTCGATCACCTCGACCGGCATGCTGGTGGGCGCCCCCTCGTACATCTCGCCGGAGCGGGCCCGTGGTCACAAGCCGGGCCCGGCCGCCGACCTGTGGTCGCTGGGCGGTCTGTTGTACGCGTCGGTGGAGGGCACCCCGCCGTACGACAAGGGGTCGGCGATCGCGACCCTCACGGCTGTGATGACCGAGCCGCTCGACCCGCCGAAGAACGCGGGGCCGCTGGAAGAGGTCATCTACGGCCTGCTGGCCAAGGACCCCGCTCAGCGGCTCGACGAGGCGGGCGCGCGCGCTCTCCTCAACGACGTGATCCACCTGCCCGAAAAGCCGGACGAGCCCGAGCCGCCGCTGGAGGCGACACGGGTCGTGGCGCTGCCGCCCGTTCCCGAGGACGTGCTCAGCGCGGTACGGCCGGCCAGGAGTGACGCGAGGGCGGACGAGGGCCCGGCCACGAGTGAGCGGTTGCGGGGCGCGCTGAAGTCCGTACGCAACGCGGCGGCGGCCCAGGCGGCCAAGCAGAAGCAGGCTTCCCAGGCGCGGTCCCAGGCGCAGCGGCAGTCGCAGCCCGCGACGGGTCCGAGGCCGCCGGCCCGTGCCTCGCTCACCGATGTCGTACCGCGTCGCACGCTGGTGATAGTGGCGGTGGTCGCCGCGCTGGCGCTGATCGGCACCGTGCTCGCCGTCGCGCTGAACGGTGGTGGGAACGAGGGCGGCGCCCAGGGCAAGTCCAAGGACGGGACGTCCGCTTCGAGCGGCGCCACGGCCGGCGGCGACGCCAAGGGCGACGCGGACAAGGGCAAGGAAGCGGACGGCGGGAAGGGCCAGAGCCAGGACCCGGGGCAGGGCCAGGGCCAGGACGACGGCCAGGGTGAGAACTCCGGCAGCGACGACGGCCAGGGTGATTCCGACGACTCCGGGACGGACGACCCGGCGAAGGACGGCGGGCTGCCCGAGGGATACGTGAAGGTCAGCGACGACCGGTTCCACTTCACGATGGCGATGCCCAAGGGCTTTGAGCGCAACGGTATAGCGGGCCGGAACTCCGGCGGCATATACAACAAGGGCGGCGGTTACCCACGCGTCCAGGTCGACTTCAACGCCAGCCCCAAGGACGACGCGCGCGCGGCCTGGGCCGCGGCCGTGGTGGGTACCGACGCGGCCAGCAAGAACTACAAGCACCTTGAGATACGGCCCGTCGACTACAACGGGTACCCCACCACCGCCGACTGGGAGTTCGAGCGCGACGAAGCGGGGATGCGGGTGCACGTCCTCAACCGGGGCTTCAAGGTGGACGCCGGGCGCGGCTACTCCATCATGGTCAGCTGCAAGGCCAGCGAGTGGGACGGCGACGAGTGCCGGACGCTGCGGGAGACCGCGCACGACACGTTCCAGCCGAAGGACTGACGTACGCAGCGGCCGGGTTGCTGAGACTCCGCGCACGGCCGGGCCCGGCCACGTATCGTGAGAGCTCGTGGACTGACCGTACGCGACCGGAATTGACGACTTGGTGTCGGTGCACCGGGTCGGAGGTACAGCGCGCTCTGGGGAGGCGTCGTGGACGACTATGCGGGACGGGTGCTTGCCGACCGCTACCGCCTTCCCCTGCCGCCTTCCGATGCGTACGAACTGGTCGAGACAAGGGCGTTCGACACGTACAGCGGCCAGGAAGTGCTGGTCCGTCAGGTGCCGTTGCCTGAGGTCGTGGACGCGGAGATCCTGGACGGCGACGGCAGTGGCGGGGCGGCGGCGGGGCGGCGCGCGGCCGGACGTACGACGTGTCGGCCGGCCGATCCTGCCGTGCGGCGGGCCATCGAGGCGGCGCAGGCCGCCGCGCAGATCCCCGATCACCCCAGGCTCGACCAGGTCTTCGACGTCTTCGCCGAGGGCGGCTCGCTGTGGATAGTGAGTGAACTGGTGGCGGCGCGACCGCTGGCGGCGCTGCTCGCCGAGAAGCCGCTCAATCCCTACCGGGCCGCGGAAATCGCCGCCGACGTGCTGACCGCTCTGCGGGTCCTGCACGCGCATGGCTGGACCCACCGGAACATCACCGTCCGCACGGTGCTCGTCTGCGACGACGGCCGCATCGTCCTGACCGGGCTCGCGGCCGGCGCCGCCGAGGAGGCGCTCTGCGGGTACGCTCCGGTTCCCGTGCCGGCGGAGTCGGCGACGGACGCGGAAGAGGGAGGCGGCAGTTGGGGCGGCCCCGGCCGGGTTACGGGGCACGAGCCGGCCGCGCAGTACGGCGATGCCGCCGCTCCCGCTCCCGGTGGCGCAGTGCGCACCGCCTCGCCCGCAGGGGGCGGAAGCCCCGCCGCCGAGGTCCGGGCCGCGCGCGCCGGAGCCATCGCGGCGTACCGCGCGGGAGCCCGTGCCGCGGCACGGGGCACCGAGGAGCAGCGCCCGGGCGGCACAGGCCCGCTCCCGGCCCAGCTCCCGGCCGGGGGCCCGCGCGCGATCAGCCCGTACGTCGACGCCGAGCCCACGTCCGCGTCGCCCGGACCCGCATCGGCCGAGCGCCCCCAGCGGCAGGAACTGGCCGGTACCTGGCAGGACGGCACCCGCCCGGACAAGCCCGGCACCGCCGCCGGCCGGCACCCGGGGTCCGGCGGAGCGCCGGGCACCGCCCCAGCAGCCCCCGGTGCCGCTGGAGGCAGCCGCCCCCCGGCCGCGTCCGGCGACTTCGACGACTCCTGGCACGGCGCGGTCCCACGCTCCCCCGCGGGCGACGGAATGCGAGCCGACGGCCTGCGACGCGGCCAGGGCCGCCGCCCGGAGCCGGACCAGAGCCAGGGCTGGGACCAGGGCCAGGGCTGGGGCCAAGGGCCGCGCCAGGGCCAGGGCCAGGCGCAAGGCATGCCCCCCGCCCAGGCCGGAGGCCGGGCACCGGCGCAGGGAAGCGGTACGTACGGGCAGCGCCACGGTCAGCTGCCGGATCAGCGGCACGGCCAGGCCCAGGCTCCCCGGCCAGGCCACTCCGGCGCCGAGGCGCACGCCGGCCCCGGCCCCGCCCAGACTCAGGCCCGCAGCTGGGACGAGGTCGTGGCGCGCGGACAGGGCGGGCAGGGTGGGCAGGGCGAGCACGGCGGGCAGAGCGAGCACGGCGGGCAGGTTGCCGTGTACCGGGGGCCCGCCACTCCGCTCGCCGCCGAGCGCGCGCGGCAGGCACGGATCGCCGTCGTCGGCGCCGTCACCGAGCGCTGGGCGCCCGAGCAGGCCGGGTCCGTCCACGAGAACTGGCAGCTCGCCCCGCCCATCGGCCCCTCCACCGACCTCTGGGCCCTGGGAGCGCTCCTCTTCCGTACCGTGCAGGGCCACGCCCCGTACCCGGAAGAGAGCGCCGTAGAGCTGGTGCAGCTCGTCTGCGCCGAGCCGCCCGCCTTCGCCGAGGAGTGCGGCCCGCTGCGGCCCGTCGTCGAGTCGCTGCTGCGCCAGGACCCCACCGAGCGGCCCGACTTCGAGGAACTGCGCGGCTGGCTCCGCTCGCTCGTACGGTCCGCGCCCGAACCGGAGGCCGGTGCGTACATCGTGCCGCTGCCGTCCGTCGACGCCGCGCGGCTTCCCATCGTGCGCCGCCGCGGCGAGCTCGTACGCAAGCGCCGCGCCAGGGCGTCCGACGTGCACGGCCGCCACCGGCACAAGAAGACCAGGACCAGAGGAGGCGCGGGGGCGCAGAGGGAGCCGAAGCCGCCCCGGGAGCCGCGGATCAAGGAGCCGCGGATCCAGAAGAAGCAGCGCGGCGGCCCCCGTTCGCTCGGGCGTACGCTCCTCCTCCTGATCCTCCTCGGCCTGACGGCCGCGCTCGTCTACTCGATGGTCTTCATGCCGAAGGCCGGCGAGGAGGACGGAGGCCAGGACGGAAACCGGGGCGCCCCCAAGAACGCGGGCGACAGCCGGAGCACCGGTGCGCCCACCACCCCCGGCCCCTCGGCCGGGACCGAGTCGACGCCCCCGCCCGCGCAGGAGACGCCCGGCTCCCAGCAGCCGCAGACCTCCGTTCCGGCCACTGATGTGGCCAAGGGGTACGAGGTCCGCAGGGACCCCGAGGGGTTCCAGGTAGCCGTCGATAAGGATTGGGAGCGGCGACCGATCAACGACGCCGGCCAAGTCCGTTACCGGGGCAGCGGCTTCGAGCTGCTGGTCGTCCCCGGCCGTGACACCGTCAAGGAGCACGGCGGCGACCCGATGGACTACCAGCTCAAGAAGGAGCGCGAACTCCAGGCCGTCAGGGACTCCTCCTGGTCGACCCAGCACGGCCTGCGCCGCATCGACGTGGGGCAGCAGGCCATGGCGGAAGGCCAGTTCACCTGGCAGGACAGCAGCGGGCGCGATGTGTACGTCCGTAACCTCGCGGTGATCGTCGGCGACCGCTATCACGTCGTCCAGGTGATCGGCCCGGAATCCCAGCGCGACAAGGTCACCGAGATCTACGAACAGGCCACGAAGGCCTACCGGGTGACGGGCGGCTGACCCAGCCCCTTGAGCTCGTAGACGGCGGCCGGTCCAGGAGCGGGCCGGGGACAGGTGCGGTCCGGGACAGGAGCGGGACAGGACAGGAGCGGGACAGGACAGGAGACGTGGACCACTCACACGCGATGACCGGCGGGACCGAGGGCGGCAGCCGCCTGATCGCCGGGCGGTACCGTCTCGGCGACCAGCTGGGGCGCGGCGGCATGGGCACCGTCTGGCAGGCGACCGACGAGCTGCTCGGCCGGCAGGTGGCCGTCAAGGAGCTCCACTTCGGAGGCGACGAACCCGGCCTGCCCGCCGCCGACGCGCAGTTGCGGCGTGAGCGGGCGCTGCGCGAGGCCAGGACCGTGGCCCAGTTGGTCCACCCGCATGTGATCGTCGTCCACGACATCGTCGAGGAACCCGGCGCCGGACTGTCGTACATCATCATGGAGCGGATCGACGGCGATTCGCTCGCCGACCGGATCGCCGCCGACGGCCCGTTCGACGTCCGCGAGGCCGCACGGATCGGCCTGGCGCTGGTCGGCGCGCTCCGCCTGGCCCATGAGCGCGGGGTACTGCACCGTGACCTCAAGCCCGACAACGTCCTGCTGGAGGCGGGCACCGGCCGGGTCGTCCTCACCGACTTCGGGATCGCGCGGCTCGACGGCGGTACGACGATCACCGACGCCGGGTCCTTCGTCGGCTCTCCCGAGTACACCGCGCCCGAGCGGATGGAGGGCCGGGCCGCGGGCCCGGCCTCCGACCTGTGGTCGCTCGGCGTGCTGCTGTGTACGGCCGTGAGCGGCGAATCGCCCTTCCACCGCGACTCCTTGAGCGGCGTGCTGTGCGCCGTCATGCACGACCCGATCGTGCCGCCCGCCGCCGCGGGCCCGCTGCTTCCCGTCGTACGACGCCTCCTGGAGCGCGATCCGGAGCGCAGACTCGGCGCGGCCGAGGCGGAGCGACTGCTGCTGGCGTTCCTCGCGACCGGCATGGCCCCCGACTCCGCGGCGCCCTGCCCGGCCACGCATCCGCACATCCCCCTCGCTGCCAAGCCGTCGCGCTTCCGGGCCGGCGGTGTCCGGGCCGGCGGTGTCCGGGGCGCGCTCGTGGCGAGCATGCTCGTCGCCGTGATGGCGGGGGCGGGAGCGGCGACGGCGACGCTGTTCCTGCGCGACGGCGACGGCGACGGTGACAGCAAGGGCGGCGGCCGTACGGATTTCGCGCCGACCCGCACGGTCACCTCGACCGTGTCGACGCGTCCCGGCGGCGGAGTGCATGCCCCGACCGGCACGGCCGACGCCGCCCGCACGCCGCCGCCCGGCTACCGCAGGGTGACCGACCCGGCGGGCTTCACGCTCGCCGTCCCCGAGGGTTACGACCGCTCGGCCGACGACAACGGGGTGTCGTACCTGTCGCCGGACAAGGGCATCAGAATCGGCGTACGCCGGCAGAGCCCCGTAGCGGGCGGCCCGCTCGGCGAGATGCGGCGGGCGCACGCGAAGGGCCCGGACACCCATCCCGGCTACCGCGCCGGCAAGGTCACCCGGACCACGCACAACGGGCTGGCCGCCGCGCTGTGGGAGTTCGTACGGGACGGTTTCGAGCCGGGCGACGAGGACCGGCACACGTACGACCTGTGCTGGGAGGAGGGCGGTCTGATGTACGACGTGTGGGTCTCGGCGCCGGTCAGCAGGCAGGACGACGGCAAGCGGCACTTCGACACCGCCCTCGACTCGTTCGCCCGCGGTTAGACCGCGAACCGGGGCCCTGAGACCTGGCACAAGCCCCTGATCAGGGGTTATCTGCCAGTGAACACTGGCGCGGTGGTGAGGGGCCGGTGAAAAGGTATTACCGACGGGTATCCAAAGGATCGCCGGAGGCTTACTCTCGCCCTCATGACGGACTCGCAGGCCCCCGCAGCCGCCCTCGGTACGAACCCCACCGCCGCCGCCCCCGCAGGTGCGCGCACCGCGGCAGACGTGGTCACCCCCGAGGTGGTCGCACAGCTCACGCGTGACGTGGTCGGTTCCGGCCGCACCGCCAACCACACGCCCTTCACCGGCGAGAAGCTGGCCGACCTGCCCGAGTCCACCCCGGAGGACGTCGCGACCGCCTTCGCGCGGGCACGCGCGGCCCAGCCCGTCTGGGCGGCCGTACCGGTGCGGCAGCGCGCCGCGATCCTGCTCCGCTTCCACGACCTGGTCCTTGAGCGCCAGGCCGAGGTCCTCGACCTGATTCAGCTGGAGACCGGCAAGGCCCGCCTGCACGCGCACGAGGAGATCCAGGCCGTCGCCATAGCCGCCCGCCACTACGGCCGCAAGGCCGCCTCGTACCTCAGGCCCAAGCGGCGCACCGGCGCGATCCCGACCCTGACGAAGGTCACCGAGCTGCGCCAGCCGCGCGGTGTAGTCGGCCAGATCGCCCCCTGGAACTACCCCTTCGAGCTGTCGATCGGCGACGCGCTGCCCGCCTTCGTCTCCGGCAACGCCGTCGTGATGAAGCCGGACACCGAGACCGCGCTGACCGCCCTGTGGGCCCGCGACCTCCTCGTCGAGGCCGGTCTGCCCGCCGAGGCCTTCCAAGTCGTCCTCGGCGACGGACCGGTCATCGGCCCGGAGATCGTCAAGCACGCCGACTACGTCTCCTTCACCGGCTCGACCCGCACCGGCCGCGAGGTCGCCCAGGGCGCCGCCGCCCGCCTCATCGGCGTATCCCTCGAACTCGGCGGCAAGAACGCCATGCTGGTCCTGGAGGACGCCGACGTAGAAAAGGCAGCGGCGGGCGCCGTCCGCGCCTGCTTCTCCTCCGCCGGACAGCTCTGCATCTCCATCGAGCGGCTGTACGTCCACGAGTCGATCGCCGACGACTTCGTGGCCCGGTTCGCCGCCCGTACGAAGGCGATGCGCCTCGGCACGTCCCTCGCGTACGGCGCCGACATGGGCTCGCTCGCCGGTGAACGCCAGCTGGAGAACGTCAAGCGCCACGTCGAAGAGGCCGTCGCCAAGGGCGCCACACTCGTCGCGGGCGGCGTCGCCCGCCCCGACATCGGCCCGCTGTTCTTCGAGCCGACCATCCTGGACGGCGTCGAGGCACCGATGGCGGTGTGCACCGAGGAGACCTTCGGCCCGGTCGTCTCCATCTACCGCTTCACCGACGAGGACGAGGTCGTCGAGCAGGCCAACGCCACGCCGTACGGCCTCAATTCGAGCGTCTGGACCAAGAACGGCAGGCGCGGCCACGCCATCGCCGCCCGGCTGCGCACCGGCACGGTCAACATCAACGAGGGCTACGCCCCCGCGTACGGCAGCGTCCAGGCGCCGATGGGCGGCATGAAGGAATCCGGCCTCGGCCGCCGGCACGGCTCCGAGGGCATCCTCAAGTACACCGAGGCCCAGACCGTCGCCCACCAGCGACTGATCCCGATGGCCCCCTCCTTCGGCATGGACGACGAGAAGTACGCGGCGTTCATGAGCACCAGCCTGAAGACGCTCAAGGTCCTGCGTTTCCGCTGATCCCCAGGTTTTTTGACGAGGAGCGCCAATGCCACAGGAGAGCTCTGTCCCCAGCCAGGAGGCTGCGGGCGATTCCGCGCACGACGACGATGCCGTGTACGACTACGACGTCATCGTCGTGGGATCCGGCTTCGGCGGGTCCGTCTCCGCGCTGCGCCTGACGGAGAAGGGCTACCGGGTCGGCGTCCTGGAAGCGGGCCGCCGTTTCACCCGCGAGACCCTGCCCAAGACCTCCTGGGACATCAAGAACTACCTGTGGGCGCCCGCGCTCGGCCTCTTCGGCATCCAGCGCGTGCACCTGCTCGGGAACGTCATGGTGCTGGCGGGCGCGGGGGTGGGAGGCGGCTCCCTCAACTACGCCAACACGCTGTACGTACCCCCCGCTCCCTTCTTCCAGGACCGGCAGTGGGCGGACATCACCGACTGGCAGGACGAACTCGCGCCGTACTACGACCAGGCCAGGCGCATGCTCGGGGTGCGCCTCAACCCGACCATGACGCCCTCCGACGTACACCTGAAGGCGACCGCCGAGGCCATGGGAGTGGGGAGGAGCTTCCACATGGCACCGGTCGGCGTCTTCTACGGCGACGGCAAGGACGCCGACGGTCATTCAACGGCCCGGCCCGGCGAGGAAGTTCCCGACCCCTACTTCGGCGGCGCCGGACCGTCCCGCAGGGCCTGCACCGAATGCGGCGAGTGCATGACCGGCTGCCGGCACGGCGCGAAGAACACCCTCAACGAGAACTACCTCTACCTCGCCGAGAAGGCCGGCGCCGTCGTCCACCCCATGACCTCCGTCGTCGGCCTCGCCGAACACCCGGACGGCGGCTACCGCGTCGCCACCGTCCCCACCGACGCCCGCCGCAAGGCCAGGCCCCGCACCCTGCGCGCCCGCCAGGTCGTCGTCGCCGCCGGCACGTACGGCACGCAGACCCTCCTGCACACCATGAAGGACCGCGGCGACCTGCCCCGCGTCTCCCCTCGGCTCGGCGAACTGACCCGTACCAACTCCGAGGCCCTCGTCGGCTCGCAGACCACCGACCGCCGCTACCGCAAGAAGCACGGCGCGAAGAAGGCCGACTTCACACGGGGCGTCGCCATCACGTCCTCGATCCACCCCGACGACAACACCCACATCGAGCCGGTGCGTTACGGCAAGGGCTCCAACGCGATGGGCGCGATGTCCATCATCCAGGTGCCGTACGCCGACAAGTTCCCGCGCGTACTGGGCTGGCTCGGCAACGCCGCCAGACACCCGCTGCTCACCCTGCGGTCGCTCTCCAACTACCGCTGGTCGGAGAAGACCATCATCGGCCTGGTCATGCAGTCGCTGGACAACTCCCTGACGACGTACCGCAAGCCGGGCGGCATCGGAAAGGGCCTGCTCACCGCCCGCCAGGGCCACGGCGCGCCCAACCCGAAGCAGATTCCCGAGGCGGCGCGCGCCGCGACGCTCCTCGCCGAGGAGATCAACGGCTTCGCGGGCAGCAACATCGGCGAGCTCATGGGTACGCCGCTGACCGCGCACTTCCTGGGCGGCTGCCCGATCGGCGCCACACCGGAGCAGGGCGTCATCGACCCGTACCACCGGCTGTACGGACACCCGGGGATCTCGGTGGTCGACGGGTCGGCGGTCTCCGCCAACCTGGGCGTCAACCCGTCGCTGACGATCACCGCGCAGGCGGAGCGCGCCATGTCGTACTGGCCCAACAAGGGCGAGCCGGACGTGCGCCCGGCGCAGGGCGCGGCGTACGAGCGCCTCGCGGCGATCGAGCCGAAGGCGCCCGCGGTGCCGGAGGATGCCTTCGGCGCACTGAAGCTGCCGTTCCTCGGCATACCGGTGGTCCCGCCGAAGAGTTGAGCGGGCAGGCAAAAGGGGCTGCACCCCCCTCCGAGTGCAGCCCCTCCTGCCGGCTCTACCGGTGTGTCACCGGGTCATGCGTGCGTGGCCGGGATCAGGCCTCGGAACCGGCCTGGCGGCGGCGTACGACGAACATCGCACCGGCGCCGAGCGCCACGGCCGCGCCACCCGCGAGGGCGAACATCGGCATCTTGGACGAAGAACCGGTCTCGGCGAGGCTGCCGGTCACCGGGATCTCCTTGGAGCCGCCCTGCGGCTCCTTGGGGCTCGGCACGGGGTTCTCGGCGGGCGGCTCGATCGGCCTGGGCTTGCCCGGGTTCTCGTTCTCGCTGCCCGGGGCCAGGACGTCGAAGTCCCAGTAGGCCAGCGACGTGCGGATGCACTCTTCGTCGGCGTCGAGGTATCCACCGAAACCGATGGCGAAGCTCGCACCGGCGGGGGCCTTCGCGCTGATGTTCAGGCGCAGCTTGATGTCGACGACATCCTTGGCGCCGAGCTCGGTCTTGCCCAGGAACTCCGGACCGCCCACGGCGTCCCAGGCCTGCGTGTGCTCGTTGAAGAACTCGAACTGGAGGTGGCTGCTCAGCCAGTCGTTCTCGTCCTCGCTCATCGACTCGTTGTCGACGAACGCCATCCACTGGACCTCGCCGAGCGCGGTGTCGGTGGGGTTGGAGGCGGTCAGCTTGAAGTTGTGCCAGCCGCTGCCGGCGACGATCTTGCCGGGCAGGCCGTTGATGTCCATCTTGAGGGCGGACTCGCTGTCGACGAGGTCGCCGTTCTCGTCGATCAGCGGCTCGCAGGGCTCGTACTCGTCCTGCGGATTCGTCGCCGGGTCCTCGTCGTCGCCCGGCTTCTCGTCATCGCCCGGCTTCTCGTCATCGCCCGGCTTCTCGTCATCCCCGGGCTCGTCGCCCGGGTCCTTGTCGGCGTCCGGGTCCTGCTCGCCGTCGGGGTCGGCCGCCGGGTCCTCGTCGGCCGGGTCCGTGTCGCCCTCGGGGTCCGTCGCCGGATCCTTGTCGACTTCCGCGTCCTCGTCGGCCGGGTCCGTGTCGGCCGGGTCCTCGTTGGTCGGGTCGGGCTCGTCGGCAGGGGCCGGGTCCGTCTTCGGGTCCTCGTCGGCGGGGTCCTCGTCGGCCGTGTCGGACACGTCGGGGTCGGTCGCCTGGCCCGGGTCGGTCGTCTCGGTCTGCGTGGTGGCGGGGTCACCCTCGGCGTACGCGGCCGGTGCGGCCAGGAAAGCGGCAGGAGCTATGACGGCCGTCGCGGCCGCAAGGGCCATGGCACGGCGAAGCTTCATATAGACCTCAGAAAGTCTGGCGTACCGCACGGCTAGCGGCACGAGATGTGAGGGCCGCCGTGAGTGGGGGTGCACGGGTGGCCGTTGGTTCGCATAGATGACCTATGGCCGGCGTAAAGGGTTGCAGGGATTCTCAGAGGTTTCTCATGTGGCTCGCGTCACATCACCACCGCCGGCACCACTTGGGCAAAGCGAAGGGCCCCGCGGACGGGGGAGATCCGCGGGGCCCGGGCCGTCAGCACCCGGCGCCAGGGCAGCGCCGGTGCTGCGGGGGCGGCGCCGGGGGGTGCGCCGCCGGCTCTGTACGCCGGTGGCCTGCCCGGCGCACGAGAGGCGCTCGCGTGGTTCGACCAATGGCAGCGACCGCCCGGCGTACGGGGCTGCCTTTGCATCGTGCGTGTCGGCCGCGAACCGCGCAACAGTCTCGACGACATCCCAGGGGACGACATCCCAGGGGGAGGGAGAGAGAGGGAGGGGGAAACGGGGACACGGCCGGCCGGTTCCGGGCGTCCCCGGAACCGGCCGCCTTGGGTGACCGGGCTGCTGTCCCCTGCCGACCGGTCACGCACGCCGGGACGAGGTCCCACGACGCACGTGCAGTACGCCGCACGCCCCGGCGGAGCCACGCGTGGTTCTTTCTGCGCACCCGCCCCTGGCTGGCGCGGACACCGGGACCAACGAACCCCCCGTGGGCCCGGTCACGCGCCGTACGGGTGAGGATGCTCCCGAACTCAGATACGGCCCCGGCACAGCTCCAGCATCGTCATCGCGAGCGCCGTGCCGGGCTTCCCGAGCGCGTCCCTGTAGTGGCCCAGGACCTCCATCTCGCGCGACAGGTTCACGCGCCGACCGCCCGAGGTGATGCGGGCCTCCTGGATGACGGCCGAAACGGCCATCCGTTCCTGGATGAGGCCGATGATCCTGTCGTCGAGCGAGTCGATGCGCTCCCGGGCATTGCCGATCAGGTCCGCGGCCTCATCGGTGCGCGCGCCGGTCCTCTCGGCGGCGGCGGCGGTGGCGGGGGCGGCGGTGGGGGTGGCGGTGGCGGTGCTCATGTCCGTAACTCCTGGATGTGAAGGGGGGCGGGCCCCCCGAGGCGACCAGGCCCGGAAATGACAGAGCGCCCCGGGCCTTGTCGGCCCGGGGCGCCTGTGAAGTCGCTTGTCAGTAGCTCAAGCAGCTCGACCATGGCACCGGTCGGACCGGGTGCCATAGGTAAAGAGGAAGCTCAGCTGCTTGTGCATGAGGCCAGTATGCCTGTCGCCGGCGGACGGCCGATGCCGGGTTCGGATGGTGAGACAAGGGGAATGTCGCGTCCCCGTTAGAATTGACAGTCCCGACACCCTTCACCGCCGGAAGGCCGCCCCGTGCCAGCAGTGCCCCCCGCCGCCCCCGACGCCGTCCTCGTTGTCGACTTCGGCGCGCAGTACGCCCAGCTCATCGCCCGCCGTGTCCGTGAGGCCCGGGTCTACAGCGAGATCGTCCCCAGCACCATGCCGGTGTCGGAGATGCTGGCCAAGAACCCCAAGGCGATCATCCTCTCCGGCGGCCCCTCGTCCGTGTACGAAGAGGGCGCCCCGACCCTCGACCGTGAGATCTTCGAGGCCGGTGTCCCCGTCTTCGGCATGTGCTACGGCTTCCAGCTGATGGCCACCACGCTCGGCGGCGCCGTCGACGACAACGGTGCGCGCGAGTACGGCCGTACCCCTCTCGCCGTCTCCAAGGCCGGGTCCACGCTCTTCGAGGGCACCCCCACCGAGCAGTCGGTGTGGATGTCGCACGGCGACGCCTGCTCGGCGGCGCCCGAGGGCTTCACCGTCACCGCGTCCACGGACGTCGTGCCGGTCGCCGCCTTCGAGAACGACGAGAAGAAGCTGTACGGCGTGCAGTACCACCCCGAGGTGATGCACTCCACGTACGGCCAGCAGGTCCTGGAGCACTTCCTCTACCGGGGCGCGGGCATCGAGCCCGACTGGACCACGCACAACGTCGTCGAGGAGCAGATCGCCGCCATCCAGGCGCAGGTCGGCACCAAGCGCGCCATCTGCGGCCTGTCCGGCGGCGTGGACTCCGCGGTCGCGGCAGCGCTCGTGCAGAAGGCCATCGGCGACCAGCTGACCTGCGTGTACGTCGACCACGGCCTGATGCGCAAGGGCGAGACCGAGCAGGTCGAGAAGGACTTCGTCGCGGCCACCGGCGTACAGCTGAAGGTCGTCGACGCCCAGGAGCGCTTCCTGAACGCGCTCGCCGGGGTCTCCGACCCGGAGGAGAAGCGGAAGATCATCGGCCGCGAGTTCATCCGCGTCTTCGAGCAGGCCCAGGCGGAGATCGTCGCCGAGGCCGGCGCGGAGGGCGAGGACGTCGCGTTCCTCGTGCAGGGCACGCTCTACCCGGACGTGGTCGAGTCCGGTGGCGGCACCGGCACCGCGAACATCAAGTCCCACCACAACGTGGGCGGCCTGCCCGACGACATCGAGTTCGAGCTCGTCGAGCCGCTGCGCCAGCTGTTCAAGGACGAGGTCCGGATGGTCGGCCAGGAGCTCGGCCTCCCGGAGGAGATCGTCCAGCGCCAGCCGTTCCCCGGCCCCGGCCTCGGCATCCGTATCGTCGGCGAGGTCACCAAGGAGCGCCTCGACCTGCTGCGCGAGGCCGACGCGATCGCCCGCGAGGAGCTGACGGCGGCCGGTCTGGACCGCGACATCTGGCAGTGCCCGGTCGTGCTGCTCGCGGACGTACGGTCGGTGGGCGTCCAGGGTGACGGCCGGACGTACGGCCACCCGATCGTGCTGCGCCCGGTCTCGTCCGAGGACGCGATGACGGCGGACTGGACGCGGATGCCGTACGACGTACTGGCGAAGATCTCGACCCGGATCACGAACGAGGTTGCGGACGTGAACCGCGTGGTGCTCGACGTGACGAGCAAGCCGCCGGGCACGATCGAGTGGGAGTAACCCGGTAACCCTGGTCGCAGGGTCAACGACGATGCCGTCGCTCATTCGTTTGGGCGGCGGCATTGTCGTATCCGCTCGGTACGCTGGCCGCAGGCCCGAGAATCCCGTCCATGGGAGGAACCATGACCGCTGAGCCGCTGCCCACCGAGATCTCGTGGCCGGTGCCGCCGCAGGACGGCTACACCGTGGACGACCTGCTGACGCTGCCCGACCTCCCGCCGCACACCGAGCTGATCGACGGGAGCCTGGTTTTCGTGAGTCCGCAGAGGAGTTTCCACTCTCTGGCGATGGACCTGTTGGTCCCAGGCCTGCGCGCGAGCGTCCCGAAGGATCTCCGGGTGCGGCGGGAGATGACCGTCGTCGTCGACAAGAGGCAGGGCCCCGAGCCCGATGTGTCGGTGATCCGCGCCGCAGCGGTGACCGACTCGGAGGAGACGCACTACCGGGCCAAGGACGTGCTCCTCGCCGTGGAGGTGGTGTCCCCCGACTCCGAGAAGCGCGACCGTGAGCGCAAGCCGCAGATCTACGCCCAGGGAGGCATCGCCCACTTCTGGCGAGTGGAGCGCGGCGACGACGGCCGTCCGGTCGTGTATGTCTACGAACTCGACCCCGCCACCAAGGCGTATGGCCTTGTGGGCATCCACCACGACCACCTGAAACTGTCGGTTCCGTTCTCCGTCGACATCGACCTGGCCGCGATCGACGAGCTGTAGACGCCTGTGCGATAAGCGGCAGACACCCCTGTTCACCTGCCGTACCTCGCGGTAGCTTCCGCCCCATGAACGAGACGCCGGCGCCCGTACCCCTCGAACAGCTCCACTTCGCGATGCCGCCCACCCACGCGACCGCCGCCGAGGAGCGCCAGTACCGCAAGGAGCGGCTCGCCGGGGCGCTCAGGCTTTTCGGGCGGTACGGGTACGAGGAAGGCGTCTCAGGGCACATCACGGCACGCGACCCGCAGTACGCCGACTGCTTCTGGGTGAATCCCTTCGGGCTCGCCTTCGCCGACATGACCGTGGGCGACCTGATCCTCGTCAACGGCGACGGGCAGGTCGTCGAGGGCAGCCGCCACGTCAACCAGGCGGCGTTCCTGGTCCACGCACAGGTGCACCGCGCCAGGCCGGACGTCGTGGCCGTCGCGCACACCCATTCCGTCCACGGCCGCGCGCTGTCCGCGCTGGGCGAGCTGCTCGACCCGATCACCCAGGAGGCCTGCGCCTTCTACGAGGACCACGCGCTGTACGACGCGTACACCGGCGTCTCCGTCGACGCGGAGGAGGGGCGGTGGATCGCGGGCGCGCTCGGGCCGCACAAGGCCGTCATCCTGCGCAACCACGGGCTGCTGACCGTGGGGGACTCGGTCGACGCGGCGGCCTGGTGGTTCATCGCGATGGAGCGCTGCTGCCAGGTGCAGCTGGCCGCGCGGGCGGCGGGCCGGCCCGTACCGATCGACCACAAGGACGCGGTCGCCACGCGCGATCAGCTGGGCAGCGACCTCGTGGCGTGGATCAACCACCAGCCGCTGTGGGGCCGGATCAGCCGCGCCGAGCCCGAGCTGTTCGCCTAGCCCGCACCTATCCCCCTGCGGGTGACGCGGGGACCTCTCTTCGTACGGCACAATTCCCCTACACCGGAGGGAAGTTCCCTTCAGCAGGTTTCGAGAGGGCGGCAACTTCCGTGGCTGTGCAAGAGGCACGACAGAGCGCGCACAGTGGCGGTTGTACGTGCGGCGACTGCCCGCACGGCGCCCGCGAGGGTCACCGCCGTGCCGTTTCCGCCTTCCTCGCCAAGCGCGACGGCCTGGCGGCGGGCCAGGGCCTGCCCGCCGCCGTCGCGCATTCCGCCGGTGCCTCGCGTCAGTGGGTGTCGGACGAGCTGACCCAGTCGGCGCGCGCGGTCGCCGAGCGCAGCCGGGAGGCGGGCGAGGCGTGGCTCGGCATGGTGTGGCGCTCCACGCTGTTCGTGGTGTGGGGCGGGGTCGTCGTGCTGATGCTCGTTCAGGCGTTCACGGCCATCGGGGCCGGCTGGACCTCCGCCCGTACGGCGGGGCTGGTCGCCGCGCTCGTCACCGCCGCCCTGCTGACCGGCGCGGCGCGCGCGCACCGGGCGCGCGGTGGTCTCCTCGCGCCCCTCATCGGCGAGGACAACCGGCTGTCCACCTCGCGCGCCGTCGCCGGGAGCTGGGTGCTGCTCGTCGTCTTCGCCGTGCTGGTGATCGCCATTCAGCTGGCCGCCGCGTCCGACCACGCCGACCGCGACGCGCTCATCGCCGGCCTCGAACTCGCCCGTGGCCTCGGCATGCTGACCGTCCTCGCGCTGACCTGCGCCATCGCCGTCGTCGTACGCCATGTGGTGACCGTGCGCGTCCTCGGCCGGCGCCTGCAGAAGGTACGGGCCGACCGCCCCCGCGCCGCCGACCTGCTCACCGACGACGCGGGCCGGGGCAACTTCGCCGATGTCCAGTACGTCCTGGTGAACGCGGTCGCGGTGGTGTTCGCGGCGGTACGTCTCGCCCGGCGGCCCGAGCAGCTGCCCGATCTGCCGTGGGGCCTGGCCCTGCTGGTGGCGGTCTCGGCGGCGACGTACTTCGCGGGGAAGTTCGCGGAGGGCGGCCGTCCGGTGGTGCTGTCGGTCGTACGGGCCAGGGAAGCGGGCGATCTGGACGCGCCCATCCGTACCGGCGACGACATCGAGATCCGTGGCGCGGGCTTCGTACCGCCGGGCGCGGGGACTCCCGAGCGCCTGGCGCGGATGGTCGTACGGATCGGGACGGTGCACGTCCATGTGCCGCTGATCCCGGTGCCCGGCGGATTCGCCAACCCGACGGACACGGTGCTGACCGTGCCCGTGCCGGTGGAGGTCGAGCCGGGCCGCGTCGATGTGCAGGTGGTGACGGCGGCGGGTGCGGAGACCGACCGGGTGACGATCGACGTCACCGACTGAGCGGCACTCGTGACCTGCCGTTTGAGCCGGAGCACCGCTGCATACGTATCCCTCTTCGAGGGGCGCGGGGAGAATCGTGCCCGCGCCGCACGGCGCTGACGCTTCGGAGAGGCGGGACCAGACCATGAGTCACGGGTATCGGGCCGGCGGCGGCAACGGCATCATGACCGGAACGGGCATGGGCGCGGGAAGGGGCGCGGGAATGGGCGACGGGCCGCACGGACGTGGCGGCCTGCGGGACACGGCGCGCCGCTACTCGCTCCTGCCGCTGCGGATCTTCCTTGGCGTCACCTTCATCTACGCCGGTCTCGACAAGCTGACGGACAGCCAGTTCATGTCCGCGAGCGGCACCGGGTCGGTCGGCGAGATGATGCGCGGCGTGCGTGACACGTCGGCCATCCCCGCCCTCGTCGATCTCGCGCTCAAGAACCCCGAGGGCTTCGGTTACGCCATCGCCGTTGGTGAACTCGCCGTCGGCATCGGCACGCTGATCGGACTTCTCGCCCGCCTCGCCGCGCTCGGCGGGGCGCTGATCTCGCTGAGCCTGTGGCTGACGGTGAGCTGGGCGTCGGACCCGTACTACTACGGGAACGACCTGGCCTACCTCATGGCCTGGCTGCCGCTGGTGCTCGCGGGCGCCGCTCACTTCTCCGTCGACGCCGCCCTCGCGGCGCGCCGCCGGCGCACGCTGTAGGCCATCCAGCTCGCCGCGCCCGCGAGCAGCAGCCCGAGGCAGATGACCGGGAGCGCGGCGTAGGCGGGCACCTGCCATGCGCCTGTGGCGTCTCCCGTGTACGCCGTGGCTGTCCCCAGTACGACGAGGCCGCTGATCAGTTTGCCGGGCCTGAACTCGTGCCGGAAGCGGGTGGGGCGCTGTCCGGGCCGGTACCCGGCGCTCGGGATGTCACTTCGCTGCACGGGTTACCTCCACCTGGCCGACGCCGACTTCGAGATCCAGCCGAAGCGTCCCGGCGGACTTGCCGCGCTCCGGCGGCTCCGGCTGCTTCAGCGGCTCCGGCGGCTTCAGCGTCCGGCGCTGGTCCTGGTCCGTCACGATGGCGAAGTCCTGTGGTTGCTGCCCCGGCAGCTGGATGTCGCCGACACCCAGCTTCATGCGCAGTTCCACCGTCACGTCCTTCGGTACGACGACCCTGAGCTGCCCCGCACCGACCTCCGCCCGCGTGGCCACCGAGGAGCCCGCCGGGACGCGTACGCCGCTGAGGTCGAGCGTCCCCACGCCCGACCCGAGTGCGTACGCGGGCCGCACGGCCGAGGCCGAGGCGGGCTTCCAGTTCGTACGCATCCAGTCCGTGGAGATCTGCTTCGGCAGCGCGGAGGCGCCGGTCAGCATCAGCGCCGTGATCACGGTGAGCAGGATCGTGCCGACGCCCGTACGCCCGCGGAACGCGCTGACCGCGATGCCGAGCCCGAAGACGGCGAGCGCGCAGGACAGGCCGATCTGCAGGCTCGTGCCGAGCGGCTGCGCGTCCCACGACAGGCCGGTGCCCAGTCCGGCCGCGAGTACGGCGAGCAGGAACACCCGCCCGCCGATGCCGCGCGGCCCGCGCGTCGCCGGGTCGCGCCGCCGCTGCGGGGGAAGGCCGGGGGCGGCGGCCGGGCCCCGGCCCAGGTCCGGCGCCTCGTCGACGACCGCGCCTTCGGGGCCCCACAGGTAGCCGGTGCCGACCGGGCCCGTCGTGCCGTCCTTGATGATGGGGTCCCGCCACCAGGAGGGCGCACCGGGGACGGGCGGCGCCTGCGTCTCGGGGGGTGCGACGGCGGCCGCCTGCGCGGCCACCGGGTCGACCGGTCCGGTGTCGGGGTCGGCGAGGCGGCGGCGCTGGGACCAGTAGGTGGCGCCGGTGAGGGCGAGCGAGAGCAGCACGGCGAAGCCGAGGACGGAGCCGTTGTTGAGCATGGAGAGGAAGAGGCCGCAGCCGACGAGGGCGAACAGCACGGCGATGAGGGTGGCGCCGTCGACGCGGCCCGTCAGGAGTCGGCGGGCCTCGTTCTCGTCCTCGCCGTCGAGCGGGATGAAGAGCCAGGCGAAGCCGTAGAAGATCAGGCCGAGGCCGCCGGTGACGGCCAGGACGCCGAGGCCGATCCGGAAGATCACCGGGTCGAGGTCGAAGTGCCGGCCCAGTCCGCCGCACACGCCGCCCACCAGCTTGTGCCGCTTGCTGCGGCGCAACGGCGGCTGCTCCATCGGCTCGTCCGCGGCCCCCGGGGGAGCGGCAGCGTCGTACGGCTGTGTCATACGTCCATGGTGAGGGGCGGTCCGGCGCCGCGGCACCCGCGCCGACCCTGGACGATCCCTGATTTCGACCCCGAGCCGGGCGGGGGCCGCTGAGGCCGGGGTCGGGCGGGGTGGGCAGACAGGGTTCAGGGGTCTGCCGAGGCCACCAGTCAGGGGTATGTAGGGGACCGACCCTGATGCCCGGACCTGCCCGTACATGTGACCATCGGGGCATGCCAGTCGCCACGCCCCGCCGAGCAGCGAGCGCCCGCGCCCCAGAACCGGAGGAGCCGCAGCCGCGCAAGCTCTACCGCAGCGCCGAAGGGCGGATGCTCGGAGGCGTCGCGCGCGGGCTCGCCGGGCATCTCGGGGTGCCGGTCGTCTGGGTACGGATCGTCTTCCTCGCACTCTTCCTCTCGGACGGTCTCGGCGCGCTGCTGTACGCCGTCTTCTGGTTCGTGGTGCCGCTCGGCGTGGGCGGCGTGGACGCGCCGCGCTCGGCGTTCGCGACCACACCCGACGGGCGCCGCAAGCTCCGCAAGCCCGACAAGGGCCAGGTCTTCGCCCTCTTCGCGCTGCTCGTCGGCGCCGTCACCTTCGTCACCAACGTCGACGTGGGCGGCCAGGCCGGGCGGTACGTCTGGCCGGCGCTGCTGATCGGCCTGGGCGTCGTCCTCGTATGGCGCCAGGCCGACAACGCGCGCCGCGCCCACTGGACGGAGACGCCCCGCCGCCGCCGGATGCTGCAACTGGCACGCGGCATGGCGGGCGTGGCGCTGGTCGGCGTCGGCCTCACGGCGTTCCTGGTGGTACGGGGCTCCGCGGCGCAGCTCGGCAACGTACTGACAGCGGCCCTCGCGGTCGTCACCGGCATCGCGCTCCTCGCGGGGCCCTGGCTGGTCCGTATGACCCAGGACCTGTCCGAGGAGCGCCTGATGCGCATCCGCGCCCAGGAGCGCGCCGAAGTAGCGGCGCACGTACACGACTCGGTCCTCCACACCCTGACGCTGATCCAGCGGAACGCGGAGGAGCCGGGGGAGGTACGGCGCCTCGCCCGCGCCCAGGAGCGGGAACTGCGCAACTGGCTCTACAAGCCGGAGGGCACCGGCAAGGACGAGTCCGAGGAGCCCGACACCCTGGCCGAGGCGGTCAAGCGGGCGGCGGCGGAGGTCGAGGACAAGCACGGCGTACCGCTGGAGGTCGTGGTCGTCGGCGACTGCCCGCTCGACGACAAACTGGTCGCGCAGATGCAGGCCGCCCGTGAGGCGATGGTGAACGCCGCCAAGTACGGTGGCCAGGGCGGGGCGGTGCAGGTGTACGCGGAGGTCGAGGGCCGGACGGTCTTCGTTTCCGTACGGGACCGGGGGCCGGGGTTCGATCTGGACGCGGTGCCGGGCGACCGTATGGGCGTACGGGAATCGATCATCGGCCGCATGCAGCGCAACGGCGGCACGGCGAGACTGCGTTCCGCGCCCGACGGGGGCACGGAAGTCGAGCTTGAGATGGAGAGGGCGGCGGACGCATGACCGATACCGAGGGAACCCAGGAGCGGCCCGACCGGCAGGTGCGGGTGGTCCTGGTGGACGACCACCGGATGTTCCGGACGGGGGTGCAGGCGGAGATCGGGCAGACCGCGACGACCGGCGTCGAGGTGGTCGGCGAAGCCGCCGACGTCGACCAGGCGGTCACGGTCATCACGGCGACCCGCCCCGAGGTGGTCCTGCTCGACGTCCACCTGCCGGGCGGCGGCGGCGTCGAAGTCCTGCGCCGGTGCGCGCCGCTGATGGGGGCGGCGGAGAACCCGGTGCGGTTCCTGGCGCTGTCGGTGTCGGACGCGGCGGAGGACGTGATCGGCGTGATCCGGGGCGGGGCGCGCGGGTACGTCACGAAGACGATCACGGGTACGGACCTCGTCGACTCGGTCTTCCGCGTGCAGGACGGTGACGCGGTCTTCTCGCCGCGGCTTGCGGGGTTCGTACTGGACGCGTTCGCGTCGACGGACGCACCGCCGGTCGACGAGGACCTGGACCGGCTGACGCAGCGGGAGCGGGAGGTGCTGCGGCTGATCGCACGGGGTTACGCGTACAAGGAGATCGCGAAGCAGCTCTTCATCTCGGTGAAGACGGTCGAGTCCCATGTGTCGGCGGTGCTGCGCAAGCTCCAGCTCTCGAACCGGCACGAGCTGACGCGGTGGGCGACGGCGCGCCGGCTGGTGTGACAGTGCCGGATCCCTGTGACCGTCACGCGGACGTTTCGCGGGCGGCGCCCCGGCGCATGGTGCCGCTTACCGCATCGAGGTACTCCTCCATGGCGTCCCTGTTGCGGATGAGGCATTCGATGCGCGCGTTCATCCGGTCGCGTTCGCGTTGCAGCGTGGCGAGCATCTCCGGTGTCGCGTCGGGGAAGTGGATGACGCGGGGCTTGTCGAGGCACGGGAGGATCTGTTTGATGATCCGGGTGGGCAGTCCGGCGTCGAGCAGTCCTCTGATCTGCATGACGCGGTCCACGAAGCGTTCGTCGTACTCGCGGTAGCCGTTGGGGGAGCGGTCGGCGGCGATCAGGCCCTGCTCCTCGTAGTAGCGCAGCAGTCGCCGGGGTGTGTTGGTGCGCTCCGACAGCTCTCCGATGCGCATGTGGCGTGCCTCACATCTCACTTGCCGCGTTGACCCTCACATCAATGTGAGGGTTCGAGCATAGTGGCATGAGAAACCACACCACGGAACTCACCCGCCCCCAAGCCGAATTCAAGACCCAGAAGCTGCCACTGCCCGCCCTGCTGGCGCTTGCCACGGCCGTCTTCATCACCAGCCTGACGGAGACCCTGCCCGCCGGCCTGTTGCCCGCGATGAGCGCCGACCTGGGCGTCAGCGAGTCCGCGACGGGGCAGACGGTGACGGTCTACGCGATCGGGACCGCGCTCACCGCGATCCCCCTGACCGCCGCCACCGCGGGGTGGCGGCGCAAGCGCCTGCTGCTGACAGCGATGGCGGGATTCGCCGCCGCCAACACGGTGACGGCACTTTCGGAGAACTACTCCCTGACCATGGTGGCCCGCTTCGTCGCCGGAGTGGCCGCCGGTCTGGCCTGGGCGCTGCTCGCCGGATACGCCCGCCGCATGGCGCCCGTACACCTGGAAGGCAAAGCGATCGCGATCGCCATGGCCGGCATTCCGGTCGCCCTGTCGCTGGGAGTGCCGGCCGGGACCTTCCTGGGCAACGCACTCGGCTGGCAAGCGGCGTTCCTGATCATGACCGCGCTGACCGTGGTCCTGCTCGGCTGGATCACCGCGACGGTCCCGGACTATCCCGGGCAGCGGCGGCAGGACGGCCGCCGGACTCCGGTTCTGCGGGCGCTGCGCGTCCCGGGCGTAACGCCGGTCCTGTTCGTCACCTTCGTCTTCGTGCTGGCGCACACCATCCTCTATACCTTCATCGCCACGTTCCTGGAGCGGCTCGGCATGGGTGACTCGACCGACCTCGTGCTGCTGGTCTTCGGCGCCGCGTCCCTGGTGAGCATCTGGATCGTGGGCGCGCAGATCAACCGCCGGCTGCGGGCCCTCACCGTCGTCAGCACCCTCCTGGTCGCTGGGGCGGCGGCGATCCTGGCGGTGCTGGCCGACAGCCCCGCCATGGTGTACGTCGCGGTGACGCTGTGGGGGCTCGGATGGGGAGGCGCCCCCACCCTCCTGCAAACCGCCGTGGGCGACGCGGGCGGCGACGCCGCCGACGCCGCGCAAGCGATGCTCGTCACCTTGTGGAACGCGGCCATGGCGGGCGGCGGAGTGGCCGGCGGGATCCTCCTCGACAGCCTCGGCTCAACTTCCTTCCCGTGGAGCGTGCTGGTGCTGCTGGTGCCAGTGTTGCTGGTGGTGCTCGCCGCGCGGGTGCACGGCTTCCCGGCGAGGCGGGCGAGCAGGGTCTCGTGAGCGCTTATGCCGCCTCGGCCAGCGTCTCGCGGGCTTCCATCAGGGCGAAGCCGAGGAGGTTGAGTCCGCGCCACGTGGTGGGTGACGTGGCGCGGGCGTCGTCGGCTGCGAGGCCGATGCCCCAGACCGGGTCCAGCGGGCTGGCCTCGACCAGGACGCGGTTACGGGTGGCGAGGAGGTACTGGAGCAGGGCGTCGTGCCGGCCGAACTTGGCGATGTTGCCGCGTACGACGATTCCGTAGCGGTGCTCGCGCCAGATCGCCTCGTCGAAGCCGGTGACCTGCCGGCCCAGGGCTTTGGCCTCGCCGGGCGTCTTGGCCCGAAGGACTCTGCCGGCGGTTTCGGCGTCCCCGAACAGCCACGCCTTGTGCGCCATCATGTAGTGCTCGGCGGAGCGGTACGTGCGGCCGTCCTCGGTGAATTCCACGGGCCACCACTGGCTCAGGCAGCCGGGACCGGCGGCGGTGCCGGGGGTCGGCCGGTGGCCCCAGAAGTAGAGGTAGCGGAGGCGTTGCCGGGGGCCTGCTCCCTGTTCTGCGGCGATGGCCTCCTCGACGGACCGGGGGAGAGAGGGGCGAGCGCGATGGTCGTTCGACATGGCCGAACCGTCACACACCGGAGCCGGACGCCTCAAGGCAATTGACGGCTCCAACGTTCCCACCTGCGGTGAGTCGTGTCTTCAGTGCCTGCTCGACCGTGCAGAGCCGAGCGACGACGAGACCCCGCAAGTCCCGCCGCTCCCGGCAGCGTTGCCCCGCCCGATGCAGTCGCCTTATTGGATTGCCGTCGCCGAGCCCGGTCGGACAGGAAGCTTGCATGCTAAGGGGCAGCAAGGTCGGGCTCAGGGCCCGGCACGAGGACGACATCCCGATCCTGCGGGCCGAGCTCTACGACGACGTGGTCAACGCCTCGCGGTCCGAAGGAGGGCCGTGGCGGCCGATCACGCCCGGCTCGAAGGACACGCGGCTCGTGGTGGACGACAAGGAGCAAGGACACGTTCCGTTCTCCGTGGTGGAGCTGGACGGTGGCACGCTGGTCGGCACCGCGACGCTGTGGGGCATCGACAACCACAACCGGTCCGCGCACATCGGGTTGGGGCTGCTGCCGTCCTCCCGCGGCAAGGGCTACGGCACCGACGTGGTCGCGGTGCTGTGCCATTACGGTTTCGTCGTGCGCGGCCTGCAACGGCTGCAGATCGAGACGCTGTCGGACAACGCCGCGATGCTGCGCTCCGCCGAACGCAACGGCTTCGTACGCGAGGGCGTGCTGCGTTCATCGGCCTGGGTGATGGGCGAGTTCCTGGACGAGGTGCTGCTCGGCCTCCTCGCCCAGGACTGGAAGCCGGACTCGCAGGGCTAGGGCCTCCGGCACATCACGAAAACCAGTGGAACAGCGCCGCTGTGCGCCCTTACCGTGCTGCCGAACCAAGTCGTCTGGGCAAGGACGTGCCGTTGTACACCCTGTGAGACCTCCCGAGCGCTGAATCGTCGCGCGTCGCGCATGTGCGCCGCGCTCCTTTTTGCTGCGGACTTCTCACTGAAACCGGTGTACTTCTGTGCTCGAAAACTGGGTGGTCGTGCCCACCTGCCTGCCGCTCGTTCTCCGCCGTTGCCACGCGTGCGCGTCCGAGCGCTTCCGGGCAAGCGGTAAATTTCGCGTCAACGCACACCACAAGCTCATCGACGCCTGGCTCCTCGCGCTCTGTACCGCTTGCGGGGAAACCGCAAAGCTCACGGTCCTGGAGCGGATGAATGTGCGCTCCGTACGACCTGAGCTGCTGGACCGGCTGCATGACAACGACCCTGGCCTGACAGCTGAGCTGCTCCAGGATCCGGACGTGCGGCGCCGTAATCGCATCGCCCTCGACTGGGACAACGCCTGGCGCCTCGACACCGGCGGATCGGATCACCTGGACCGCGGATGGGGTCTCCCCTGCTCGAGCGAAGCCGAGAGCTTGGGGAAGATCGACGTCTCGGTCCGCTTTGCGGCGCGGATCCCTGTCCGGCCGGTGCGACTGATCGCTGAAGGCTGCGGTCTTTCGCGGGCCGAGGTCGAGAGACTGATCATGGAGGGGAAGCTCGTTTCGGCGGTCCGGCTGAGCGGCAAGCTCTCCGGCGACTTCACCTTCACGCTCAAGCGCTGAGCCCTCCTCGGCACCAGGGGCCTGTCCGGCAAGACCTGCCGGACAGGCCCCTGGCCCGACTGGGGCGGGCGCCCGCCCCGCCCCCACCCTCAGTGCCTTCGGCCCCGCAGCCGCCCCAGCAGCTGCCTTGCCTGGCTGCGCCTCCTGGGGTCGGACGCCGCCCGGCGTGTCTGCGCGATCGTCCGGCGCCCCTGCGGGCTGCGTGCGTACTGCTTGATCCGGCTGATGATGCCCGGCATGGTCGGCCCTCCGTTCACGGTTGTGGCAGGTAGATATGGGTGCCCCATGTGGCCGGCGCCCATGTCTCTATGTACGCCACTTACCCCGTCTGAAGGGTCCGAGACCTGCCTGACGTGGCCCACCGGCCCGGAACCCGCGCCACAGAAGCCCTACGCCGGTCTCGTCGCCCCCGCGAACGGCATCTCGTCGATCGGGGCCACCCGCACCGGTGCGCCGGGGCGGGGCGCGTGGATCATCTGGCCGTTGCCGATGTAGAGGCCCACGTGGCTGATGCCGGAGTAGAAGAAGACCAGGTCCCCCGGAGCCAGCTCCGGGCGTGAGACGCGCCGGCCGGCGTTGATCTGCGTATACGTCGTACGGGGGAGCGAGACGCCCGCCGCCTTCCACGCTGCCTGCGTCAGGCCCGAGCAGTCGAAGGCGGACGGCCCCGTGGCGCCCCAGACGTACGGCTTGCCGATCGCCCCGTACGCGAAGGAAATCGCCTGCCCGGCGCGGGAGTTGGGCACGCCGGCCGATTGGCCGCCGCGCGGGGCGCCACGGTCGGCCCGGGCAGTGGTGGCGGGCGAGGCGCCGTGGCCGTCCTGCTGTGCGTACTGAGCCCGCTGTTCCGCCGTGAGACGGGACAGCAGGTTCTCGGCCGCGCCGATCTTGTCCTGGATCTTCGCCTTGTGCCTGCGCAGGTCCTTCTGGTGCGCCTTGAGTTCGGCCAGGCGGTCGCCCGCCTCCTCCCTCACCTGCTCGATCTCGCCGAGCTGCCGCCGAATCCCGGTGACGGCCGCGGCCTGCCGGTCGCCCGCGCGGTCGGCGATCGCGGCGCGTTCCAGGTACTGGTCCGGGTCGGAGGTCAGCGCCAGCTGCACGGCCGGGTCGACGGCGCCGGTGCGGTACTGCGCGGTGGCGAGCGTACCGAGCGCGTTGCGGGCCGTGTTGAGGCGGCCGGTCCTGCGGGCGGCCTCGTCGCGCAGCTCGTCCAGCGACTTTCCGACGGTGTCCGCCCTCTCCTTCACGCCGTTGTACTTCTCGGTGGCGACCTCGGCCTCGCGGTACAGCTGATCGACCTTCGCCTTCACCTGGGCGGGGGTGAGGGCGGGCTCCGCGTGCCCGATGCCGTCGAACGCGGCGGCGCTCGCCGCTCCGGCGAGCGCGAAGGTGACGGCGGTGCGGGCGGTGTTGCCCGAGAGGGTGCGCTGCTTGGGCTTTCGGTGCGTGGCCACGAGGGCGTCCACGTCCTTCCGTCCTGTACGTCGTACGTCGTGCGTCGTACATCGCGTACGTCGCCGTACGTCGCTGTACGTCGAGCCGCTCGCATCCGGCGGCGGTCCGCACAGGGGAACGGGACCGCCGCCGGATTTTCGGCGGTGGTGTCCGACTGCCGATCCGGGGAGGAGCGGCGGTGGGGAGTCGGTCACCTGGGGAAGGACGCTAAACCTGCGAGTCACGGAAGAGCGGCGTAATGACCGACAGTGGTCGAATTCGGCCCCCGCGTGCACGGGGTTGAGAGGCCGACTCGCGCCGGAAGCGAACCTTCCGCTCCTCCGCGACCGAAACGGCGATGGCGCGGGAACCTGGCTGCCGGGCCTGCTATGGCCGGAGCTAGGCTCCGGTTCATGGACGTACTCATCAATGTCTTCGTCGCCCTGCACATCATCGGCATCGCCGCGCTGCTCGGCGGCTTCCTGACCCAGATGAAGGCGATGGGTGCCGGCACGGCCCGCTTCAGCCCGGCGATGCTGCACGGCGCGCTGACCATGCTCGTCACGGGCGTGGCGCTGGTGGGCCTCAACCAGGCCGACGGCCAGACCGTGAACAACCTCAAGATCGGTATCAAGCTCGCGATCCTCGTGGTGATCCTCGGCCTGGTGTACGTCAAGCGTGACGAAGAGAAGGCCGAGAAGGCACTCTTCGGCGCGGTCGGCGGGCTGACCGTCGCGAACATCTTCATCGCGGTGCTCTGGACCTGAGTCCGGTCGCCTCCGCCGACCGCTCGATCGCGTCGGCCGCCGTGCGCAGGCCGTCGCGGCCGCTGATCTCCGATCCCGTGGCGGACAGGCGGGTGCGCAGCGCGGTGTCGGTGAGCAGCCGGTCGACGGCGGCGGTCAGTTCCCCGGCCGTGCACCGGTAGGGGTCCAGCCGGACACCGAAGCCGAGTTCGTCCATGCGCTGCGCGTTGTCGTACTGGTCCCAGAACAGCGGCAGCAGCACCATCGGCTTCCCGAAGTGCAGGGACTCGGTGGTCGTGTTGTTGCCGCCGTGGGTGATCACCAGGTCGACGTGGGGCAGGACCGACGTCTGCGGGAGGAATGCGGCGCCCGTCATGTTCGCGGCAAGCTCGATCTCCTCGTGCAGCGGGCCCATGGAGACGACGTAACGGTGCGGCGTCTTCGCCAGTACGCCGATGATGCGGCGCATCAGCTCCACGTCGGCCGAGCCGAGCGAGGTTCGTGGTCCCGGACTCGTGGATGAATTCGAGGTCGGGCAGGGGCGGCGCGCCCTGCTCCACCACCCACGTGTTGAAGGACGTCCACAGCTCGCGGTGGGTGCGGTCGTACTCGGCGCGGAAGGCCGCCCAGCCGGTGCGGTCGGCCGCCGGGTAGCCGGAGAAGGCGGGCGGGACGGTGGGGCTCTTGATTTCGAGCGGGTTGCAGGAGTTGATCCGTACGAACGGGGCACCGGCGGTGAGGAGGGCCGGGAAGGCGACCACGTTGTCCTCGACGATGACGTCGGGGCGGGTACGGGCGATGATCTCCTTCAGCTGCGGCTCGCAGTAACGGGCGCCGGCGATCAGCTCCTCCCACACCGGTCTGATCCACGTCTCCAGCTGCTGGATCGTCGGCTTGCGGAACTCCGGTGCGGTGCCGCGGACGAAGTCCTTCCAGAACTGGCCCGGGTCCTGGCCCCGATCCGCTCCTTCCGCCGGTGGCGCGAGGTCCACCAGGTCCTCCTCGAAGCCGAGCGCCGTCAGCTTGCCCTTCCACGACGCCTCGGCGACCGTCCCGAAGTAGCACCCGGCACACGCGGGCCGAGGGGCCGGACGGGCACGAGCCCGACGAGGTGCGGGCGGAAGGAGTGGCCGAGGACCTCGTGCCGCACAAGACGTTCCGCGGCAACCACCCGACGACGACGATCCTCGCGGACGAGCTCACCCCCTCTGTGCTGGGCCAGTTGATCGCGCTGTACGAGCACAAGGTGTTCGTCCAGGGCGCCATCTGGAACATCGACTCGTTCGACCAGTGGGGTGTCGAGCTCGGCAAGGTACTGGCCAAGA
>NZ_JAGGPC010000069.1:0-49329 GCF_018614005.1 Streptomyces sp. ISL-99
CCACTCCAGCGGACGTGACCTCTGCACCTGCACCTTTGCCTCAGTCGTCTTGTGCTGAACCTGTGCTTTCACATCCGCCTTGCCGGGCAGAGCCTCAACCGTCTGCCCGAGCTGCTCGCGCGTGGCCTCGGCCTTCTCACGCAGTTCCTCAGGCGTAGGGGTCTCGTCATGGGACTGCGGCTTGTCACTCATCGGTGCGCTTTCTCCTTGATCTCGGCCACGTCGGCCTTGACGCCGTCGATCGCCCTCTCGGGTGCCGGCGGGCCGGCCTGGGCGACCTGCTTCTTACCCACCAGGGCCAGGACGCCGGCGATCACCAGCAGCACGCCGAAGACGATCAGCGCCGACGCCCACACCGGCAGCACCAGGGCCAGCGCGGCAATCCCCGTGGCCACCAGAGCCTGCAGCGCGAGGAACGCCACCATGCCCGCGCCGCCGAACAGACCGCCGCCGATACCGAACCGCTTGCCCTTTTGGGCCATCTCCGCCTGCGCCAGGCGCATCTCGTCCCGCACCAGCTGCGACAACTGCTGTGACGCCTGCGTCACCAGCGCCCCAACCGAGTCGTCCTTACCGCTTGGCCCCGTGGGGTGCTCAACGGTGCTCATGGTCATCACCCGCCCTTCCTTGAAGTACCTCCCCTTACGAGGACTCCTTTTTCCCATCCTCGTCAGTTCTGCTTGCCGTCGCCGCGGGTGACGTCCTGGATGGGGGCGTCGGCGTTGCGTTTGACCGAGTCGATGCCGTTCAGGCAGGCACGGTGGCTTTCGTAGTGCTCGCCGGTGGCGATGATCTGACCGTTCGTCGCGATCAGCACGAGTGGTAGCCCTTGCCGGGCTGATGCCGGACCTCATAGCGCGCCGCCATTGCACAAACCTCCGAGTTGTCGTGGGCGTGTCACCGCAGCGGGTACCCCGGCGAAAAGGAGCCATCCTCGATTCCTTGGGGGATCGGCGGTTCACAGCAGGCGGCGCAGCCACAGCCCGGGAGCTCGGCGGACCAGCCAGGCACTGGCCAGTCCAATCACCGTGCCGACGGCCACGTCGCTGGGGTAGTGCGCCCCGGAGTGCACCCGCTCGACCGCGACCGCCACCGCCGGGACCGCGCAGGCAGCGCCCCACCCGGGGCAGGTGCCGGCGACGGCGACGGTGAAGCCGACGGCGGCAGCGGTGTGCCCGGAAGGAAACGAAGAGCTGTCCGGGCGGTCGTGTACATCCTCATGGGGGATCAGCTCCTTGGGCGGTCTGCGCCGCTCGTAGAGCTGTTTGCACACCGCGTTGGACACCAGCTCCGCCACTCCCATGGTGGCCAGTCCCGCGACCGCGGCTTTTCGTTCCCGGTAGCCGCCGGCGGCGGACATGATCGCCGCCGCGGCCCACCACAGTTTGGTGCGTTCGGCCGCCGACTCAACCGCTGGCAGCACTTGCCGCGCCAGGGGCGAGGTCCAGTGCGCCATGCGGCGGGTGAGCCGACGGTCGCCTTCCTTGAGATCAGCCAGGCCGGTCATGTGCGGGCGGGTTCCCGCCACCGCGTCTGACATGCGCAGACGGTCGGTCCTTGCCGCTGGCCTGGCTGACGGGCATGCGTGGCGCGTCGCGAACCAATGGCACGGGGGTGTGGGGTGTGAGGGCTGGGTTCAGTCGAGGCGGCGGCGGTCTTCCTCGGTCCACTTCGCGGTGTCACGCGGTACGACGTACGGCTCCTCGGTCTCGGGGTGGCCGCCGTCAATGGCACGCTGACGGGCCATCTCCGCGTCGAATTCGAGACCGAGCAGGACCGCGAGGTTGGTGATCCACAGCCACACCAGGAAGACGATCACACCGGCGAGGGTGCCGTAGGTCTTGTTGTAGGAGGCGAAGTTGGCCACGTACAGGGCGAAGCCGGCCGAGGCGATCATCCATAGCAGCAGCGCGAGGAAGCTGCCCGGGGTCACCCACTTGCAGCCGCGGCCCCTGGCGTTGGGAGCGGCCCAGTACAGGATCGCGATCATGATCGTCACGAGCAGGACCAGGACCGGCCACTTGGCGATCGACCACACCGTCATGGCGCTGTCGCCGACTCCCAGGGTGGCGCCGGCCCGCTGGGCGAGGGGGCCGGTGAACACCACGATCAGGGCGCTGACGACTGCGAGCACCATCAGGACCACCGTCAGCACCAGGCGCAGCGGCAGCACCTTCCACACGGGGCGGCCTTCGGGCATGTCGTAGACGGCGTTGGAGGTGCGGATGAACGCGGCGATGTAGCCGGAGGCCGACCACAGGGCCAGCACCAGACCCACGATGGCCATGAGCGATCCGGTGCCGCCGTTGCCCTGCAACTGCTGCACGGCGTTGGAAATGATGTCCCGGGCCGGGCCGGGGGTGAGCTTTTGCAGGTTGTCCATCACCTGCTGGGTAGCGGACTTGCCCGCGATACCGAGCAGGGACACCAGCACCAGCAGGGCCGGGAAGAGCGAGAGGACCCCGTAGTAGGTCAGGGCTGCGGCCCGGTCGGCGAGCTCGTCGTCCTTGAACTCCTTCACCGTGCGCTTCAGTACCGCCCACCACGACCTCTTGGGCATGGAAGTCGGCTCGTCGGGCGCGTTGCGCTCCACTTCCGGATCCGGCCCGATGGTGCCTGGCTCTTGCGAGCCTTCGTGTTTGCCGCTCGTACGGTCTCCATAGCGATCGGCGCCGTCGTGGCGGCCGACTTGGTTTCGCTGCTGTTGTGGTTCCGGTGTCCGTGCCATGCCAGATGGGTTACCGCCCTCGGCGGAAGAAAACGGATTCCCTTTGCACGGGCTTGCGGATGTTTAGTCCCCCTGGATGTCGGTCAGCCGGACGGGGAACCCAACACCGAGGAAGCAGGAGGGTTGAGTTGATCACCCGAGAGCAGATCCCGACCGTGCTGGATCATCCGGTCTACGACGCCGAGGGCAACAAGCTCGGCGACGCCAAGCATGTCTTCCTTGACGAAGCCACCGGCCGGCCCGAGTGGGTCAGCGTCAAGACCGGCATGTTCGGCACCAGCGAATCATTCGTGCCGATCAAGGACGCCACCGTGGTCGAGGACCACCTCGAGGCCCCCTACGGCAAGGACAAGATCAAGGACGCACCCAACGTCGACGTCGACGCCGGCGGACACCTCTCGGCGGATGAGGAGCACCGCCTCTACGAGCACTACGGCATCGCCTGGGACCAAGCCTGGCAGCAGGCCAACCAGCCCGGCGAAGGTGGCTGGGCCCACACCGGCACCACGCCCGCCGCCGACGACACCAGCGCCTCTGACATGGCACGCGGCGGTGACGAGGCGATGACCCGCTCCGAGGAGCAGATGCACGTCGGCACCGAACGCCGCGAGGCCGGCCGGGCCCGCCTGCGCAAGTACGTGGTGACCGAAGAGGTCCAGCAGACCGTCCCCGTCCGGCACGAGGAGGTCCGCATCGAACGCGAGCCGATCACCGACGCCAACCGCGATGACGCCCTGTCCGGCCCCGAAATCTCCGAGTCGGAGCACGAGGTCACCCTGCACGCGGAGCGCCCCGTCGTCGAGACCGAGGCCGTTCCGGTGGAGCGGGTACGGCTGGACACGAAGGAACACGTCGAGGAAGAGACGGTCCGCGGCCGGGTCCGCAAGGAGCACATCGAAGCCGACACGCCCGACCGCGACACCGACCGCTGACCAGTGGTTCCTTCCGTATGCCGGAGAACAAGCCGATCGCCCGGACGCCCGGGGAGTCCGGGCCGCGTACCGCACCACCTGTTGAACGAGGAGAATGCATGGCCAGGGTCAAGCAGCCGCTCACCGACGACAGCATCAAGGTCCGCCAGCTCAGCCACTACCAGTTCAGCTGGGTAGCCGGCGAACCCGGCGTCCCCGGTACCTTCACCCTCCAACTCGTCCTGGACGAAGGCGCCTGGGAAGAGGTCCTTACCGTCGACGCCAATGACGCCGATGTCCTGCAAGACCTGCTGGAGAACACCGGCACCGTCCACTACGACGTCGCCCGCCGCACGCTGATGTTCGGCGTCACCCCCACCGGCAGCTGAACCCAGCCAGTTGATCGCCCGCCCCGCTGCCAGCCCCCGTCACAAAGGGCTGGCAGCGGGGCGACCGCGTGATACGACCGCATCCACGCCGCCCGGCACACAGCCGCGCCCGGCTTTCACCCACATGCCCGTGTGCCGTTGCACGGTGCGCGGTAGTGCCGGTGACAGCTCACCACCGGACCATTGCGGTGTGCCATGGGCTGTGGCGACGCTCCTGCCATCAGCCACCGTGCACAAGCCGGGAGCGCCCAGGCGCAGTCTGCCCAGCTTCGCAGCAACCTCGGCCAGCGGCATAGAGCGAGTCTGTAGTAAACGCTCTGCGTCGGGCTCTGTTCTGCGTTTGCCTCCATTGTTCGGTGACGAGTACAGCGCGGCTTGTCGGGCATGCGGGCTATAGGTTCCCGAAAGATCGGGGCATTCGAACAGGAGGAGTTGTCGTGTCGTTCCTATGGGCCATCATCGCGGGACTCATCATCGGCCTGCTGGCCAAACTCGCGCTGCCCGGACGTCAGCCCATTCCCCTTTGGCTGACGGTCCTCCTCGGTATTGTCGGCGCCCTTGCCGGCAATACGCTCGCCAGCGTCTTCGGCGTACGCGACACCGGCGGCATCGACTGGATCCGACACATTTTCCAGATCGGCGTCGCTGCCCTCCTCATCGCCCTCGTCACCCCCCTGTGGGCCCGACGACACGCTTGAACCGCTCCACTCCCGCCCTGTCAGCCGTATCTCGGGCATCTTCATGAGCAAAAGCGGCCACATGCCCTGGCTGATCGGCCGTGAAACAGCTCGCTCATGCCTCAGCACGGCCACGAGACCGCGAGGGCGGATCAGGCACAGCAGCGGTTCTTACCACGAGTGAAGGGTACGAGCTGCAGCGTACGACGACACACCCGCTCTACCGCAGGAGGTATCTCATGGGCAAGCTGGGCGATATGGCCAACAAGGCCAAGGAGATGGCCAAGAGCCACCCGGATCAAGCCGACAAGGGTGTCGAGAGCACGGAACGTGCGGTCGATGAGCGTACCGGGGACAAGTACGACGCTCAGACCGACAAGGCCGCCGACGCGGCCCGTCGGTCCTACGGAGAGGGCGGCACAGCCGGCCACTGAGTGGTAACTCCGGGCTGAGGTCCCCAGCGCCTGTGCTGGGGACCTCGTCGCGCCCAGAAGGGCCGCGTCCTACCCAACGCGGCGCCCTGCCGTCGTGCCGACCACAGGCCGCTCGGGTACTCGTCCGGACCTCGGCGGCCGATCGGGGCCGGGGGCAGCGGCGGGCAAGGATGATCTATTCCTCGTCGTGCCGGCCAGGCACGAGGCGCCCGGCGCTCTGCCACCGTCCTGCGAGGTCAGTAAAGATGGGTTCGAGCTCAGGGCGGAGGACCGTTTCACTGCCGTCTCCCTGGACGTCGATGGCCGGGGCGGGCCGGGTCGCCGTGGTGGTGGTCATACGCCGCTTAACGTTGGTCGGCCCGGCCGGGTTACCCCTGGCGGTGGGTCTGGCGTAGGGCTTTGCGGGCCGTGTCGCCGGCCAACAGCGTCGAAAACTCCTCAAACGCGATCCGCATGACGTCATCGGGTGTCGCTTGCACGCCCTGTGGCGTGCGACGGGTGGCGAGCTGGGCGGCGCCACGGGCGATGATCTCTTCGCGTGTCGCGTCGTCGAGGCTGTCGTCGTTGAGCGCTGCCAGGACCTGCCGCCACAAGGTCATCGGTTGCTTCTTTCCGGCGGGGCTGACACGCAGGCTTCCTGTGGGTGGGCCCCGGTGGTGTCGCCCTCGGTGTCGCAGGGCTCGGGCCAACGGCCGACGGGGCCGGCAGGCTGGTCGGGGGTGGCACCCAGGACGCCAGGGCCCTTGGTGCGGTGTGGGTGCAGCGGGATCACGGCAACCAGCCTGAGAAGCCATCCGCATCCGAGTCTGATCATTGGGTTTCGGCTGGTCGGGCATGAACTCCCGCTGGCAGTGGGAGAGGTTGAGCGTTCGTCTGCTCGCGTCACGTTCGTGGAGGTGGCTGATGCCGTCGGTGCTCGGTCTGCTGGAGGCCCGGGAGAAGAAGATCCGCGAAGAGGTGGCCCAGCTGCGTGAAGAGGCTGAGCGGATCATGGCCGCGCTCAGCGCGGCAGAAGTGCAGTTGGAACGGCTCGGCCAGGCTCGCGAGACCGTTACCGAGGTGCTGGCCGAGCCGGTCGCCGAGACAACGGGGCAGGTCAGGGCCGCCGCAGTACCGCGGTCGACGGTGCCGCATCGCGTCGAAGGCGTCGGTGCGGAGGTGCTCGCGCCGGAGTACCAGCGGATCATGTCGGTCCTGGCCACGCCGGAGGCCGACGGCGGAATGCGGGCGAGGCAGACCACGATCGCATTGGGCGAGCCCGCGATCCCGGCCCGGGTAGAGGGGGTGCGCTCGCGGCTGAAGCGGCTTGCCGCGCGGGGCTGGGCCACCGAGGTGGAGCCGGGGCTGTTCACCGTCTGCAAGGAGCCGGTGCCGATGGCCGCGTGAGGAAGGCGTCCCGGCGACGCCCGGCCAGGCGGGCGCTCATCAGCATGGTCATGGACCACAGCACCATGGCCTCGTGCATCTCGGGGAGCGTCTCGACGTCGCGCACCAGGCGACGCGAGCGGAACAGCCAGCTCAGCGTGCGCTCTACAACCCACCGTCTCGGCAGCACCACGAACCCCGTGGTGTCGTCGGAGCGTTTCACGATCTGAAGGGTGAGCCGGAGCTTCTCAGCGGCCCAGTCGACCAGGCGGCCCGCATAGCCGGAGTCCGCCCAGACGAGGCGGATGGAGAAGTACCGTTCCCGCAGCCGCGTAAGCAGTGGCACGGCAGCGTGGCGGTCCTGCACGCTCGCCGCGGTCACCCGCACCGCCAGGACCAGGCCGAGACAGTCGACCACCACGTGCCTCTTCCTGCCCGGCACGTTCTTCCCGCCGTCCCACCCGGACGTGGTCTTGGAGATGTTCGCGCCGCGGCCCGCACCGACTGCGAGTCCACGATCGCCGCACTCGGATCTGCATCGCGGCCCTCCTTCGCCCGGACGCGGTCGCGGAGCCGGTCGTGGAGCTCGGCGAGCAGGCCGGTCACCTGCCAGCGGCGGGCGAAGGCGTGCACCCGCTTGCAGGGCGGGAAGTCCGCAGGGAGGTTCGCCCACTTAATGCCGTTTTCGACGACGTACCGCACGGCGTCGAGCATCTGCCGGTGGCAGTAGCCCTCGGGCCGCCCGCCCCGTCCCTGAAGCCAGGCCGGCACCGGCAGCGACCAGCGCATTTCCTGCCACTCGGCCTCCGTCATGTCCGAGACGTAGCACGGGATACGGTCCGGGTGGTCTGCGGCATTCCCGAACCGGTGCGCGAGGCAGTCGCACGGCAACACGCGGGAGTTGGACGCGACGGACACGCTCACGCAAGACTGCGACAACAGAGCCTCCGGAAGCTCGAGCTGTCTCGCATCGCTGAGTTACCAGGAGGCCCTGCCTTCATGCACCGGCCCCGCCGATCACCCGAACAGGAACCCTGTTCGACCGGCAACTCCACTGACCGGGATGCGCATGGCTTCTAACGCCTGCTCGCGGCTACCGCAACAATTCCACTCAGGACGCCGAGTGCCACACACAACGGTGGGTACAGGACAGTGTTCAACCGCTGGAATTCGCTGGCGGCTCCGGAGTTCATGAAGTAGCCACCCAGGCCACGGGCGAGTAGAACCACCGTCAGGCCGTACATACCCACCAGCCGCAGCCAGCCCGGGCCGACCGTCGGTATGGACTCATTGACCATAAGGGTGAGCACAGCGCCACCGATCAGTGCCAGACCCACCAGAACGGTGCTCGGTGCCGGCGGCATCTTGTCATCATCGACGCCACCAATCGTCCTGGAAAAAGTCACCGCATCGCTCATCGGCCAGGGGGAGAACGCCCAGATGAAGTGCAACAGGCCAATTGCCACGAGCACAATCGTCAACGCCATGGGGACCACAGTGCGGACCATACTCAGTGCTCCAATCCCGTGCCGACGCGTGCGGATCTGGTATGGCAACGGCACTTCCTTCCCCGCAGTTGACCCCTCGCGCGCGAGACCTACGCGGTCAGATGCGGTCAGAGCACCAGTACGGACACGCTCACGCAAGTCTGTGACAACAGGGCGTCCGGAAGCTCGAGCTGTCTCGCATCGCCGAGCTAGCAGGAGGTCCCGCCTTCATGCACCGCTCCCGCCGCGATCACCCGAACAGGAACCCTGTTCGACCGGCAACTCCACTGACCGGAATGCGGATGGCTTCTAAGCAACTCAATGGTTGACGACGGCCGCACCGCTGAGGCCGGGCGCCGCCCGCCGACTGGCTGACGTCCGGCGTGTTCGTGGCAGGTCAACGGGAGTGGCGGCGCACAGTGGATGCGAAGCCGACCCTTTACGGATGGAGATGCCGGTGAGTGTGGCCAGTGACAGGGCGACGGGTGAGGAGCTTGCCGAGAGCTTGCTGGAGGGGGTGGTGAACGAGCCGATGCGGGCGGCGACGAAGTTGCTGGGTGCTCACGGCGACGGTTACTGGCTGCGGCGCCTGACCGACGACCAGGAACTCGCGGGCATGGTCGATCATCCGCTGATCGACTTTTCCGGCCGGTATCCCATGGTCGACTGGGACGGTGTCGGCCACCTCCTGGAAACCCCGGGATGGTCCCGCGAGGTCTCCAGGAGTCAGGCGGCGGTGCTGGAGTTCGCCGCGTCGCTGGTGAACCGGTGCCCGGTGCAGATCGGACGGATCAGCCACGCCGTGAACGACGCGGAGTTCCAGCTGCTCCTTGGGGCGATGGAGGAAGCCTCCTACGGCGATCCCCGCTGAGCCGCGCCGGGTTCAGCTTGTGATTTCCTTCTTCTCGCTGCCGCCGTGGCTGACTTCGATCTTGCGTGCCTTGGCTTCGGCGACCAGGATCCGCATGATGAGTACTCCGGCGTCGTAGCTGGCCTCGATGTGGTCGGCATCGAGGGTTTCGCTGAGGAACACCTCGCGGTTGAAGATGCCGTGGGGCCGTTCGGCAAGGAACATGTCGACATCCTTGGCCTCTTGGGCGGAGCGTTCGGCCTTGACGGTGAGGACGTTCTGCTCGACGTTCAGGTCGATCGGTTCGGGATCGATGCCGGGCAGGTCCAGGTGGACCAGCAGGGCACCCTCGTGGCGGTAGGCGTCCATCGGCATGACCGCCGACCGGGCCGTCGTGCCCAAGCGCTGCTGGGCGAGCCGGTCGAGCTCTCGGAACGGATCGGTACGCATCAGCATCGCTCGTCACTCTCTCTCGGATCTCGTGCGTCACGCTTCCCTACACGTGCCGGGTGCCCCATATGCGCCATCGGAGTGCAAAGCGGGACGATCACGCGTGCGGTGGGGGCCCTGCCGGGTACAGCCAGAAGGCCGCGGCCGGTAGGCCGGCGTGATCGACGTGCCCCGAAGTGCGTGAAGTGATGGCCGTTGCGCCCATCACAGTGGGGCCGCAGGCCTCGGTCGCGGAGGTCGCCCGGGTGGTGCGGGACGAGGGCATCGGCGCGGTGCTGGTCGCCAAGGGCGACGAACTGAGGGGCCGGTCACCGACCGGGATCGGGCGGTGCGGATCGTGGCGCGGGAGGGCAGCACGGCGGACTACAGCGTGGCCGATGCCTGCAGCGAGGAGCTGGTCACGGTCTCGCCCGACGACGACCTCGACCGGGCTGTTTCCTTGATGCGCGAGCACGCCGTGCGGCGTCTGCCCGTCGTGGAAAACGCCCTGCCTATCGATACCGACTCCGCTCCGCCCAGCTCCCGGCAGAGGTCGGCGAACACCTGCGCCGGGTCGTCGCCGCCGCCGACCAGCCCACCACCGGCGCACGTATGAACAGTCAGGAATTCTTCGACCGTGTCACTCAGCGGTCCGGCGCGGACACGCCCAAAGCAAACCCATCAGGCACGGGCTGTGATGGAAGTGGTCGGCGAAGCCACCGGGGGCGTTCTGACACGGAAGGTCCGCGAGGCGATGGATGACGAACTCGCGCAGACGCTCTTCGCCGGCAGCGACAGCGCTCCTGCGGCGGACCGCCGCTGACACACCGGGACCCGGTCCCGGGCAGTGCGGCTCGAGCGTGTTGGAAAGCGCGTCGCTGCCTTGAGGTCGGACGTCGTCGACCTGGCGGCGTCGCGGTACCGCACCGGCAACCGGATGATGCGGGCGCTTGGGCGCCGTGGCGCTTTGGCGAGCCGACCGTGGGGGCGTACGAAGGCCCGGTGAGCCGGCCCGGGTGGGCGAAGAACCTGGGCCGGCCACATTTGAGCAGAACTGATGCCCCGCGTGTGTGCTGCTTGCTAACGGCTGCGCCTCAGTGAGGTTGCGCTACTGCTCACTGGCGTTCCTGTCGCGGGCCCTGGGCGTTGGTGGGGCAGGGAAGGTTCCCACGGTGAGATCGCTCCGGGGATGGGTGTCGGCGTGTGTGTACTGGCTGGAGGCGCCGGTGCACGACGGTGACGACTGCGTGTTGTGCGCGCTGTTGCGGCAGGCAGACAGCCGGGGCCGCTGGAGTGACGACTCGGTGGTGGGGCACGCCGGGCCGCAGCCGGACAGCTGCGCATCCGGTGCGTTCGTCTGGCCGGTGGGGGAAGCGGCACTGGGGCGAGGACGGGCGGTGATGCTGTGCGCGGCGGTGATCACGGTCGTGTGGGCGATGGTGGCTGTTGCGCAGAACTGAACCGGCAGACCATGGCAGACCAGGCGGTGCAGCGGCTGCGGTCTCCATCGTTGCATCAGGCGGTGAGCAAGGTGAGGTCAGGATGGTTCTCGCGAGAAGGATGCCGGATCGTGCCATACGGGCACGCCCGCCCGGGACCGGAGCGATCACACGGCGCGTAAGGCACTCAAGAAGGGAGCTCTGCGGGTCTGGCACGCCGCCACCGGTTTGGCGCGGGCGCGAAGGGGTCGAGTGGGGCCCTGGGCCGGGCGCGGCTACCAGGGCCCCTGCGGCGCGTGCATGCCGTGGTGGGTTCATGCGCGCGTCGCCTGGCACAACAGCGTCGACGGCACTCGGGTCACGGGTCGGACTTCTCTCGGGTTGTTCAGGGCCGTCTCGTGTGGGCACACGACTGATGAGTGAGTGGTTAAGGACACGGTGCACCTCCTCCAGGGGCCGACCGCAGTGGTTGGCGGTCGGCCCCGAGGCGTGTTCCGCAGTTTGCTCCGCGCTCGCACTGCTGATGCCCCACTGCGCCGCCCACGGCAGGCGGGTTTCGCCGGGTCCAGCCACACGGTTCGGTGGTGTGGGTAGCCTCCCGAAGGTGACCGATACGCCCGTTTCATCAAGCAGCTGGTCTCCTCGCGGCTGTTCCGTCCGGACGGCACGGTGGAGTCGACGAAGGATCCGGCGGGTGTGGACGCTGGCGCACCGCGGCTACAGCAGATCGGGGCGCCTGGACGTGTGGGTGTACGCCTCGAAGAAGGCGGCTTTGCACGAAGGGGCCAAGCTCACTTGTTCGCCGCCGGCCACTACGAGCAGGTCATGAACCGCTACGAGGAAACTCACCCCGAGACCCACCGGCTGCGCGTCCAGGCGGCCTTCCTCCAGACCACGGACGATCCGGCACCAGTCGGGCCGTGAGTGCGAAGTCCCGGAGCTGTTTGTGACAGTGGTCCGGGACTTCCCTCTGCACTCACATTCCTGGAAGTTCAACGACCGGCTGCTGCCTGGGTCACCGGCTATTCAGGTGCGTGCTCTTCAAGGTCCTGGGCATCGCGCCTCCGGGAGACGACGGGGCTAGGCAGTGTCTTCAAATGATCTTGGGTGGTGGATCATGGTGCCGTGATACGTCGCCATGAACTGTCGGATGCTGAGTGGGAGTTCGTCCGGCCGCTGCTGCCTGAGTCGTTGCGGGGGCGGAAGCGGCTGGACGACCGGCGGGTTCTGAACGGCATCGTGTGGAAGTTCCGGACCGGATCGGCCTGGCGGGACGTGCCCGAGCGGTACGGGCCGTGGGCCACGCTCCATACCCGTTTCCGCAGGTGGGCAGCGGACGGCACGTTCGACCGGATGCTGCGGGCCGCTCAGGCTAAGGCGGACGCGGCGGGTGACATCGAGTGGCTGGTCTCGGTCGACTCCACGGTCGTCCGGGTTCACCAGCACGCGGCCGGGGCCCGAAAAGGGGGCTCCGCGACCCGGCCCTCGGCCGGTCCAGAGGCGGTCTGACCAGCAAGATCCACCTGGCCTGCGACGGATCCGGCCGCCCGCTCGGCTTCGTTGTCACGGGCGGGAATACCAACGACTGCACCCAGTTCACCGCCGTGATGGAAGCGATCCGGGTGCCCCGGATCGGACCGGGACGGCCCCGGACCCGGCCCCATCACGTCCTGGGCGACAAGGGCTACAGCTCGAAGGCGATCCGTGCCTGGCTCCGTCGCTGGGGTATCGCCCACACCATCCCTGAGAGGGCCGACCAGGTCCGCAACCGGGCCCGGCGAGGCAGCAACGGAGGCCGCCCGCCGGCCTTCGACCGCAGGGCCTACAAGCACCGCAACGTCGTGGAACGGTGCTTCAACCGCTTGAAACAGTGGCGCGGCATCGCGACCCGATACGACAAGACTGCCCAGTCCTACGAAGCAGCCGTCACCCTCGCCTCACTCCTGATGTGGGCGTGACATTTGACGACAGAACCTAGCGGTACGATCCGCTAGAACGGACGCCGTCGGCGTCGACCAGGTCGGCAAGGACGCGGTAGTGCCGCTGCCAGTCCAGTGGCCACGGGCAGTTCCAGTCCGGGTCGATCGCCGTCAGCTGCTTCGCGCGTTCCACGGCCCGCTCTGCGTCCTTCCCGAGACCGCCCTCGCCCGCACGTCGACCAGGTGCAGCCGCTTCGACTTCGCGTACGGGGCGGAGCGCGAGCTGAACCGCCCGTAGGTCACCAGGACTACGACATCGCCGCTGTGCAACTGGCGGCCGGCGCCGCGAGCCAGTTACAGCGTCCCGCTTTCCGCCGTGCCCGATATTGCTCCCCGCACAAATCTAATGGCGTAAAGCGTGACGGTAAGCGCGGAAATGACCAAGAGAACTAGGAGCAGGCCCTTACTAGTGCGGCTGGCGGTGGAGGAATCGATGAGTGCGCCTGTCGTGGCAAGCTGCCCGAAAACCCCGAACAGGGTCGTACCTGCGGCAGCCATAAGTCCCCAACCGCGTCCGACTGGGTGGGCCTTCTTGTCCGGGCGGTTCGTCTCTGGCCCCCACATGCATGACGCGGCGTAGACGATCGGTGCAAAAACAATCGTTCCGCCGAAGAGGAGGTTCAAGCCGAGAAAGGGTCCCAGAGAGATGCCTGGTAGCCAGTCCTGGAGGAACCCCGTCGTGGTCACCACCGTTCCGAGGACTGCTCCGAGTGCGGTGATGTTCGTCAACCAACTGTCCTTGACCGACCAGGGCGATTCAATCTTGAGGGCTTTTCTTCACCACTTCTCAGGCAGTGCGCCGAGCCATTTCTCCGGTTGCCACTTCTGCCGGACCTTCAGCAATTGGCCCTGCATCGCCATCAAGCTGCACGCAAGGAGTGCAGCCACAAACGCCCAACACACCGCGTCACGGTAGGCGACGTTACCCTCCACCGCGCGCGTGAGATTGAAGCGAACTGTCGTCGGATCGCTTTCGGGAGCCCCTGTAAGTACGAGCGTTCCCTCCCTGCCCACGCACTTGTCGAGAACCACCAGTTTGATGTCGACAGGGACGGCATTCGGCACTGCCACCTTTTTATGCTTCCCCACGATCTGCACTTCGGCTGCAGAATCCTGTGTGCAGTCATTATCGGCTCGGTTGCCGACCCTATCGAGATAGGCGTGAGAGGCCAGAGCAGACTCTGCTGTGCCGGTACTCGTCACAACTAGCCGTAGGTGCCCGAGCGCACGGCCTTCCGCGGTACGGTCCACTTCCACTTCAGCGGTCTTCTCGGGGCCGGTAACCGAGAGTTTGGGCCGTTCGTCTGCAGCCGCAGCACGCCAGAGCATCGGTCCGCCGACCACAATCAGGGCCGCTACTACTGCGCCGCCCGCCGTGATGACTTCCCCGCAGCTACGCCGTTTGATCACACATGTAGTCAACCATTCCGGGTGAGTGATACCTGGGAGGCGAGCGCCGTCTGTCTCGTTGGCCCCCGCCGCAGCTCGGCGTTCTCGGCTTTGAGCCGCTTGATCTCTGCGGCCTCCTCGACCGGGGCCGGAGCCCTGGCTGCCCTCGCTGAACTCGGTCTCGACTGGGCCGGCTCGTCATGCAGGCCGTGCCTGCTCAGGTCGGTCGCAGAGGGGCATGGGCGGACTAACGCACCGAAGCCGGTTCGGTCCCCGGCGGCTTCGACGTCGGCGACAGGCGGACGTGCCGGCCCGCGCGGAGGCGACGGTGACGGGCGCTGAACAGATGTTCCTCGTCGCGACCCAGAGCCAGCATCAGCCCTAAAAAGACGGCGGGCAACAGCACCGCGATCACCTCCGCAGTGGGTGCGGGTGTCAGGCCATCGTCCCAGCCGGAGTGCGGGCGGCGTCAAGGACATCGGGCAGCGGCAGCCTCAAGGCTGCGGCGATTTCAGCCAATTCCTGCTCGGTGGGAGGAACGGGTCCTTGGGCGCCGTCTTTGGCAAAGACCCTGATGCGCGGGGTGCGAATACCGGTCCGCTCCGCGAGAGCCTGAGCGGTCAGGCGACGGCGGCGCATGGCTACTTGCAGAAGTTCTCCAAGGTCGGCCATACAGCCCGCCTGCCCCGAGCGGCTGCCGTCATACCTCGGGGAACTCTTTTGCAGGAGCGTGGCCGACAATGGTGGCGAACTGTGCGCGCAGCGCAGCAACCGCCTCAGCGGTATCCCGAAGCAGTTCGGCAGCCACCAGGTCCCCGTCCGCCTCGATCCCCACTATGGGACAGGCACCGGCGTAGCCGCCATCGTCTTTGTGACACACGAGGCTGCGCATACTCACGCGGATGACGGCCATGCGACCATCGGCGGTCCGAACGTGCACCTTTTATCACAGGGTGGCCCGGATCACCAGGGAAGTCGGACGAGCACCGTCTTCCCACCGCCGGGCCCGGGCATGACGCGCACCTCGTTGGCCACCCTGGCGATCAGTGTCCAGCCCCACCCACCATGCGCCCCGGTAACGTCCGGGGCGCGGGGCCGCGGGGGACTGGCGCTGGTGTCGCTGACTTCGACCAGCACGCTCTCGTCGTACAGGGTCAAGCGCAGAGTGAGGGCCCTGGGGCGTGGCGAACGGCGTTGGTGACCAGTTCGCTGGTCACCAGCAGTACTGCGTCGGCGGCGGCCGGGCTGGCCGGGCGCCCGCGCAACCGTTCGGCTTCGCTCAGGAAGCCGGTGGCGATTCGGCGGGCCCGGGCGGGTGCGTCCGGGGCTTCATCCAAGTCGACGGAGGCAGGCGGCTGGTGGTTCGTGGTGCTGCTGATACGCCTGCCCAGCAAAAGGACCGATAGCAGAGACCCAGCCGGATCAGCGATGGATAGATGGCAGGTGTGGCCCGTTGGCCGTCCCCAGGCCCGGCCGGCGGGCCCAGCTGCAGCCTGACTGCGGCCGGGTGATACCGCTGGGCGCGGCCGGGCTAGGCGGGCTCGGCTTCGCTGTTGATGGCGCATCCGGCAAGCAGGAGCCGTGCCTGTTCCACGGTAGGGGCGATGTTGAAGATCATCTCTCCGGCGACCAGGGCCAGCAGGGACTGCAGCCGTTCTGAAATCGCGGCCAGCGCCAGCGCGCCCCCGGCGTCCTGTGTTGCCTGCCGGGCTGCCAGCAGTGCGTTGAAGCCGCGTGAATCGCAAAACGCTACACCCGTGCAGTCCAGCACGACTCGGCGGTAACTCGCGTCGATCAGCTTCTCGACCGCCTCAGCCAGCGGCTCCTCGCCGCCCATGTCGAGTTCACCGGTCAATGCCAGTACCGCGTCCCGCTCGACCACTGCCGGTGTGATGACCAGCCTGTTCACCGGCACCCTCCACTTCCTGCCTTCGATGCCGACCCTGGCGGCAGTCACCATACGAGACCGCCGTCCGGATCCTCCCCAGCTGGTTTCCCGTCATGTCAGCACAGGAGGGTGAGCAGTGTCATCGGCGTGGGCCGCTTCCTCGACCGCGCCCCCTGGCTCGCCGTCGGCTATGGCCCCTGCGGCCGGGACCGGCGGGTGCCTGCATGAGGCCGCTCGCCCCGTCCTCTTTTCTGCAGACGCTGTTGGCGAATTCAGATGTTGAGCCCGGTGCGAGCTTCAGCTCGCACCGGGCTCTCCTATAAAGGCCAGTGCTGAGGTGCGAGGATGCGTAAGTGGTGACGGAAGCAGAGTGGGAGCGAGTTCAAGGTGAGCTGCGCTTCGGTCAGGTCTTCACGGGCACTGTCGTCCGAGTGCCCAGGCCCGGGGCGATCGGCGTCTTCGTGGACATTGGCCTCAGTGTCGGAGGGTTCGTCGACGTCGTGCTTCTGCCTCGTCGGCGAAGCGAGGACTGGCCTGTCGAGGGGACAGTGACCGACTTCGAGGTCTGGTGGGTGCACAGCGATCATCAGCAGATACGGCTGAAGCCCTCTGACCCGCAGTACCTGTGCGAGGACTTCGCCGACTTCGTCGCCCGATTCAGGCCCAATTGGCCATCCGACGTCGGCAAATCTGTAAGGGGGCCGAGGCCATCAACTCCGTAGGCGCTGCTCAGCCCTCGCTCTGCTGAAGAGCCGCAAAGTGGGAGACGCGCGTGCGGGCATGGGAGGTACCGGAGAGCCAGGCATCGATGCGGGCGAGGTTGATCGCCGCCCCGGTGAGCTGGTGCTGGAGACTGGTCTTAGCAAACCCGCGGTAGCGGGATCTGCGCAGGCCGCAGCGCCCTACGCCTTGGGAAATGGTGCCTTCCACTCCGGCGCGGAGTTGATAGCGCGTCTTCCATTCGTCGGTTTCCTGCTCGGCCCGGCGCTGGTGCAGAACTTCCTGGATGTCCTGGTCCTGGAAAGTCAGCTTGCGGCGTGGTCCGCGCGTGCAGGAATCCTTGACATGGCAACGTCGGCAGTCGGCCATGGAGAACTGGACTCGGATGTCGACTCGGTCCCCGGCGGGTTCCCTCGCCCAGCGAGTGCTGGTCTTGCCGCCAAGACAGGTGACCTTGCAGTGGTCCCAGTCGATAGTGAACGCGCCGACGGGGAAGCCGCCGTCAGTCCTACCCTGCCAGCTTGGGCCGGGCACCATCGGTCCCACCAGATCAATGCTGTGGTCGCGCCGGGCCGCGACGATGTGTCGGGCGCTGACATAGCCGGCGTCGACCAGGTGCTCGTCGGGAAGCAGTTGGGTGCGGGCGAGACCAGCGTGGACAGCCGGGACCATGTCGAAGTCGCTGACCGTGGCGTCGGTGGTGGCGACATGCGTGATCAGGTTCGGGGTGTCGGCACCGCAGGTCTCAGTGAGGTGGACTTTGTATCCGTCCCAGAAGGTGTCGCGCTTCGCGCCGTCGCGGGCCTCGATGTCATAGGGGTTGACCAGGCGCGTCACGCCTGGTGGCCGGTCTTTTGGGTCGCGCCGCCTCACCTCGCCATCAATGAGGTAAAAGCTCTGGACCCACATCTGCCGCAGGATCTCTACCTGCGGCACCGCCTTGAGACCGGCAGGTGCGTCGGGCGAGGTCACGGCCTCAAGGAGACGCATCCCGTCCGCTCCGACCCGTCGGCCGATCTCATCCCGTTTGGTGCGGGCCTTGGGGAAACGAGAGTCCTCGGCGCGGGTGGCGTAGTGCTTGAACCAGTCCGGCTCGGCGACCTGGATCAGCCAGTCGGGGGCGACGACGGCGAGCGCGTTCAGCGCCGACCGCAGCGTCTCGGCGACCATCTCCAGCCAGACCAGCTCACGGGCCGCGGAGAGCACATGCGTGGAGTCGGTTCGGGCTTTCCCACCACCGGTGAGCAGGCCCTTGTCCCGGGCTGCGGCCAGAATCCCGTCCAGCACCCGCCGTCCGGTGTCGGTCTCGATCAGCCGATCCCGGAACTCTGACAGCACCGAGAAATCAAAGCCCGGATCAGCCAGCTCCAGCCCGAGGGCATACTTGAAGTCGATGCGCGCCCGCACCGCTTCCGCAGCCTGCCGGTCGGTGAGTCCTTCCACGAACTGCAGCACCAGGACCAACGCCAATCGGCCCGGTGACCAGGCAGGCTTGCCCCGGGCGGGGAACAGGTCCGCGAAGTCCTCGTCGCGAAACAGCACCCCCAACTCGTCACGGACCCGGATCGCAAGGCTGCCCTTCGGGAACGCCGCTCGGGCCACCCGAACCGTCTCCACCGGGATCTCCACCGCCCCACCCGGACGCATCGACATCGGCTCTCTCCCCCTACGACAACGTCGGTTCCCAAGACCACAACCAGGTCTTGGGAACCGACGTCACGCGACGCCCCGAATTAGCCAACAGCGTCTTTTCTGCAGAGGGCGGGGCGAGTGGTTGGGGCCGTGGCCGGTTTTAGCTGCCGGCGGGGGTGACACCGAACATCAGGGTGCGACGACTGATGTCGTATTGGACCGTTTCCGTGTTGGAGAGCAGATCCTGGAGAACGTCCGCGTCGTCGGCGTTGACCGTCAGCACTTCTTCCCACGCGCCCTGGTCGAGTACCAGTTGCAAAATGATCGTGCCTGGGGCTCCGGGGCCGCCAGCGACCCAGGTGAACTGATAGTGGCTGAGCTGGCGCACCTTGATGCTGTCGTCCGTGACCGGTTGCGTGACCTTGGCCATGAGGCTTCTCCTTGTCGGATGAGGGCTGGGACTGGGGCTGGTTCGAGTTCCGCGGAGAGACGCTGATCTCGTGCTGATGCCGGGCGAGTACGGCTAACTGCTCGACTGGGCGTGCACGGCTTCGATTCGGGTGGCTGGCCGGTCCATGCGTCCCTCGGTAGCCCGGCCTCGCGCATCGGTTTCGCGGTGCCGTCCCGGCATGCCGTGCTCACGGGCCCGGCGGACGGCGGCGAGACCGGTGCCGCCGGCCATGACGAGGGGCGAGGCGGCCCGGCGTAGCGCCCCGAGCCGTTGCTGCTCGGGGCGCTGCTGCTCTCCGTGCAGGGCGTTGAGAACCAGCATGCCGGCGGTCAGCGCGGGCACCGCCCACTGCAGCAGGGAGAGCTGGCGTTGCGCCTGTTCCAGCGTGATCGGATGCTCGGCGGCGGTCTCGGCGTCCTCGGGGTCCAGGGAGGCGGCGAGTTCCACTTTCTTACCCACCACACGGCTGTTGGCGGTGGCAGCCAGCGCCGCAGCGGTGAGCACCGTCTTGGCCACGGTGGAGGCACCCACCCCGCGCTGGTAGGCCACCCGTGCGCTGTTCGCACCCAGCAGTCCGGCTCCGCCGATGAGGTGGGCACTGATCGCTGCTGCATTGACGGGAGTCCAGGCGGCCCAGCCGGCGCTGGCGATACGCGAGGCGAACATCTCATCGCCGCCCGTTTTCCTCGCGGCCCCGTTCACGCCGATGGCTCCCATCAGGGAACCACCGAACCAGGCGGCCAAACCGATATCGTGCAGACTGCGCAGGACCGTGTTGCGTTGCGACATCTGAACCCTTCCACGACTCAAAGCCCCGCGATCTCAGGGGCCACTCCGACCAGCGTCGGTGCGATTCACGGCACCGGCCAGGCAGGGCGGGCACACGGGCGACAGCCTGAGAACCGCCTGCGCCGAGCTTCCTGCGCCATAGCGAAAGCCACACACGCCCAGCGTGCGTCAAGCGGCGGGTGCCAGTGCGTGCCATCGTTGGCGTCATGTCAGCCGCTGTACCTGGGACGTCAAACGCAACGTGCTGACCGTACGGGCCGAGCGCCACTCCAGTGCGCCGGGGGGGCGTGGAAGTCGTGGTCGCCGAACGGCCGATCGTCTCCTTCAGCCTCTAGCTGCTGGGCTGCTCGCCCCGGCCTCGGGGCGCAGCTGGCTCAGGTCGCCTGCTTCGTCGGCCAGTGGAGTGAAACAGACTGTCGCCCCGTGCTGTCCGGCGTGGTGCGTGGAACGCATGCCCATTGGGTGCTAAAAGAGCGCCGCGCGTGTTGCGCCCGGTCCGATGTCCGGCGGGCGTGAAGGGAGCAGGTTGTGATGCGTACTCGACTGACGTCCGTGGCCGCGCTGGTCGTGGCAGTGTCCGCGATATCGGCGGTTCGGCCGCCGCTGCGGTGAGCGATCAGGATGCGATGTTCGTGAAGTCGGCGCACCAGGGCAATCTCGCGGAGATCGCCGCCGGTCAGGACGCGCAGAAGCACGCGACAAGTGCCTGTGTGAAGCAGGTCGGTGCGGTTCTCGTGCGTGACCACGGCAAGTTGGACGCGGACATAAGAATGCTGGCGGACAAGCTGGATATCGTGCTGCCCGGCACCCCCACCCACGAGCAAAAGCAGGAACTAGCCGCGGTACAGGCCAAGGCCGGCACGTCGGCGTATGACGCTGCCTGGCTGAAGACGCAGGCAGCCGCGCACACCAAGACGCTGGCCATGATCGATCATGAGCTCAACGCCGGGCAGAACAACGAGGTCAAAGCCGCGGCACGGGGGGCACGGCCGGTCGTGGCGATGCACCTGGACATGGTGCGCGGCGGCACCTGCCACGCGGGCAAGGACGCAGGCATGGTCAAGGCCGGAAACGGTGGGCAGATGGCCGCGACGACCGACGGATCCTTCGCGACGGCCGGCGCCGTGAGCGTGGCCGGTGGCGGTCTCCTCGCCGCACTCGGCGGCGCGTGGCTGCTGCGCGGGCGCCGACGGTCGACCCACAACCGTTGAGCTGTCCGGTTGCCGGGCCGCCCAGTTGTCAGGCCGCTCACTCGCTGAGTCGTTGAGCCGATGAAGCGAACAGCGGCCTGCGGCCGGGCGGCCGCCATCGTTGCCGCGGGCGCCGGCCTGGTCGCGTCCGCTGCTGGATTGCTGATCTTGAACACGCCTGAGCGCTTACGGGACGAGGGGGCGATACCGCCCGCGACTGCCGCCACCACGCGGGTCACCGCAGCCATCCCGTCACCGCCCGTAGAGCTTCGCGGCCCGGACGGCTGGCGGGCCCCAATCGTCCCCGTCACCGTGACCCGCGACGGCGCCCTCGCCCTGCCCAAGGACGCCCGCAGCGGGGGATGGTGGGCGCTGGGGGCAGCGGCGGGAGCCCCTCGGGGGACCACCTTGCTCGCCGGGCACGTCGACCCCGGCAGGTCCTTCAGCGAGCGCCCCGTGGTGACGGTGAGGATCCAGGTTTCCACCGGCACCAGGAAATGACCGCAGTGCCAGCCGGACAAGGTGACCAGCGCCGTTCTGGGACCGGCGCGCACCACAGTCGCCACGGTTGTGCTGCGTCCTGCCCCGACAGCCACCCCCTCGTCGTAGTAGGTGCCAAGGGAGAAGCGACCATCCCTGACAGGGATCCGTCGTGACTGTTGAGCGCGGTCACAGCCCCGTAGGGCCCGGCCCCGCAAGGGCGGAGTGGGAGGCCGCGCAGTGTGCGGGCGTGGAGGCGCGGCCCGCAACGCGCGGGATCGCTTCCATCCCGCCACCAGTCAGGCAAGCCCCCGCCTACCGCACGATCAGCCACCCATGCTCACACGGCCGCGCGCGCAGGGACCGCGGTACCGGGGCGGTCATTATTCCCCCGACGCATGAGTGCGCATTCGTTCCCGCGGTAGCACTACGTAAACCAGGTTGTTCTGGAGGACCAGAACAACGGCTGCTGCACCCGTCGTCCCGGCAGAGCGCGTACATCGTTCCCCTGGAGGGGAAACGCGCAGGTGAGCGGGAAACGTTGAGCAGTACGGCCTTGGCTCTGCATGCAGCAGCCGTGCATAGGTCTCGCCCGGAACATCACAGAACTGCGAAGCTGTGCAGCCGCCACACTGGGGCGGAGCGGCAAGGCAGAGGTCGGCATCCGCAGCAGCACCACCGCGGTCGTGGGAACCGGCCACGGTCTGTTCGGGGCCGCGCGGATAGCGCGCGCCTACCCGGTGGCCTCCGCCTAGTGGCTGCCGCCGCCGGCGTCTACGCATACCGCAACCGCACCCGGTTCACTACCGACACTCGCGCGGCACTCGCCCGGTTCGGCACCGAGGCCTTGAAACTTCTGGCCGAACCATTCGTCCAGCACGAGCTACACGGGCGCGACTGGACCGAGGCGGAACGTGGCTCCGCCGGAGACGACGTGCTGTGGCAGGTCGCCCGGGTGCTCGCCCACGCGCCCGAGCCGATGACCCGCACCGCCATCCTCGCGACCCTGCCCGCATCTGCGCAGGAACCGCACTGCTGGCAGATGGACGGCCGGGACGGCTTCTGCACCGCTTCCCCGCATTCCACCAGGCAGAGCCCGGCAGATGGCAAGTCGGCAGGACCAACCTGCACATCACCGCCCCGCCTTGGAAATAGCGGCCGTTCCGCTGTCCGCACTCCCCGCCGTGATCATCTTCGTGTCGCGCGGGTGTGGCGCGTACTTCGCCACACCCGCGGGCCTTCCAACGCGACAGCGGCTCGCCCTACGGTCACGGCATGGAGATCACGACATCTGCCCTGGCTGTCCTACCCGTGACCATCTCCCTGGTCCTGGTGGAAGCGCGTGAGTTCGCGGAATCCTGGAGGTGATGAGCCGCGAACCGGACTGGTGTTGCCGCCCTGGGCCCCGAACGGCGTGCGGGTTCCGCCTTGGCCCGGGGGCCTGGAGCTCCCAGGGTCAGCGCGGCGTATGCGGCGGCCCGGCGACTGAGGTGGTGAAGGGCCGTGGCGAACGTGCCCGCCGCGATGCGGGCTCTGGGCGGGCAGCGCGCGGCGATGAGTGGCCGGAGTAGCTGGGGCGGTGAACCGGATCTCCAGGAGACCCGGGATCCGCCGGCCTTCTGGAGCGGTGGTCTTGGCTGGTTCTAAGGGACCGGGCGCAGGCCGTCGAGGGTGACGGTGACCAGGCGGGTCACCGCGGTCTGGGAAGTCAGGGCGGCCGCGGCGGTCAGGGCGTGGAGGCAGTACTGGGCGAGTTCGGCCGGCGGGACATCGGAGCGCAGGTCACCGGCCTCAGCGGCCTGGGCGAGGAGGTGCTGGAGCATGCCGTGCAGGTGCCGCTCGGCGTGGGAGACGTGCTCACCCTGGTGGAGGAGGGCGGCGAGTTCGCCGCCGTGAGGCTGCCGGGCGATGCCCGCGTACGCCTCCAGCACCGCTTGCAGGCGCTCCACGGCGGTGCCGCTCTGGTCACCGATGCCCGCGAGCTGCTGGAGGTGGGCGGTGACCTGGCGCTCATGCCAGGCCAGCAGGACCGCTTCGACGTCGGAGAAGTACTTGTAGAGCGTCGCGCGGCCGATGCCGGTCTGTTCGGCGATCTGGGACATGGTCACCGACCGCAGGCCGCCCTGGGCCACGAGCTTCGCGGTGGTGTCCAGGATCGCCTCACGCACGGCGGCGCGGTGCGCGTCGATTGTCTCGTTCCATAGCTTCGGCACCCACCCAGGATACGGGCGTCCATAGGGGATACAATCGGTTTCAAGTAGAGACAGGGTGTCTTGAAAAGCATGTGGAGGCGCCATGGCAGGCTCACCGGACCGTCACGATGACGACGGCGAGCGGGCGCCGCGCTGGGTGAAGGTCTCGGCTGCCGTCGCCGTCATTCTGGTCGTGGTGTTCGTGATCGTGCACCTGGCCGGCGGCGGCACGGCGGGGCACGCGCCGTGAACCCGTTCCCGCCGCGGCTGCGCAAGCTCGCCCTCACGCTCCACGTCACCTCCTCGGTCGGCTGGCTGGGCGCGGTCGCGGCCTTCCTCGCCCTCGCCGTGACCGGGCTGACCAGCAGTACGCCGCAGACGGTGCGGGGCGCCTAAGTGGCCATGGACGTGGTGGGCTGGTACGTGATCGTGCCGTTCAGCGTCGCCTGTCTGCTGAGCGGGCTGGTGCAGTCGCTCGGGACGGTGTGGGGGCTGCTGCGCCACTACTGGGTGATCGCGAAACTGCTGATCACTGTGGTCGCGACCGTTTTGCTGCTGGTCCACATGCAGCCGGTCGGCCAGCTGGCCGACGCGGCCGCCCGGGCAGCGCTCGCGGACGGCGAGCTTGAGGGCATGCGCATCCAGCTGATGGCTGACGCGGCCGCCGCCCTGCTGGTCCTGCTCACGGCGGCCGCCCTGTCGGTGTTCAAGCCGCGCGGGGTGACCCGCTACGGCCGGCGCCGCCAGCGTGAGCAGAGCCCGCTGCCGCGCTGAACCCGCTCGCCTGGCTGACCGGCTTGCGGTCAGCCAGGGGCGCCCAGCAGTTCGTTGCACGCCTGCTCGCAGGAGCGGCAGGCTCCGGCGTGGACGCGGACGTGCTCACGCATGTCCGCGTGCCGTTCGAAGGATCACCCGGGTGATGTTGGCGTCGTAGCCGGTGTGCCGCGAGAGGGCCGCCGCGTTCGGGGTTCAGATGCAGGCGCGGTGCATGTCGGTACGGATGGACTTGGCCAGGTCACCCACGATGCCCTCGGACTGGCGGGCGTCCGCCTACGCCGTACAGGCCTGCGCGTCGCGCTGCCTCAGGCTGCCGGATTTCGCCTGACTGTCTTCTCACGGCGACAGCAGGGTCGGCTCAGTGCTGGTGTCCGTCGTCGTGCCTGGGCTCCTTGCTGGGATGGGTGTCTTTCGGAGGGGCGGTGGGCTGGGAGGTCGGATTGGCGGTGCCGCTACCGCGCTCGCCCTCCTGCCCTTCGTCGCTTCCCTTCTCGGGCACGACATCGCTGTGGCTGTGTCCGCCTCCGGACCCCTCGGCCATGGTGGGGGCGATGTGGCGAAGGCCGAGGAAGGTGAGGGCCGTCACGACGAGGATTGCCAGGCCCATGAGGCCGAAGATGCGCCGCCATGGCCTCTTGGCCTCCTTCAGCAAGAAGGCGACGAAGGACAGGACGATGCCGAGCGGTATGAGCACGGCACAGCGTTCTGGGAGGTCTGCGAAGTGCTGCATGCCGCCGCTGAGCATGCCGAGGCCGAAGGAGAGCATGGTCGAGGTGCCGAGCACGCGCAATATGCGTGACAGGGGCTGCCTCTCGGACGCGAGGACGATGTCGTTGAGGACGGTCGCGAGCAGGAAGACCAGCACGCCGGACGCGGCGATCATCGAGTAGCGGGCGGGGGCCATGGGGTGGTGGACGACGGCTCCGCTGATGAGGCCGGCGCCCACGTAGTAGCCGACGTAGCCGAGATAGCGCCACGGCAGGGAGGCCCCTTCCCGTCTGCTGTCGGAGCGGCGTTGGCTGCGGGTCGGCTGCGACGGGGTCGGGGGCGGGGTAGTCGTGGCGAGACCGGGCGAGGAGGACAAAGCGGACCCTTCGAGGGAAGTTCAGTGGGGGCCTGGAGCTCTCAACGAGGCAGGCGGGCAGGACAGGCCGAAGATCGGATTCGCTGGGAGCAGCGCAACGTGAGCCGGCCACGGCTCCGCGCCGCGGGCCACCTCACGGCAGCCAAGGCGCATTACAGGGCATGGCCGAGCCGCCGCTGGTGCACTGGCGGAGATGGCTCACGGGGGTGTGCCCAACAGGTCGTCGACCGGCTGGCCGGCGTGAAGGCTTAGATCCGTAGGACCGCTGAGTCCGGCACGGGGGCGGACGCCAAGAGGGCCGTGACGGGCCGGGCGGCGCCGGATGCATGCGCGTACGGAGGCCGATGAATGGTCTGGGCCTCGCACGGGACGGGCAGTGCAGTGCCGTGTTGGGGCTGGCCGGACACACACTGGTGAGCGGCGTGATCGGGCTCCGGAGCATCCTGGTGGTCGGTGTGCCCCTGGCCGGAGTGCGGGTCGGGCGCCTCGTGGCTGTGCTCGGCGGAACCCGGGTCCGGAACGTTCAGGGCTACGGCGTTGGTCGGCGCCCCGGGGTGGGCGTGGCCTGTGGCGCTCTCCGCACTGACACCGTGCGTGTACATCAGCGTGAGGAGGAGCGCGGCGAGCACCCACGTCCGCCACGGGCCCGCTGCACGAGAGCGGGACCGCGGCGCGCTACGCGTCGTCCGGGCCACAACCATGCCGGGGAGCATAGCGTCAGGTCGACCGTGGACTTCCTGTGGGGCGCGGGTTCCCTCGGTCGAGTGGGTCCGTGGCTCCCGACCGGCCGAGGGGGATTTCGGCTTCCGGCCGGGACAGACGACTGGCGGGCGTCAGCCGAGTGAGGTGATGAGGTCGTTGCACGCCTGCTCGCAGCTCCGGCAGGCTTCGGCGCAGATGCGGCAGTGCTCGTGCATGTCCGCGTGCCGTCCGCATTCGTCGCCGCACGCCTTGCAGACCATGGCGCACGCCTTCAGGATCGCGGCGGTGATGTTGGCGTCGTAGCCAGTGTGACGGGAGAGAACCGCGGCGGTGGCGGTGCAGATGTCGGCGCAGTCCATGTCGGTACGGATGCACTTGGCCAGGTCGCCCACCATGCCTTCGGACAGGCAGGCGTCCGCGCACGCCGTACACGCCTGCGCGCAGGCGATACAGTCTTCGATGCAGCGGGTGAGCCTGGCCTGGTCGATGTCGCCGAGGTCGGCCGGGTAGCTGGCGAGCATGTCCTTGACAGTGCTGGACATCAGGGTGCCTCCATTCCCCGCGAGGCCGGCGGATCCGGGGCGGCCGCCATCGAAGCCCCCGGTACCTCCAGCTAACGCCCCTGAACGCGAACACGCCCGGCAGCACCATGAGGTGCGGCCGGGCGTGGTGCCGAGCGGCTGCGGTCAGTGGTAGGCGTGGACGACGGCGTGGCCCTTGCCGCGGCTGATCATCCACTTGTTGACCGGTGTCGTGATCACGAAGGCCACGGCGAAGCCGCCCAGCAGCGCCGTCCAGAACAGCGCGTCCGACAGGTGGGCGTCCATCGCCCCGGGCGTCAGGGCGATGATGCCGTTGTCCACGAGCTCCATCACCGCGATCGAGACGGTGTCCGCGGCCAGCGCGACCTTGATCGCGGTCTTGAAGTCCAGCCCTGCCTTGCGGACCGCGAACAGCGTGAACGAGTAGCCGAAGATGAACGCCAGCGTGATCGCCAGAACCATCGTCTGAACGTTGCCCCACATCAGGGCGGTACCGATGACCATGCCGAGAATCTCACCGATCGCACATCCGGTCAGGCAGTGCAGCGTCGCCTTCGCGGCAGCACCCCAGGTCACGGTGCCCACCTGGTGCCCGGCGTGACCCGCGTGCGCCTCGTGCGCAGTGTGGTCGTGAGCGGTGCTGGTGTGGTGTGCCCTGTGGTCCATGACCGTCATCCCCAATCCCGTCCAGTGTGACCCCGCTCCCGCGGACCCGTACCGCAACCATATACCCCCCAGGGGTATTCCGGGAGGGGTGTGAGGTCAGTAAAAGACGGAGGGGTGTGCCCGGCCGTGGAGGCCCGGCCCCCCTCCGCCGGGGTGGGTCAGCTCTTGCCGAGCAGATTGTTCATCCTGGTGATCTCGGCGGTCTGCGAGGTGATGATGGCGTCGGCCATGGTCTTGGCGTCAGGGAAGGCGCCTTCGGCCTTCTCCGTCTTCGCCATCGCCACGGCGCCTTCGTGATGTTTGATCATCATTTCCATGAAGGCGGTGTCGAACGCCTTGTCCGAGGAGTTCTTCAGCTTGTCCATCTCCTCGGCCGTCATCATCCCAACCATGTCGTGCGCGGAGTGGTCCATGGCCCCCTCGGCGGGAACCTGCTCGCCCCAGGAGGTCAGCCAGCCCGACAGCGTCTTGATCTCCGGGTCCTGCGCCTTCTTGATCTCGTCGGCGAGCTTCTTGACCTCGGCGGACTCGGCCCTGGTGGGCGCGAGGTCGGCCATCTCCACCGCCTGACGGTGGTGGGGGATCATCCCCTTGGCGAACGCGACGTCGGCGGCGTTGTGCTGCCCCTGCGCGGCCGGAGCCGAAGCCGAGGCGGTCGGCGACTTCGAGGCGTGGCCGTCGTGCCCGGCCGAGCTGTCGCCGTTCGACCCGCAGGCGGCGAGGACCAGTGCAGCCGTACTGACTGCCGCGACTGCGGCGCCGCGGCGGATGAGGGAACGGTTGGTGTTCATGGTGGTGCGACTCCTTGATGCGCCGCCCGAGCGGGCGGGCGCCTATGCGGAATGAGGACGTGCCGGAGCGCGGCATCCCTCGCCGGCCCACGCCGGGGCAAGGAGGTGCCGCGTGGGCGGTCCTATATCCGCAGGAGTTGCAGTTCGGCCAGGTCGGGCGGCGCCCGCCCGCTCTCGAAGGTCCCCGCCGCGCTGCCGGGCAGCGCCACGGATACGGGCCCGGCATCCAGGGCCGCGCCCAGGGCGGGAGGCGCGTACGGAGCGCCGACACCGGCCGCCGCGCACGTGGCGTCCGCATGGTCCACGTGGCCCATTCCGCCATCGGTGTGCGAGCAGGCGCCCGCCACCTGATGGGCGGCTCCGTCGTGAGCCATCGCCATGACGTGATCGCTGGCAGCCGCTGACGCCTTCGCGGGAGCGGGCCCCGGTCCGAGGCCGTGCATCGCCAGCACACCGGCCAGCACAGCCAGCACCAGCAGCACGAAGCCGCGCCCGGCGGGGCGACGGCTCGACGGCTGCATCGTGCTGGTCATGCGGTCATCGTACGGTCCGGCCCGGCGGTTCCGCTTCCCCCTACTGGCTGCAACACCGACCGGGGTTGACGCCGGCAGCGGGCGCGGCCAGGACCATGTCCGGCCCGTCGTGGCCGTGCCAGTGGGTGGCCGGGAGGTCGGCGAGCGCCGGTTTGGGGAACGCCGGCGGGACGTTGGGTGTGCCCGAGCGAGACGCGGTGGCGGAGGAGGTCATGTCGTGTGCGCTCCGATCGTGAATCCCGTGACGTCGATGAGGGCGCGCGGCGGATAGGCGAGCGGCAAGGTCGCCACAAGGCCAGCGTGTTGCTGTCCGGTCAACGGGTGCAGAGCGGCCTGGCCCACCAGGCGCCGGCGTTCGCGCCAGGCGACATCGGTGCGCGGGCCGACCAGGCGGACGACGGTGCGCGCCGAGGTGTCGAGGCCGTTTCGGCTCAAGGTGAGGGCGAAAACCGCGCACCGATCTGCGTGAGGCTTTGGTCCAGCCACACACCGAGCGGCTGGCCGGCTGGCTGGGGTGGTGCCCCCAGCCGCTCGAGACGGCGGGCGACACCCAGGACCCCGGATTCATGGCGCAGCAGCTCGGAGCGGGCTCGCGCTGAAGCGCACCAGTTCCTGGATTCCGAGAGAGGGAGTGCGGGGAACCCGTACACATGTCCTGGCGCGACGGCGGTTCGCGCGCAGTTACGCCTAGGTCGTATCGAAGCGTCGAGCCAACTGGTGAACAGGCGAACGAGGGGAGTGCCTCAAGCCGGCATTACCAGATAGCTGGGTCTGCGTGGGCAGGACATGAACGACTATCTGCGCAACGAGCCGCGTCCCTCCTTGGCACGGACTGGAGTGTCTCGTCTGGGGTGCGTGGGGGCGGCATCCCGGTGGGGCCGGGGGTGTGCAGTGCCTGGTGGCAGGGGGCCGAGCTCGGGGCGCGGGCGTGGGCAAAGCAGTGGGGCCTGGTCGGGGATCCGGCGCAGGCGCGGCGTCTGGCGGGGATGGGGCACGGTCGGATGGCGGGTTCGGTGGCGCCTTCGGCCTCGTCGGCGGAGCTGGAACTGCTGGCGTGCTGGGGGGCGTTCATCACGCTGGTCGACGACGGGTTAGACCGGGACGGCGCGCACGCGTCTGTGTCTGAGGTGCGGGCCGTGCTTGATCCTCTGGTCGAGGTGCTCAAGGGCACCGGGGTGGCGGTCCGGACGCCCGCCGTGCCGCTCTTGAGGACTTGTGGCGGCGCACCGTCGTGGGGACGGCGCCGGAGTGGTGTGCGCGGTTCGCGGCCTCGTACGCGTCCTTCGCGGAGGCGACCTGCGAGGAGGCGTAGTGGCGGGAGGAGCGGTACGTGCCCTCGGTGCGGGAGTACATCGGGGTGCATCGGCGCACGATCACGGTGGCTCCGCTGCTGCTGGTGTCCGAGCCCGGTGCGCGCCGGCCCAGTCCTCGACGGACGCAGGGGCCAGCGCAAGAAGGCCGCGCTCGCTCTGGTCCACGAACTGCTCGCGCAGGGCCACTCACGTCGGGCGATCGCCCGGCGTCTGGGCTGGGGCCTCAACACCGTGCTGCGGTATGCCCGCGCCGCGAACTGGCAAGAGACCCTGCGCAAAAACCGGCCCCGGCCCAGTCGGCCGGACCCCTACAAGCCCTACCTGGAGCGGCGATTCGCCGCGGGATGCACCAGCGTCACCCACTGCATCGCGAACTGCTCACCGAGCATCCCCCCGTCACCTACCAGATGGTCCGTGCCTACATCGCCACCTTGCGCGCCGCACCGCCGAAGGCGCTGCCTCCGCCGCCGACCGTGCGACAGGTGACTGGCTGGCTCACCCGCCATCCCACGGCCCTGAGCGAGGAAGAACGCGCCGCCTTGAAGGACGTCCTGGCCCGCTGCCCCGAACTGGATGCCGCCGCCGAATATGTCCGCGGCTTCGGCGAGATACTCACCAACCGCCTCGGCACCACACACCCCGCCTGGATCGACGCCGTCGACGCCAGCCAACTACCTGGCCTCACCGGCTTTGCACTCCACCTGCTCCGCGATCTCGACGCCGTGACGGCCGGACTCACCCTGCATTGGAGTTCCGGCGGCACCGAAGGTGCCGTGAACGGCATCAAGAAGATCAAAAGGCAGCTCTACGGGCGCGCCGGATTCGAGCTACTCCGCAAGATGATCCTGCTTCAGTAACCATTCCGTGACCACTCCCCAAGGTCTGTGCTAAGTGGCTGCTGAGAAGGTCGAGTCATGATGTGGGCTGCCCGTCAGGGACGCGGGGCTTTCTCGCCGTACACGGCTGTGTATTCGGCTGCGAGCCAAGGGCCGAGGTCGTTGATGAGCATCCCGAGCACCGCCGGGTCGGGTGAGGATGCGCGGCCAACGGACGCGGCGACACGCATCTGCTCGACGCGCTCGGGGTAGTAGCGGCCGAAGAGTTCGGCGGATTGGTTGAGGTAGCTGGTCCAGCCGCCCCATCGGGGCATGATCAGGGTGAATCCTGTGCGGACGATACGACGGCCGACGAGACGGCTGAGAATCCGGCGATCGGCGTCCGTGGTGGCTTCGCCTGCTTTGGCACGCCAGTGTGGAAGCACTCGGGCGAGGTCACCGTTGGTCTCCCGCGCGAGTAGGTCTGTGGGGCGGTAACGGGGCAGTTGTTCTGCGAGATCAGGGCCCAGCAACGGGGTGCAGAGGCAGGCGATGAAGAATCCGCCATCGTGACGTTCGACGTCGCTGAGCAGAACCCGCGTGCTGGTCAGCAGGATCCCGACGCCATCGATCTGCGGGAATGCACAGTCGAGTACGGCCTCAATTGCCTTGGCGTCAGCGCGGTCGGTTTCGGTGGGCTCGTCGTGGAGGGCGAGCTGGAGGTCGAGGTCGGAGACTCCGGGGGTGGCGGTGCCACGGGGGATGCTGCCGTAGAGGTAGGCGCTGTGCAGGCGCGTTCTGCCGAACGTTTCGGTGATATGAGCGCGGGCGGCATCGACGACGGGAACGAACGCTGCCGGCACTCGGTCCAGTGCGCCTTCGCGTGCGATCGTTCCGTCGTGGTCCAGCCCTCGTTCATTCATGGGGCCACTGTGCCTTGTGCTGCTGTGTGCTGCCGAGCGGATTTCCCGGCCGGTGTGGCGTCCGCGAATCGCCCCGCCCATGCATCCGCCAGCGGGCGGTGCAGCACCGGCCCGCCAGGATCGATGGACGCGCTCGAACGAATCGTTCGGCGGTGGACCAAGACCTTCACCGACCCCCGGCTCTGCGCGGCCATCGTCGACCGCCTCACCTTCAACGGCACCATCATCGAGACCGGCAATGACTCCTATCGCCTCGCCGGCATACGAGCCCGGGCTGAGGAACCCGCCAAGGTCGGCTGAGTGCGATAGCTGCCGATCTTGACGTGAGCGACGAGGGGGTTGAGGGACGTCGGAACGAAGACCGGTGCTAAAAGTTTGTTGTATGTGGGTTCAGCGAGTGATCGAACTGACCGGGTGGGAGCCGCTCGGGATCTCCGTCGACTGGGCGGCGATCGAGGGAGAGCTGCGGGTTCCGCTGCCGGCGGACTACAAGGAGCTCTACGAGGTGTTCGGCGGCGGCGTCTTCAGTGATTCCGTCTACTTTCTGGGGCACGACGAGGGCGTCTCGTTCGACTTCCTGACACAGTGGCGGGTCTCCCTGTCGGTCGACCAGGACAGCAAGCTCGGAGACGTCTCCGCTGTCGATCTCCATGCGATCTACGCGCCGGGCGGCAAGGGGCTGGTTGAGTGGGGCTCCACCGAATGGGCCGACGAGTACTGCTGGCTGATCGATGCCGAGCGGCCGGGCGATTACCCCGTCCTTGCGCGGTCCGATGACGGCGGCGCATGGCACCGGTACGACATGTCCACCTCTGAGTTCCTCTACCGCGTCCTTGCCGATGCCGATTTTCTACCTTTCGGGATCGCGCAGTACGACCTCGGCACGACGTTCAAGCCCGGCTCCGGCGACCCCTTCGGCGGCCAGCCGCTCTGACGGAGAGGCTGGCCGTCCCACGTTCGTGGAAACGACAGTGCCGTCGTTTCTCATCGAGATCCGTGAGCCAGGTGATCACTAACTGCCTCCGGAACCGGTCGCCAAACGCTGTTCCTAGAGATCAACGAAGCCAGCAGCCCGCCAGTAACCCCAACCACCTGATTACACCGATCGATTGACGGGCCCTCATCGACCAGCTCGGGTCCTCCGGAAATCAGGGGCCCGGCCCATGTGCGGTGGCACTTCAACGTCATCTACCAGGACCGCCACGGCCGGACCATCGAAACCCCCTGCACCGTCGACCCCGGCGAACGCACCAGCTCCCTGTGCAGGAACGTGCCCCTGAACCTCGCCCTGGGCCAGTCCGCCGAGCTCCGCACCGAAGTCCGGGTCAGCGAGGAAGCCCGGCCCTGCCGAACTGCCCTTACTCACGTGGCACGTCTCGGGCAAGCAGGCCAAGTCCGACTGGCTCTTGCTGAACGCCGACGGTTCGCGGCCCCGCTGCTGGTCCCCTCCCCCGGCGCGCTGGTCCCTCGGCGCACCGGCGCCGTTCTCCCGCTCCGGTCGCCGGGCGGGTGCGGCGGCTCATCGGGGACCCGCGCCCATAGGGACGCGTCTGCCAAGACATCTCAGGGGGCTAAGAAGTCAAGCTGGCCTCCTCGGTAGTCGGCTTGTGGGCGAGGAAGCTGGCGATCTTCCAGTTCAGTTCTGCGTCGGGCTCCTGCACCGCCGAGCGGTGATGGTGAACCCGGCCAGGTTCAGCAGGTTGCCGAGCCGGTCTGTGGGCAGGCGATAGGACTCGTAGGACACGGGGTGGCCGCCGTAGGCGTGTGCCGGACGGCGGTGCTCACCGGTGCCCACGTGGCCGACGAGGAGAAGGTGTCCGCCCGGCGCCAGGGTGCGGTGGAACTCGGCGAACACGACCGGTAACAATTCCGGAGGCGTGTGGTGGGTGGAGTAGTAGGCCAGGATGCCGCCGAGCGTGTCGTCTTCGGTCTGCAGCGCGGTCATGGAACCCACGGAGAAGCGCAGGTCCGGATAGGCGCTTCGAGCCAGTTCGATCATCTTCGGGGACACGTCAATGCCGAGTGGAGATACCCCAAGTCCGGCCAGGTGTGCCGTCACTTTGCCCGGGCCGCAGCCCACGTCCGCGACCGGTCCTCGGCCAGATGCCCGCACCAGTTCGGCGAACGCGGCCAGCATCGAGCGCGACAACGGGTCCAGCTCAGAAGGAGACTTGACGAGGGCAGCGTAGTCGTCGGCCACGGTGTCGTGTGACTCCCGGACCGCGGCGAGGTAGGAAGGCTCAGTCACGCGGTGAATCTGAGCGTTTCATGCCGGAGGCGCGGGTGATCGGGGCGGAGCCGGCGTAGGACTTGAGCACTCTGGCGTCGGCGAAGCAGGTCCGGTCGTCGCCGATCTCAGCAAGGATGCGGGCTGCGAGCAGAGGACCGAGAACGGGGAAACTGAGCAGGATCTCGCTGTCGGCGTGCTGATTGAAGGCGGCTTCGGCGGCCGCGGCGAGATCGTCCGCGGCCTGGCTGGTGGCGTCCAACTGCCTGAGTAGGGCCAGGAGCTGGTGGCCGAACGCGTCCTCGACGGCCGGGAGCTGCCGGGCGTACTCGGAGCGGAAGATGTCCCGCAGGCGCGCGGTCTCGGTGTCGAAGGCGCGGGTTCGGCCGCTGCGCTTGAGGGCGGCGCGCAGCTGGGCGAGGGTGAGTTTCGCGGCCTTCGCCGGGGCCGGGGCGAGTGTGAGCACATCCGTGCGTCTGCCCTGGTCAGGCCGACTTCCTTGCCTGGAAGGCGTGCAGGGCTGCGGGGTAGTACTCGCGCAGCAGCAAGCGGACCTGGTTGGCGACCTGCTGGCGGCTCCAGACGGAGTCCTGCTGGGCTCGGGCCACCACGGTGATGGCCTGGGGGAGTTCGCTGTCGGCGGGCAGCGGGCGATGGGCGTGCATGTCAGTGCGCAGGATGTTCGCCAGGACCAGGGCGTCGCCGGGGTCGGACTTCTTGCGGCTGACACCGTGCCGGTCGCGGTAGCGGGAGGCGGCGAGCGGGTTGATCGCGAAGACCTTGCGGCTGCCGGTGCGCAGGGCGGCCATGAGCAGGGCCGCGGCTGGTTTCGATGGCCACGGGTATGGGGGGGCTCCGGGCTGTCGCCGTGTTCGGCCAGGAGGTCCAGGAGCTTGCTGTAGCCGGCCGCGTCGTCGCTGATGCGAGCCTTGGCGAGCAGGGTGCCGGTGTCGTTGATGACGGCGACGTCGTGGTGGCACTCCGCCCAGTCGATGCCACAGAACACGGTCAAGCTGTCCTCCCCAGATCCATTCGTTTGTGCAGGTCACGAGCACATGCGGGTCACGCGGCGCCCTAATCCCAGGACTCACAGGTCCGCCATCTCAGTAGCCGTTCGCGACACCAGCGCACCCCAGGGGCTCAATCTGTCTGCAGAGCTCGCAGGCTCGCGGATGGACAAGAGATCGACCCTGGGGCGGGCTCGCGCCGTGACGGTCGACGTCTGGCTGCCCGCCGTGAGTTTCGCGATGATCACGAAGGCGCCGGGCTGTGCCGCTCTTGACAGAGGCCTCGATGGGCCCGGGGAAACGCAGGCATCAGCCCGGCGCCCGCGTCATCACCGCGAAGCACGGACGGTGGCGGGTGCCGTGACGGCGGCGAAGGCGCCGGGCCTCGCCGCTCTATCGGGAGACCTCTAGGGCCAGGCTGACCACAGGCGTGCCCGACACCCACGACACCGCCACGGACCCACCGGTGGGCGGCGGCGCTAGTCTCAGAGCGGGTCTCAAGGACCGTGAGCGCCAAAGGCGTTCCGCTGCCCGTTGTCGGCCGCTCACCCCGGCCCTTGCGAGGACCGGACCCAGCCGCCTACACCCTGGATTGGAGGAAACGGGCTCACAGTCCCCCAGGCATCGCAGGCGTACCGGGGTTTTGGGCCCCAGTCCCCCAGCTTCCTCACAGGCCTCCCCCAGCTGTCTGAGGGTCTGCGGGGTTGCCGAACGTGAGCATGTCCCAGGGCGGGCACCAGCACGGTCGGCAGGTGGCGCAGTCGGCGCAAGTCGTGCAGAACATAGCGGGGACGCGCGGGCAGTCGCAGATCGACTTGTAGTCGGTCGTCCTCGCCCGGGTAGCGGGTCTCACCGAACGGGGGCTCCGTCCAGCCATCGACCGTCCCGTCGGCGCGCAGTTCCTCGTAGTGGGTGGCCGATGGCGCTGTGCTCCCCCCAGACCGCGACGACCTCATGCTCCTGGCCGTGATTCATGCCAGGCTCCCCGTGGTGACTGCGCGGGTGAGGAAGGCGGCGAGGCCGCCGACGGACTCGGAGTCGGCAGCGGTGAGCCGGGCCGCGAGCGCCAGCTGGTCGACGGCGGCGCCCGGGGTGAGCCGGGCGAGCGCGGCGAGCAGCGCGGCGTGGGCGAGGACCGGCGGCGCCAGAAAGCCGGCGGCGGCTTCGCGGGCGGCCCGATCCGCGTAGTGCCCCAGATGCGCGGCAAGGGCGTGCGCGAGCCACGCGTCGACATCCGTCTGCACGTACGACCCGGCGCGGCAGGTGAGCTCGTCGCGGACGGCTTCGTCACCCTTGCGAGGCTCGGCCTGCTCCAGCGTGCCCAGCCTGCGCAGCGCCTGGAGCTCATCGCGCGGGCTGCGATCCACTGTGCCTCGCGCAGCTCGGCTTCCCGCGCGGCGGCGGCCGCGGCTTCGGCGGCGCGCTCCTCCTGGACGACGGCGTCACCGTCCGGGTCGTACACGCCGCCGGTCGTCAGCCTGCGCGGGTGCTGTCACGTTGTTGTCGTAGAGGGTGCACCAGAGGGAGATCTCGCGCTGGTCGGTGTCCTTGAGGATGCGGCGGAAGAAGCGGCGGTAGTCGGTAAGTTTCTTCGCCAGGAGCGGGCGGGTCTCGGTGCCGTTGTCGACCTCGACGAACAGCACCGGCAGCCCGGCCTCCAGGGCCATCAGGACCGCGTCCGCGCGCAGGCTGCCCTTGGCGGGGGTATTGAACGTTCCCGGGACCGGCAGGACGACCTCGGTCTCCCATGCGCCGATCGTGCCGATCCCCGGCGGCCGCGCACAACGTGGTCAAGGTGGCGGCGCGCTTCGGCGAGCAGGTGCCAGTGCTGGAACGCGCAGCGGATCACGTCGCCGCATCGACGATGTCGACGGCAGCCAGGGGGACGTCGGCGCCCTGCCGCACCCGCGCCCTCACCGCCGCGCCGGAGCAGAAGCATGTATTGATGTTCCGTCACCCGGCTACGGGGTAATGCGCCTCTTCCCTTCGCTGCCCCCGTCGAGGAGGGCAGCCGGTTTGAAGCCCTTGACGATGAGCCAGATGGCAAGACTCACTTCCCACGCGAACACGGGGATCGCCGCGACCGCACCCGCCACGGAGACCTGCTCGTACAGCCCGAACATCACTCCGGTCGCCGAAGCGCAGATCAACGCACCCCCTACGAGCCCCAATACGGCAATGAACCGTGGGACGAGCCCGGCGCGATACATCAACCACGCAAGTATCAGGGAGTTCGCTCCCAAAATAAAGTTGGGCCCCATGAGGAACGTCCAGTCATGGATGGCCACCAGGGTCTTGCCGGCGGTGACGAGCGAGGCGGCATCGCTGTCCGCCGCTCCCTCGAACTCCCTGCGCAGCTTCACGACCGACAGAACGCTGATGATGCCGACGATGATGACGGCGGCTTCGAGAAGGCGGGCGCACACATAGCCCAGCGCTGCCCCCTCGTTCTGCTTCTTGAGGACCGGAAACAGCACGACTCCAGTGCCGACGACGGCCGCTGCCAGGACGATTTCGAACAGTGCGCCGAGGAACACCCGCGTGTCGGCACCGGGACCGACGACGTAGTCCGCGTCCTGCAGGACAGGGCCGTACAGCGCGAGCCCGCCGATAGCGGCCACCTCGGTGACAAGGAAGAACGCACCTGCGACGACCGCGGTTCTTCTGGTTGATACCACCAGGACCCACCCCCATAGAATGGTGTACGGCGTACACCGAAGGCTCACGGTAGGTGTACGACGTACACTCGTCAAGCCGAAGCGCTGACACGACGCATCGCGAGGAGCTGGTGTAGATATGGCTCAGCAGACGGAGACAGTGCCCCGAACCCCTCTGACCAGGGACCGGGTGCTGCGGGCGGCTGTTGCGCTCGCCGATGGCATCGGGATCGAAGCGCTGAGCATGCGCAAGCTCGCGAAGGAGCTAGGCGTAGTACCGATGGCGCTCTACAAGCACGTCTCGAACAAGGAGCAACTCCTGGACGGCATGGTTGATGTCGTCGTGGGCGAGATCGATCCACCGGTCCCGGGATCCAACTGGAAGAGCGCGGTACGCCACAGGATCCTCTCGGCGCGACGCGCTCTCCTCGGACATCCTTGGGCGGCCCAAGTGATCCAGTCGCGAAGCAGCCCGACACCGGTCGTGCTTGCGTACATGGACTCCGTGATCGGCATGTTCCGAACCGGTGGCTTCTCCGTCGATCTGACGCACCATGTGATGCACGCTCTGGGCAGCCGCATGATGGGCATCACGCAGGAGCTGTTCGACGCTTCACCCGCCCCCGACCCGCGAGCGCAGACGGCCGCCTCCCCGGAGGACGCTGAGGAGTACCCGTACGTGATGGAGCTGGCTGCCGCGGCGGCTCATGACGAGGGGTCCGTGGTGGGCCAGGGTTGTGACGATCAGTTCGAGTTCGAGTTCGCGCTGGATCTCCTCCTGGACGGGTTCGAGAGACTGCGGCAGCAGGGGTGGTCTTCCGTCGGCCACTTGAGGGGCAAGACCCTATGACGTTGGGCATGCTGAGGGTTCTGGCCGCGAAGTGGACGCCGCCTCCCAGCACCGCAACATCAAACTCCGCTACCTGTGCACCCAACTGATCACCACCGGCCAGCCCCCACCGCACCCGAACTACGCCCCCGTCCGAGCTTGTCTTGGCTCCGGTGTAGAACGTGCCCCAACTTGCTGTCGGAACGTCCGGCCTTGGCGGCCCCGCCGATCTCGACAAGGGGGCGCGGTAGGTCACCGTCGGCAGGCCCTTCGCCCACTGGTGGGAGATCTGCTTGGGATCGATGAACACGGCGTGGACTCCGTGGTGCAGGAGCTGGGCTGCGAGGGTGCGCATGAGGGTCGTGGTGCCGGCGCCGGTGCTGACCAGAACGGGCGGCGATTCGCTGCCCAGGTCCGGCCTTGGGGAACATCGGTACAGCCGTTGGCGCTGAGAACGATCATGGTCGGCCAGCACAGTAATCGTCCCCGGGGCAGGGGTTCGCTGAAAGATCGTCAATCACGGGAGGGGCGCCTGGCTACGGTCCGCTTCACGCCGGTGGTCGGTACTCGCGCAGGGCGATTGCGCGAGCATGACGATGGTTGAGGATGAAGACATCGCATGCCCTCTGACTCCTCCGATTGCGACAACTCTCGGCACCTCGCCGATACCGTCAACTTAGATTGACGATCGAGGGCAGGGTCAACTAAGGTTGACGCATGACCGAAGTTGATATTTCGTCGATCACCGAGAACACCGATCCCATCGAAGCACTGCGCGAGGCAGCCGCGCTGCGCCACCGCCTGGAAGGACAGGAAGAGGTTCTCGTGCACCGGGCGCGGGTGGCAGGGACAACGTGGACGCAGATCGCCGAGGCGCTGGGGGTCTCAAAGCAGGCCGTACACAAGAAGTACGGCGGCCGACGCCTGTTCGGCCGGACGGAGGCCTGACGATCATGACCTCGCTCCTCGATGATCTGGTACGACGAACGGCGGAGCGGCTCGGCGCCCGACAACGTGGCGTCGTCGTGGTGGGTGCCGTCCGGGGCGGACAGTCCGCACTGCACGGCGCAGACCCCGGCACGCTGTTCGAGATCGGTTCCGTCACCAAGACGTTCACCGCTCTGGCCCTGGCCCAGCTCACCGTGCGTGGCGCCGTGGGGCTGGACCAACCGCTTCGCGACCTGCTACCCCGCGACATCACGGCTCCGGAACGCGGCGGTGAGGTCATCAAGCTGGCTCACCTGGCCTGCCACACTTCCGGCCTGCCCCGACTACCCAAAGGCCTCCTGCCGCGAGGCCTGTTCCGATCGGACCCCTACGCCGGCTGCACGGGCGAGCTCCTGATGGACGGATTGCGGCGCACCCGTTTGCGGTCGGTGCCCGGTACCCGCTTCCGCTACTCCAACTTCGGCGCCGGCCTGCTCGGGCTCGCCCTGGCACGCCACACCGGCACCGACTACGACACGCTTATTCAGGCCGAGATCTGCCGGCCCCTCGGCATGACCGACACCCACGTGGTTCTCGACCCCGGACGCACCGCACGACTGGCCGCCGGCCACTCCCGCACCGGCCGCCCCCGCCCACCCTGGCACTTGGCCGCCCTCGCCGGCGCCGGCGGCCTGCATTCCACCGTGCCCGACCTGCTCACGCTGGCCCGGGCCCAGATCAGCCCTGCACCCGAAGAACTCGCCGAAGCCATCGCTCTCACCCACACCACCGCCCACCGCATCAACGCCAGAGCCGCCATCCATCCCGGCTGGATCGCGGCCAACCTGCCCCGCAGCCAGCACCGGATCCTGTTCCACAGCGGCGGCACCGGCGGCTACCGCAGCCTGCTGGCCATAGCCCCCGAACACCGAGCCGCAGTCGTCATCCTCAACGCCAATATCCGACCCGTGGACCGTCCCGGCTTCAACCTGCTCGCACAGATCATCGACTCCGGACCCGGTCCGGACCCCGTCCCGGCCGCCACCGGCGCCTGACCGGGGGCGGTCCACACCGACAGGTTTGACGCAGCCTCCGCTAGCGAACGCGCTGTTGGGACAGGAGGAGTTCACCCCGTTCCTCCGCTTCGACACCGAGATCCGCCGCATCGTCTGCACGACGAACGCAATCGAGTCCGTCAACGCCAGGATCCGCCGGGCGGTCAAGGCCCGCGGCCACTTCCCCAACGAGCAGGCCGCCCTGAAGTGCGTCTACATGACAATCATGTCCCTGGACCCCACCGCAAGGGCCAGGCCCGCTGGACCATGGGGTCTTGACCCCGGATCCTGGACACTCGAGACACTTGGATCTTTAGGGTCCAGGAGAACGGATGTCCCTTGGTCATGAAGCACTACCCGCCTCAGCTCAAGGCGGACGCGGTCGCGCTGTACCAGTCGCGGCCCGGGGCAACGATCAGGTCGATCGCTGCTGATCCGGGAGTCAATCCCGAGACGTTGAGGAACTGGATCCGGGCGGCCGGAGCCGGCCGACGGTCGGCGAGGACCGAGTCGGCGCCGGCTCCGCAGACGCCGCTGGAGGCGGAGAATGCGGCGTTGCGCAAGCAGGTCCGCGATCTTGAGGAGGAGCGGGACTTCCTGCGCAAGGCGCCCGCTATTTCGCCGGGGCGACGCGCTGGTGAACCGCTTCCAGTTCGTCGCCGACCACCAGGACGCCTTCGGCGTGAAGCGGCTGTGCCCCCTCCTGGGCATCGCCCGCTCCAGCTTCTACTACTGGCGTAGGACTGCTTCGGCCAGAGCCGCCCGTCAGGTCGCTGATACCAAGCTCGCGGCGCGAATACGGGTTGTTCACCGCGAGTCGGACGGCACTTACGGCGTCCCCAGGGTCACCGCGGAGCTCCGCGAGGACGGCGCGCGCGTGAACCACGAGCGGGTCGCCCGTGTCATGCGCGGCATCGGACTCGCAGGCTTCCGCCTGCGCCGCAGACACCGCACCACCATCGCCGACCCCGCCGCGGCGATGGCACCGGATCCCATCGGACGCCTTCACCGCGAAGCTGCCGAACACCAAGTACGGCGGCGACATCACCTACTTGAGCATCGGCAACGGGAAATTCTGCTACCTCGCCACTGTGATCGACCTCGCCCTCCGCCGCCTGGCCGGCTGGGCGATCGCCGATCACATGCGCACCGAGCTGGTCACCGACGCCCTTGCCACGGCCGAACGCAGTCGCGGCAGCCTGGCTGGCACCAGCATGCACACCGACCACGGGGCGCAGTACACGTCCGCCGTGTTCGCCGCGGCCTGCCAAACGGCCAGGGTGCGTCAGTCCATGAGTGCCGTCGGCAGCAACGCGGACAACGCGCTCGCCAAATCCCTCAACGCAACGTTCAAGCGGGAAGTTCTCCAGGGTGCGAAGGGCTGGACGAGCGCGCGCGAGGCCCGCCTCGACGCGTTCCGCTGGCTGCACCGCTACAACACCCGACGCCGTCACTCGAGCCTCGGACAGCGCAGTCCAATCGCCTTCGAGGCGGCGTTCGTCGCACCACCAACTACGCTGGCCCCAGCCGCAATAAGCCGTGTCCAAGATTCGGGGTCAAGCTCCCTGGGCCGGGCGACGGTGCCTATATCAACACCGGGCTCGTCCCGCACCGCAAACGCCCGCACCGCCCGCTGTTGCCGGGCGAGCAGGCGGACAACGCGGAGCATCGCCGGGTACGTGCCCGCGTCGAGCACGCCTTCGCCCGGATGAAGCACTACAAGATCCTCCGCGACTGCCGACAGCGCGGCAACGACCTCACGACCAGTCCAGGCCGTGGCCCATATGCACAACCTCGCCAGGGCCGCGTGAACAGAATCGGACCCCGGCCCTGACCTGCCCAATGGCAGCCTTCTGCAACACGCTTTAGCCCGTCCCTCTCACCTCAGGCCTGGTCCACTGACTGATCCGAAAGAAACGCCCTAGTGTCCTGAGTCAGAGATTCGGTAGCAGTAGGCGGCGACTTTGTCGAGGATCTCGTCGGCTGTCTTGGTCCAGACGAAGGGCCGGGGTTGGTCGTTCCAGTCGGCGAGCCAGGACCGGATGTCGCGTTCGAGGGCTTGAACGGAGCGGTGGACCCCGCGCTTGAGCTTCTTCTGTGTGAGCTCGGCGAACCACCGCTCTACCAGGTTCAGCCACGACGCACTGGTCGGCGTGAAGTGCAGGTGGAAACGCGGGTGCGCCAGCAGCCAACGCTTGATGTCGGGTGTCTTGTGGGTCGCGTAGTTGTCAAGGATCAGATGGACCTCGAGGCCGGCCGGGACCTCCTTGTCGAGCTTGGCGAGGAACTTCTTGAACTCCGCGGCCCGGTGCCGGCGGTGCAGTGAGCCGATGACCTTGCCGGTCGCCACTTCGAGGGCGGCGAAGAGGGTGGTGGTGCCGGCGCGGATGTAGTCGTGGCTGCGCCGTTCGGGAACGCCGGGCATCATCGGCAGGACCGGCTGGGACCGGTCCAGGGCCTGGATCTGCGACTTCTCGTCCACGCAGAGGACCAGGGCCTTCTCCGGCGGGTCCAGGTAGAGGCCGACGACATCGCGGACCTTGTCGATGAACAGCGGATCCGTGGACAGCTTGAACGTCTGCGAGCGGTGCGGGGCCAAAGCGAATGCCCGCCAGATCCTCGAGATGGCCGACTGTGACATCCCGGTCGCCGCGGCCATCGACCTCGTCGACCAGTGCGTCGCGTTCTTCGGTGTCTCTTCCAGCGTTTTGACGATCACCCGCTCGACATCCGCATCGGTGATCTTCCTCGGGACACCCGGCCGAGGCTCGTCGTGCATACCCTCCAGACCGCGGTCGAGGAACCGGCGTCGCCAGGTGCGGACCGTGTCGGAAGCGATCCCGAGGCGACGGGACACCTCCGCGATCGAATGCCCCTCCGCGCACGTCAGGACGATCCGAGACCTCAGCGCCAATGCCTGAGCCGTCGAACGTCGACGCACCCATCCCTCAAGCACGGCCCGTTGGGCATCGGTCACGGACAACGGCGGAAGCTTCGGTCCAGGACGAGTCACACCCAACCAACGACGAACCTACGACTCAGGACACTAGTCTTCTGAGTCAGAATTTCTGTTCAGATACCTGGCGAGGCGTTCGAGGATCTCGTCGGCGGTCTTTACCGAGCGCGGAAGCCACTGTGTCGATGTAGCTCTTGATGGTGTCGGCGATGAAGTGGCGGGTGCTGTCCGGGCTGAGGGCCAGGGCCTGCAGGTGGGCGTACATGGCCTCGTAATGCTCCAGGTCGGATCGTTTCTCCAGGTAGAGGTCGCTGGTGGATCCTTCCAGGTAGACCACTCCTGCCTCGGGGCTGTCGGCGAACCTCAGGATGGAGAACTGTCCTGAGAGGCCAGGGTGGGCTCCCACGTTGCAGGGGAGGACCTGCACGGTGATGTGCGGCTCGCCGCTGAGTGCGTTCAGGTGCTCGAGTTGTTCACGCATGATGTCGGGACTGCCGACGACGCGCCGCAGAGCCGATTCGTCCAGGACGACCCCCAGACGCAACGGGCAGGCCGGTTCGTAGATCCGGTGCTGGCGGCGCAGCCGCACCTTAAGGCGTATAGCGGCCTGTTCGGCAGTCACCAGGGGGATCGTATTTTCGATGACCGCTTGGGCGTAGGCGGGAGTCTGCATCAGGCCGGGGATTACCATGGGCTCGTAGGCGTGGATGGAGGCGGCGTCCATCTCCAGGCCGATATAGACGCTGTAAGGAATGTCGCCGTAGGAATTCCACCACCCCTGCTGTCCCGATTCTTTTGCCATCCGCATCAGAGAGTCGACGACCTGCTGGTCCGTCACGTCGTAGATCGCGCACATGTCGCGCACATCGCGGGGACTGATGGCGCAGTGGCCGTTCTCCAGGCGACTGATCTTGGGCTGGGATACCAGGAGTCGTTCTGCCACTTCCGTACTGGTCAGGCCGCTAACCTTGCGGAGCCGGCGTAGCTCGGCGCCCAGACGGCGTTTCCTGACAGTGGGATTGACGCTTGCCCCCATGGGTGGTGTACCTCCGGCCCCAGGGCCCTCTGCCGGTCAGCAGACTGCCATGATCAGATTCAGTGAGCTCACATTCTGTACTGAGCCGTCGGGGCCGCGCGTGACCGGCTGCCGCATTCCGCCTATCTGGCGTAGCAGAAGGTGGACTTGAGGCCGCGGCAAGGGCGTTGTCGCGACTTTCTCGTTGACCGCCGTTCCATGCGCCACTGGTGATGCGGGCGATCGAGACCGCTTCATTCATGCGGTCGAGATCACTTCATTTCGGATTACCGGGCGGACGATATGGAGATTCCTGTGTTGAGATGCGCGCTTGGCAAACGTGTAAGAGTTCCCGTCAACGGGCGCGGCCCCCCAGCCGTGCGCTAGAAGATCAGTGAGCACAGCACACTCTTCCGCGCACGGTGCCCGAGTCCACGCTCTTCGTAAGGGCCATTGCGCCGTCGGTCCACCCTGAACCCCCTGCGGGCGGGCAGAGACAGATCGAGGTGGCTCCATCCGATCGAGGGGCGCGCTGGTCGACGCTGAGCACCCAGCCGTCCTCCGGCCACATGGCGGCCTGTAGAGAGCGAAGCCAAATGCTCGCCGCAGTGTCATTGGCAGGGCGGCCGGCTGTGCCGGCTGCCCTGCGTCGACAGAGCGGTGTTGGTCAGCTCCGCTCGGTCGCGAGTGTGGTGTTCTTCTGCTCTGCCGGATCGGTTCGATCCTGCGAGCTGGTCCGGCCGGGCCTGCCCTGCGGAGGTACGGATCCGGATCCTGCGGCCGGCCCGCGGGCCGGCCGCCACGTGCCTGTCCGCTGTGCGACGCGTCGGCACAGGTGGGGCAGGAAGGTGTAGAAGCGGTCGGGAAGGAACACGGCGTCCGCGATGATCATCGCGCCGGAAAAGAGGGGCAGTCCCATGAGTACGGCGATGCCGATGTGCATGCACAGCAGCAGGGTGAGGACGGGGTACTTGAGCCTGCCGAAGAGCACGAAGGGGAAGGCGACCTGCAGGAGCACCGTCATGTAGCCGGCGATCGCGATCGGGATCGGGAACTCGTCCGCGAGGTGGGAGAGTGCGGGCCAGGGCTGGAAGAGTTCGAGGTTCAGAACGTAGTGGAGAGCGGTGCCGTTGCCCCAGGAAGCGCCCTGGACCTTGTACAGGCCGGTTGATCCGTAGAGGAAGCAAACCTGTGCCGCGATGACGAAGATGCCGCAGTTGTGCACCACTGTCACCAAGGTGGCTCGGGCGTCCCGCAGTTGCTGCCAGATTGAGCTCCTCACGGGTTCCGGCTCGTCGCCCGCGCGAGCCGCTTTGAGCCGGTGTCTGCGTGCGTCCAGGGACCAGCGCCGACCGCACGCGGTAAGAACGAGGTAGACCGCCATCAGCAGGACCAGGTTGTCGCCTCCGTCCGTCATGAAGATCGCTCGGGCATGGAACGAGATCACCACGACGGCGAAGAGGACGGACATGACGCGGGTCCGCCAGCCGAGCATGAACAGAGCGGAGGTGACGATGGCCATCACGTAGCAGAGTTCGAAGTAGGCGCGGCTGTCGGAGAGGGTCAGGATGCTGTTCCACCCCGTCTGGTCGAAGAGCTGTCGCGCCAGCGCGGGGGTCCACGGGGATCCGGGGCCCCAGATCTCGTCGCGGTGCGGAAACTCGCGCAGCAGGAAGATCAGGTAGAGCAGTCCGTAGCCGATGCGCAGCACCGACGCGGCGTACAGGGACACTGGGCGGCCGGCCACTAGGTCCCACAGAGCGTGGATCCGGTCGACGGTCCACTGCGCAACGCCGGCGGAAACCGTCTCTTGGCTCGTTGGCCGCTGGGGTGCTGGTGTCGCGGGGGCGGCCTGCGGGGTCTGCTCATTTCCCATGAGCTCTCACCTTCCACCAGGGCAGAAGCCGGTCCTCGGCGGGCTTCGGCGGGCGGTCGCCGCCTGCGGCGCCGGGTGCGGCGATGGGCCTTGTGACGACGCGAAGCTGAATGAAGTCGAATGCGCCGCCGTTGTGCGCAGCGACGCGGTCTGCGGCAATGTTACTCAGATACTTCTGGATCATTACGGCGCGTTCCGTGCGCGCCTTGTCGTCTCCTCCGTGTGTTTCGGTGTAGGAGGTCCAGGCGCGGCGCAAAAGGTTCTGCGTCGTATGGCTTGGGAACGCATTGTGCTCGACTGTGGAATTATCCACGGCAGTCAGGTCGAACCAGGTGCTGACCTTGACCGATCCGTCAGGGCCTGTGTGTGCGGTTCTCACCAGGATTTGCCTGTTGGCGGAGTCGGGGTCCGGGGCGAATAGGCGCCAATTCTGTTCGAAGTAGGGGTATACCCATGCGTTGATCGCCGGGCTGTATCTCTTTGAGACGGTGTTGGCGGGCGCCACGTGAAGGAACACCAGAACGACATGGGCGAGAGTCGCGACCAGACACAGAACCACGACGGTGCGCAGCCCGGCCCTCAGCGCACGGGCGCCTAGCTGCCGCCCGCCGGAGACGACCACTTCGTCATGACGTTCCTGCGGGGCCGGGCCGGAATCGGACTGCCGGAGTTCCTTCACGTCCGCTGATCTAATGCCGCTCGACACCGCCCACCCTGTCTTTCCCATTTGAACTACTCGCGCCTGACGTTTTTCTGCCTGTTACCGATGGTGCACGGCGGATCCGACGGGGGTTCCGCCGTGCACCATCATTCGATGAGCGGGCTTACGGCAGTGTGCTGCTTAGCCCTTGTGGGTCGCGGGCTTGTCGCCGTAGCCGTAGGCGTCATGCCCTTCGCCGTGGCCGGGCTTCCCGGGCCCTTCCTCGTGCCCATGGCCAGGCTTGCCGGGCCCTTCCTCGTGCCCATGGCCAGGCTTGCCGCCGTGGTCCGGCCCGCCAGGCTTGTCGTGGTGGCCAGGCCAACCAGGCTTGCCGCCGTGGTCCGGCTTACCGGGCTTGCCAGGCTTGTGGCCGTGCCCGCCGGTGGTGTTCCCGGCGGTGTTGCCCTGCGTGTTCCCGCTGGTGGCGTTCCCGCCGGTGTTGCCCTGCGTGTTCCCGCCGGTGCTGTTCCCAGCGGTGTTGCCCGCGGTGATCCCGGAGGTATTGCCCTGCGTGTTCCCGGAGGTGTTGCCGGAGATACTTCCGCCCACGATGCTGACGATGGGTCCGACCGCGCCGCCACTGGTCGTGCCGGTGGTCGTGCCAGACGTGGTTCCGGTGGTCGTGCCGGTGGTCGTGCCAGTAGTGGTTCCGGTGGTCGTGCCAGTAGTGGTTCCACCGTTGGTCGTGCCGGTGGTCGTGCCGGTCGTGGTTCCACCGTTGGTCGTGCCGGACGTCGTTCCACCGTTGGTCGCGCACTCGCCGAGGAAGATCCTGTTGGTGTCGAGCGTCACGGCGCCGTTACGGGCCAGTGCACGGCCTTCAATGTTCGTCCCCGTGGTCACGCTGATCGAGGTCAGAGCCATGATGGTGCCCACGAAGGTGGAGTTGGTGCCGAGCGTGGCCGAACTCCCGATCTGCCAGTACACGTTGCACGCCGAAGCGCCGTTCGTAAGGAGCACCCGGCTTGAGGATGCTGTTGTCAGGGCTTCCGGAATCTGGAACACCCAGACGGCGTTGGGGTTTCCCCCGGCGTCCAGGATCAGATCACCGTTGAGTCCGACACCGGATACAGCAGTGTGGACGCCCGGAAGCAGCGTGTCGCCATTGCCGATTTGCGCCGGAAGCGCGAAGTCCGTGGCCTGGCCGGCCGCGTTGTTGTACGCCTGAACCAGGTCGGACTTGGCCTGTTGTGCGACAGCATCCGCAGAATGGATTTCGCCGAGCACCACGCCGGGCGGGAACCCGCTGATGGCCGTTCCCGGGTGCACCCCAAGGTCGTGGTCGATCACTGAGGGGCCGGTATTGGTGACCTCCGTACCTGCCAGAACGGAGAAACTGGCGGCTGTGCCCAGAGGTACGGGGGTCGCAATGGCCAGCGCCTGTGTCGGCGTCACAGCGACCATTACGGCGGCAACCGTTGCGGCGAGAGCTGAGGCCAGCCAACCGGACAAGGTGCGGCGCTGCGCCGCTTGAGGGGTATTCCGCTTCATCGAGAGGCCTTTTCCTGTGGGAGCCGTGGCATACCGGGCCCTACCGATTGCCCGGAAGCCTTACTTATGTCGCTGCCGCATATTACGCAGGAAAATACCCACGCCAGCAATAAGCAAGGATAGAAGGGGGAATGATTACGCATTCAACGGCGCGAAGCACCACGACAATATGAGAATTAAGATTGTCGATCATCCGACATGTCCCCCAACGCGCAGGACGGCATTACCTCAGATGAGGGAATGTCGCCTACCTGTCCACAATCCCAACCCAGGCGCGCTTGGAGAAGTGCCGCCAACCAGGTGATCTAACGGACTCGCCACGAGGACGGGCGTGGCGATATTACTTAGACCATGTCCTACATGGCTAGTTGGTCGTTGGATTTGCTAGGGGGAGTGGGCGGTGGGGTTGGATTGTTCCGGACGGTTTGTGGGAGCTTGCGGAGCCGTTGTTGCCGGCTGCGCGGGTGCGTCCGCAGGGTGGCGGGGTTGCGAACATCGATGACGAGGCGGTCTTCGCTGCGATCATCTACGTGCTGGTCAGCGGCTGTGCCTGGCGAGCCTTGTCTCCGTGCTTCGGAGCGTCGAAGTCGACCGTGCACCGCCGGTTTGTCATCTGGTCGCGTGCGGGGGTCTGGGGCCAGCTGCACCAGAAGGTTCTCCAGCTCCTGGACGAACGGGACTTGGTAGACCTCTCCCGCGTGGTTCTCGACTCTGCTCATGTGCGCGCGAAAAAAGGGGGCGAACTTGCAGGTGCGAGCCCCGTGGACCGGGGTAAGCCCGGTTCCAACCCGTGGACCGGGGTAAGCCCGGTTCCAAGATGCATGTCCTGTCCGATGCGAACGGACGGCCCCTACTGGTTGGACTCTCCGCGGCCAACACCCACGACAGCCAGGCGCTGAAGCCGATGCTGTCCCACTTCCACATGGGACACGAATCCCACGCAGCCGACTCCAAGCCCCAACGCCTCCACGCAGACAAGGCGTACGACATCCCTCACCTGCGGAAATGGTTACGAGGCAAACGC
>NZ_JAGGPC010000070.1:0-4789 GCF_018614005.1 Streptomyces sp. ISL-99
GCCCGCTGCCCGGCGCCGGTGCGGGCGAGGCGGGGGCGACGGACGGCGCGGGCCCGGCCGACGGCTTGCGCGGCGCGAACCAGTCGCTGGCCGGCGGCTTGCCCTCGCCGGAGCCGGTGGCGGAGCCGGAGCCCGGCTCGTCCCGCAGCGCCGGCGCCCCGGTGTCCCGTGACGGCTCGGGCGGGCGCGGCGTACTGCCCGTGCGCTCGCCGTTCGCGGGCGAGGACGGCGGCTCCACGTCACCCATGGGCGTACGCATGACGACCGGCGGGATCGGCCGCGACCCGGGGATGTTGATCCGGATGCGGGTGGTCAGCGTGGTCTCGGTTCTGGGCTCGTCCGGTTCCACCTGTCCGGCGCCCTCTCCGCCGTCCTGCCCGGCGTGCGACGACGGATACTGGCGGGATCCGTACGGCGGCGTACCCGAGGGGTACGCGGCTCCGCCACGCCCCTGGGGGCCGGACGACGAACTGTCAGTTTCACGACTCAAGGCAGGTTCTCCCGGTTAGCTCCGCTCGCCCGCTCTTACCTGGTACTGCGGGCGGCTCGGCGGCGCGCACCACCATACTGGCCGCCGCCGACGGGCGCCCCGCACCCTTGGCAGCGGGTTTCCGACGGCTGTGCGGGCGGGGTCGGTTCACGGACTCAAGTGGTACGTCATTTGCCAAGTCGGGCGCCCGGCGGCGCCTGTGGCGGCAGTTGCATCATCGTGGCGCAGATCACAGCGATGGCCATCCCGCCCAGCATGTAGGCGTACGACACGGAGCCGCCGCCGATGAGCAGGTCGCCCTCGGGGCGGCTGACGGTCAGCAGGACGATGGCCACGAGCCATCCGGCGGCGGACGCGCCGACGCCGGACCTGGTGCCGGTGGCGTACATGCCGCCGTAGAAGACGCCTGCCGTCGCGAGCAGGGCCAGCAGCAGGCCGCCGGGGAACCACGCCGCGTGGACGAGGACGCCCGCCGCGCCGGTGACCGCGCCCAGCAGGACGAGGAGGGCGTAGGCGCCGATACGGGCCGGGGACAGGGTCATGACGTCACTCCCGCGAAGAGGTCGGTTTCGCGGCTGCCGGCGGCGCGTTCGCCTCGTACCAACTCGTAGTACTCCGTGGTCAGGACGGGCTGCCCCAGGTTGTTGGAGAGGGCGAAGAAGTCACCCTCCACCGCGATCTGGGTGGCGTGGGCGCGCATCGCGGCGGTCTTGGCGGCGGCGTACGCCGTGCCGTCGATCTCGGTGGTGATCACCGCGTCGTCGACCACTCCGGGGATGTCGTCCACGGCGCCGGTTCCGGCGAAGCTCACGCCGGCCGCGCGCAGGCGGGCGAAGCCGTCCTCGGCGTAGCCGCGCGGTACCCGGTTCCAGTAGATCTTGGCGATGGTGTGGGGCGCGCCGAGGTCCTCGCGGAAGTTGGGGTCGGCCGCGAGGTCGGCGGCGCGCATGGCGACGCGGTGGGCCTGGATGTGGTCCGGATGGCNNCCGCCTCGTCCACCGGCGCGGCCCAGAAGGCGCCTTCGCGGTGGTTCTGCGGGGCGCCCATCATCCCGGAGTCGCGGAACCGGCCGGGGCCGCCGAGGAAGCGGTGGTCGGTGACCCCGAGCTCCTTCATCGCGGCGGCCAGTTCGGCGACGCGGTGGGCGCCGAGGGTGTCGTCGCGGTCGGCGGCCAGGTGCGCGAGGGCGGGCGGGATGACCTCGCCCTCCTCGCCGAGGGTGCAGGTCACCAGGGTGACCCCGGCGCCCTCGGCGGCGTACTTGGCCATGGTGGCGCCGTTGTTGATCGACTCGTCGTCGGGGTGCGCGTGCACCAGAAGCAGACGACGGGCTGGGTGGTCCTGGTCCGTCATGGGACCACCCTACGAGGCGCCGCTCAGAACTTGATGCCCCCGATCATCCCGGCCACGTTCGTGGTCAGTTCGTTGATCGTGGGTGCGATGGAGGAGCTGGCGAGGTAGAAGCCGAGCAGCACGCAAACCACCGCGTGTCCGGCTTTGAGACCCGATTTCCGGACCATCAGGATGACGATGATCGCCAACAGCACTACCGCCGAAATCGAGAGTGCCACGGCGGTTCACCTCCACTTAATCGGGTCCAAACGGGCATGCGGACAGTCGCCAGCAGGTTCATACCCACCAAGCGCTACGGATCATAACTATCCGTGCGTACGCATTAATCGGTGCACGGCAGCACGAGGGGCGCATGGAGTTGCCACCGGGCGGTAGCTTCGGGCATATGACGTCGAATCAGCTCTCCTTCCCCCGGCAGCACGCGAGGACGCAGCGCTTCACCCTGGGGGCGCCACGCGCGTTCACGGTGTCGCCCGACGGGACGCGTGTGGTGTTCCTCCGCTCCTCCTCGGGCACCGATCGCGCGAACCGGCTCTGGGTGCTCGACCTGGAGGGGGGCGCGCAGGAGCGCATCGCGGCGGACCCCGGAGAGCTGCTCGGCGGGGCCGTCGAGCGGCTGTCGGCGCAGGAGAGGGCGCGGCGCGAGCGCAGCCGGGAAGGGTCCGCGGGGATCGTCGGCTACGCCGTGGACGCGGCGGTCGAGCTGGCGGCGTTCGCGCTGTCGGGGCGGCTCTTCGCGGCCGAGCTGCGGGCCGGCACCGCACGCGAACTTCCCGCCAGGAGGCCGGTTCTCGACCCCCGGCCCTCACCGGACGGACTGCATGTCGCGTACGTCGCCGGGGGCGCCCTGCGGGTGATCGGCGCCGAGGGCGACGGCGACCGGGCGCTGGCCGAGCCGGAGGACGAGAACACGATGTACGGCCTGGCGGAGTTCGTCGCGGCGGAGGAGATGGCCCGCTCGCGCGGCTTCTGGTGGTCGCCGGAGTCGGACCGGCTGCTGGTGGCCCGCGCCGACGACGCGCCCGTGACGCGCTGGTGGATCTCCGACCCGGCGCAGCCGGAGCACGAGCCCGCGCGGGTCGCTTACCCGGCGGCGGGGACGCCCAATGCCGAGGTGCGGCTCTTTCTTTACGGACTGGACGGCGGCGAGCGTACGGAGGTGGTGTGGGACCGGGGCCGGTATCCGTATCTGGCGCGGGTCCACTGGTCGGAGGCGGGCGCTCCGCTGCTGCTCGTGCAGGCCCGGGACCAGCGCAGCCAGTTGTATCTGGCGGTGGACCCCGGTACGGGTGCGACGCGGACGGTGCATGTGGACGAGGACGCGGTGTGGCTCGATCTTTTCGACGGGGTGCCGGTCTGGGCGCCGGACGGGCGGCTCGTACGGATCGCGGACGAGGGCGGGGCGCGGGTGCTGACCGTCGGGGACCGGGTGCTGACCGGGCCGCAGTTGCAGGTGCGGGCGGTGCTGGACGTGTCGGACGGTGACGTGCTGGTTTCCGCTTCGGCGGGGGCGGAGGCGGCCGCTGGGGAGGTCGGCGAGGTGCACGTCTACCGGGTCAACGAGCTGGGCGTGGAGCGGCTTTCGGAGGGGCCCGGCGTGCATTCCGCGGTGCGGTCGGGCGGGGTGACCGTACTGGCTTCGGCGCGTCCGGAAAGCAGCGGCACGGTGGTTCAGGTGCTGCGCGACGGCAAGCGGGAGGCCGTGGTCGCGTCGTACGCCGAGGAACCTGTGCTGCGGGCGNNGAGGAGGGGGACGGGCCGCTTCCGGTGCTGATGGACCCGTACGGAGGTCCGCACGCGCGGCGCGCTGTCGCCGCCCACAACGCCCACCTGACGTCGCAGTGGTTCGCCGACCAGGGCTTCGCGGTCGTCGTCGCCGACGGGCGGGGGACGCCGGGTCACTCCCCCGGCTGGGAGAAGGCGGTCAGGGACGCGTTCACGCTCACGCTCGACGACCAGATCGAGGCGCTGCACGCGCTGGCCGCGGACTTCCCGCTGGACCTGGGGCGGGTCGCGATCCGCGGCTGGTCGTACGGCGGCTATCTGGCGGCCCTGGCGGTGCTGCGCCGCCCGGACGTCTTCCACGCGGGGATCGCGGGCGCGCCCGTCACGGACTGGCGGCTGTACGACACGCACTACACGGAGCGCTACCTCGGGGATCCGGGCGTGCAGCCGGAGGTGTACGCCGCGAACTCGCTCGTCACCGACGAGGGGCTGTCGCAGCCGGCCGACTCGCCGCACCGGCCGCTGATGATCATCCACGGCCTGGCGGACGACAACGTGGTGATGGCGCACTCGCTGCGGCTGTCGTCGGCGCTGCTGGCGGCGGGGCGTCCGCACGAGGTGCTGCCGCTGTCGGGGGTGACGCACATGACGCCCCAGGAGGAGATCGCGGAGAACCTGCTGCTGCTCCAGGTGGACTTCCTGAAGCGGTCGTTGGGGTTGCGGTAACCCCTGGGGATACCCGGCCGGGGGCGACATGGCGCGCCCCCGGCCGGAAACGGCACCCGCACGGCCGTACGTTGTTCAGCGTGACGCGTTCGTATATCGGAGTTGCGTCAGTCAAGTTGCTTGCGTGTTAACGAAATTGATCGGCACTTATGGCGTGATGTCGCCCGCCACCGCCCCCTGTCAAGCACGTAGCCACCTCGATCTGCAAAACCTTCGCTCAAGATGCGAAGGAACGTCACTCTCATCCCCGCCGGGCTCTTGACTCGCGTAGACCCGCATTGCCACAGTCCGCTCATCTTCGACGTGTTTCTCGGTGGGGGCGTGACGCGATGACGAGTGCATCCCGAGTTGCTGCAAAGGAAGTTGACGCCCCGTCGCAGCTCGCCGGGCGCTCCCCGGGGCAGCTCATGTGGCGCCGTTTCAAACGCGACAGAGCGGGTATCGTCTCCGCCTACGTCGTGATCTTCTTCTTCGCGGCGGCACTGCTCGCCCCGG
>NZ_JAGGPC010000070.1:4816-5407 GCF_018614005.1 Streptomyces sp. ISL-99
CCGGGTCTCGGCCGCGATGTGTTCACGCAGCTCTTCTACGGCATGCGCACCTCCCTGATGATCGCCACCGCCACCACGATCCTGTGCGTGGTCACCGGCATCCTGATCGGCGTCACCGCCGGTTATCTGGGCGGCAGGACCGACTACTTCCTGGGCCGCTTCATCGACCTGCTGCTCGCCTTCCCTTCCCAGCTGTCGTTCGTCGCCTTCACGCCCGTCGTGTACGCCCTCTTCGTCAGCCCGGAGAAGGAGACGCCGACGTATCTGCGTGTCATCACGCTGATCATCGTGATGTGGGCGCTGGGCTGGATGGGGCTCGCCCGCATCCTGCGGGGTCAGGTGCTCTCGCTGCGCGAGCGGGAGTTCGTGGAGGCCGCGAAGGTGACCGGCGCCTCCCCCTGGCGGATCATCCGCAAGGAGCTGCTGCCGAATCTGTGGACCCCGCTGCTCGTCCAGTCGACGCTGATGCTGCCGACGTTCGTGACGGTCGAGGCCGGGCTGTCCTTCCTCGGCGTGGGGATCATCGAGCCGACGCCCGACTGGGGCCGGATGTTCGCCGCGGGCGCCCGCCACTACGAGAACGACATCACC
>NZ_JAGGPC010000071.1:0-45590 GCF_018614005.1 Streptomyces sp. ISL-99
GCCGGGAGGGGACGTGCCGGGGCGCTCCCCGCAGGGCGTTGAACGCAACCACCGCGAACGAACCAACGCAGTACCCGAACGTTCGACGCCCGAGGAGACGCCCCGGCGCGGCACCGACCCGGAACCCCCCGCCGAAACCGCAGCCCCCGCCGCCGCCCCCGCCGAACCCGCGCCCCCCGCAGACGCCCCGGAAGACCCCGCCCACAGCGAGCACCCCCACGCCTCCTACGTCCTGCGCGTGAACGGCGCCGACCGCCCCGTGACCGACGCCTGGATCGGCGAGTCCCTCCTCTACGTCCTGCGCGAGCGCCTGGGCCTCGCCGGTGCCAAGGACGGCTGCTCCCAGGGCGAGTGCGGCGCCTGCGCCGTCCAGGTCGACGGCCGCCTGGTCGCCTCCTGCCTCGTGCCCGCCGCCACCACCGCCGGCAGCGAGGTCCGTACGGTCGAAGGCCTGGCCACCGACGGCGAACCGTCAGACGTCCAGCGCGCCCTCGCCAACTGCGGCGCGGTCCAGTGCGGTTTCTGCGTACCCGGCATGGCGATGACCGTCCACGACCTGCTCGAAGGCAACCACGCCCCGAGCGAACTCGAAACCCGCCAGGCCCTCTGCGGCAACCTCTGCCGCTGCTCGGGCTACCGGGGAGTCCTCGACGCCGTACGCGAGGTCGTCGCCGAGCGCGAGGCGACCGCCGCGGCCGAAGAGGCCCGCATCCCGCACCAGGCACCCCCCGGCGCGGGAAGTGTCCAGCAGCCCCACCCCCACGAGCACCCGCACGAAAACCCGCACGACGGAGGCATGGCGTGAGCAACGACGCGGCCACCGCGACCAGCGTGACGGCGGTCGACGGCATCCAGCCCGAGCGCCGCCCCGAGACACCCACCCACGGCCTCGGCGCGTCCCTCCCGCCGGCCGACGCCCGCGCCAAGACGGAGGGCACGTTCCCGTACGCGGCCGACCTCTGGGCAGAGGGCCTCCTGTGGGCGGCAGTCCTCCGCTCCCCGCACGCCCACGCCCGTATCGTCTCGATCGACACGACCGCCGCGTCCGAAATGCCGGGTGTACGGGCCGTGGTGACCCACCAGGACCTCCCGGGCGACCACGCGCACGGCCGCAGCGTGGCCGACCGCCCCGTGTTCGCCTCCGACCTGGTCCGCCACCACGGCGAGGCGATCGCCGCAGTGGCGGCCGACCATCCCGACACGGCCCGCCTGGCCGCCGCCGCCATCGCGGTCGAGTACGAGGTCCTGGAACCGGTCACCGACCCGGAGCAGGCCTTCGCCGCGGAGCCACTGCACCCCGACGGCAACCTCATCCGCCACATTCCCCTCAGCTTCGGCGACCCGGAGGCCGTGGGCGAGGTGATCGTCGAGGGCCTGTACCGCATCGGCCGCCAGGACCCGGCGCCCATCGGAGCCGAGGCCGGTCTCGCGGTCCCGCGCCCCGACGGCGGCGTGGAGATCTACACGGCGTCCACCGACCCCCACACCGACCGCGACCGCGCCGCCGCCTGCTTCGGCCTGGAACAGGAACGTGTGAAGGTAGTCGTCACCGGCGTCCCCGGCGCGACGGGCGACCGCGAGGACGGCAGCTTCCAGATCCCACTGGGCCTCCTCGCCCTCAGAACCGGCTGCCCGGTCAAGCTGGCAGCCACCCGCGAGGAGTCGTTCCTCGGTCACGCCCACCGCCACCCGACCCTGCTGCGCTACCGCCACCACGCGGACGCGGAGGGCCGCCTGGTCAAGGTCGAGGCCCAGATCCTCCTGGACGCGGGCGCGTACGCCGACGCCTCCTCCGAATCCCTCGCGGCGGCGGTCTCCTTCGCCTGCGGCCCGTACGTGGTCCCGCACGCCTTCATCGAGGGCTGGGCGGTCCGTACGAACAACCCCCCGTCCGGTCACGTCCGCGGCGAAGGCGCGCTCCAGGTGTGCGCGGCGTACGAGGGCCAGATGGACAAGCTCGCGGCGAAGCTGGGCCTCGACCCGGCGGAACTGCGCCTGCGCAACGTACTGGCGACGGGTGACCTGCTCCCCACCGGCCAGACGGTGACCTGCCCGGCGCCCGTGGCCGAACTCCTGTCCGCAGTACGTGACTTCCCGTTCCCCGCGCTCCCCAAGGACACCCCGCAGGACGACTGGCTGCTGCCGGGCGGCCCGGAGGGCGCGGGCGAGCCGAGTGCCGTACGCCGCGGAGTCGGCTACGCGGTCGGCATGGTGCACATGCTGGGCGCGGAGGGCGCGGACGAGGTCTCCACGGCCACGGTGAAGGTCCACGACGGCGTGGCGACGGTCATCTGCGCGGCGGTCGAAACGGGCCAGGGCTTCTCGACTCTCGCCCGCCAGATCGTGCAGGAGATCCTGGGCATCGAAGAGGTCCACGTGGCCTCGGTGGACACGGACCAGCCCCCGGCGGGCGCCGCGACGCACGGCCGTCACACGTGGGTGTCGGGCGGCGCGGTGGAACGCGCGGCGAAGATGGTCCGCACCCAGCTCCTCCAGCCGCTGGCCCACAAGTTCGGCATGTCGACCGAGCTCCTCCAGATCGCCGACGGCAAGATCACGTCGTACGACGGCGTCCTGTCGACCACGGTGACGGAGGCGATGGACGGCAAGGAACTCTGGGCCACGGCCCAGTGCCGCCCCCACCCCACGGAACCCCTCGACGACACGGGTCAGGGCGACGCGTTCGTGGGACTGGCCTTCTGCGCGATCCGCGCGATCGTGGACGTGGACATCGAGCTGGGCTCGGTCCGCGTGGTGGAGATGGCGGTGGCCCAGGACGTGGGTCGCATCCTGAACCCGGCCCAGCTGGCGACCCGTATCGAGGCGGGTGTCACGCAGGGCGTGGGCGCGGCGCTGACGGAGAACCTCCGCACCCCGCGCGGCCTGGTCCGCCACCCGGACCTGACCCACTACGCCCTCCCGACGTCCCTGGACACGCCGGACATCCGCATCGTGAAGCTGGTGGAGGAGCGCGATGTGGTGGCGCCCTTCGGCGCGAAGGCGGTCAGCGCGGTCCCGGTGGTCACGTCCCCGGCCGCGATCGCCTCGGCGGTGCGCGCGGCGACCGGCCGCCCGGTCAACCGCCTGCCGATCCGCCCCCAGGCGGCGGTGGCCGCGCCGCCCGCGTAGCGGGCTTTGGGGGCTTCGGGGTCGGTGCCGCGCCGGGGCGTCTCCTCGGGCGTCGAACGTTCGGGTACTGCGTTGGTTCGTTCGTGGTGGTTGCGTTCAACGCCCTGCGGGGAGCGCCCCGGCACGTCCCCTCGCGGCACCGTTGGCTGCTGGGCGGGGTGTGGGGGGAGCGGGCCGGGGTGTTCCCTCCTGGCACCGTGGAATGTCGGCCCGCGGCCGCCGCGCTCGTGCGCGCTTCCCCTTGCCCGGTGTCGTGGTCCAGGCCACGATGCGAGCGTGAGTGCGGCACACCGACCGGCGACCCCGAGGGCGTGAGGCTTTGATGAGCAGCTACCTGCGAGCGGCCGACGCACGGTTGAGCCGCCGTCGCTTCGGAGCGCTGGCCGGGGCCGGCGTCGCCGCGCTGGCGGTGCCCGGCGGTGCGCGGGCCGCGGAGGCGCTGCGGCGCGCGTACCTCGGTACGTACACCACACAGCCCGGCGGCGGCACCGGCATAGGGCTCGCCTCGTACCGGCCGCGCAAGGGGGAGCTGGCCTCCACCGGGGTGCTCGTCGGTGTGCAGAATCCTTCCTTCCTGGCGCTTTCGCCCGACCGCCGCACCTTGTACGCCGTCGACGAGCGCGCCGAGGGTGCCGTCACCGCCGTGCGCGTCGGGGCCGGGGCGCCCGAGGTGCTGGGGCGCGCCCGCGGGACCGGCGGCGCCGACCCCTGCCACCTCTCGGTGCATCCCGACGGGCGGTTCCTGCTGACCGCGAACTACACCGGCGGGAGCGTGGCCGTACACCCCATCGGGCGCGGTGGCGTGCTCGGGGAGGCCACCGACGTCGTACGGCACACGGGGGCAGGGCCCGATCCTGAGCGGCAGGACGGCCCGCACGCGCACATGGTCGTCACGGATCCCGCCGGGCGGTACGTCGTCGCCGTCGACCTGGGTACGGACTCCGTCCACACCTACCGGCTCGACCCGCGCACCGGGAAGCTGCGGGAGCGTTCACGCGCCGCGATGAAGCCGGGGGCCGGGCCGCGGCACCTCGCCTTTCACCCCACCGGCCGGCACGCGTACGTCGTCAACGAGCTGGACAGCACCCTGGTCGCGTGCGGCTACGACGAGCGCACCGGCGTCCTGAGCCCCGGCGCCCCGCAGCCGACCCTCCCGTCCGGCACGGAACTCACCGAGCGCAACTATCCGGCGGGTGTGCTGGTTTCGCCCGACGGGCGGTTCGTGTACGTCTCCAACCGGGGCCACAACAGCATCGCGGTCTTCGCCGCCGAGTGCGGCGGCGCGGCGCTGCGGCTGGTGTCCGTCACGCCGTCCGGGGGCTCGTACCCCCGGCACATCGCCGTGGACCCGGCCGGCGGGCTGCTGTTCGCCGCCAACCAGAGGTCGGGCACGGTGGCGGCGTTTCGCGTGGACAGCCGTACGGGCCGGCTCGCGTCGGCGGGAGCGGCGCTGGCGGCGCCGGTCCCGGTGTGCGTGCTGCCGGTGTAGCGGGGCGGAATGACGCTGGAGGCCGTGATCGGAATCGAACCGACGTAAATCGCTTTGCAGGCGAGTCCCTGAGCCACTCGGGTACACGGCCGGGTAGCTGATGTCACGACCGTAGGGCGGCGGCGGAGGCGTCTTCAAGGGATCGGCCCGGGCCGCAACGCGACTGCCACACCGCGTTCATACGCCGCCGCGGTCGTACGACCAAAGACCGACAACCGGCCCTCCCTACGACAGGGTCCATTAGCCAGTACGCCCCTTACTCTGGGCGAATGACCGCCTTGGAGCCGCGCGACGCCGAGGTCGCGCCCGAAGCCGACGAGATACCCGGCGAACCCGCGGAGCGGAGCGGCGTTCTCGGCAGAACCCACCGCGCACTCAGCATCGGCATCATCGCCGTCGTCCTGCTCATCGCCTTCGAGGCGACCGCCGTCGGTACGGCCATGCCCGTCGCGGCCCGCGAGCTGAACGGCGTCTCCCTCTACGCCTTCGCCTTCTCCTCCTACTTCACCACCAGCCTCTTCGCCATGGTCCTGTCCGGCCAGTGGGCCGACCGGCGCGGTCCCCTCGCGCCGCTCGCCACCGGCATCAGCGCCTTCGGCGCCGGCCTGCTGCTCTCCGGCACGGCCGACGCGATGTGGCTGTTCATCCTGGGCCGGGCCGTCCAGGGCCTCGGCGGCGGACTCGTGATCGTCGCGCTGTACGTCGTCGTCAGCCGCGCCTACCCGTCCCGGCTCCAGCCCGCGATCCTGGCCGCCTTCTCCGCGAGCTGGGTGGTGCCCTCCGTCGTCGGGCCGCTCGTGTCCGGGACGGTCACCGAACAGCTCGGCTGGCGCTGGGTGTTCGTCGGCATCCCCGTCCTGGTCGTCTTCCCGCTCGCCATCGCCCTGCCCGCGATCCGCCGCAAGGCGGCCGGGCCCGCCGACGCGGGCGCCCCCGTCCCGGCCTTCGACCGCCGCCGGATCCGCCTCGCGCTCGGTATCTCGCTGGGGGCGGGGCTGCTCCAGTACGCGGGCCAGGACCTGAGGTGGCTGTCCCTGCTCCCGGCGGCGGTGGGCGGTGTGCTGCTCGTGCCGGCCGTACGCGGACTGCTGCCGCGCGGCACCTACGTGGCGGCGCGCGGGCTGCCTTCGGTGGTGCTGCTGCGCGGGATCGCGGCGGGGGCGTTCATCGCCGCGGAGTCCTTCGTACCGCTGATGCTGGTCACCCAGCGCGGACTGTCCCCGACGCTGGCCGGGCTCTCGCTGGCGGTCGGCGGTGCGACGTGGGCGTTCGGTTCGTGGGTACAGTCGCGGCCGCGCATGGAGCCGTACCGGGACTGGATGGTCTCCGGGTCCATGGTCCTGGTCGCGGCGGCCATCGCCACCACGCCGAGCGTGCTGATCGCCGCCGTGCCGGTGTGGGTGGTCGCGGTCGCCTGGGGCGTCGGCTGCTTCGGCATGGGCACGGTCATCGCCTCGACCAGCGTGCTCCTGCTCCAGCTCTCGGCGCCGGACGAGGCGGGCGCGAACTCCGCCGCCCTCCAGATCTCCGACGGCCTGTCCAACGTCATGCTGCTGGCCATCGGCGGCGCGGTCTTCGCGGCCCTGGGCGGCGGCGCGGTGGGCCACACCGTGGCGGCCTCGGGTGCGTCCGGATCCCACCCGGCGGCCTTCGCGGCGGTGTTCCTGCCGATGGCCGGGGTGGCGCTGGTGGGAGCGTGGGTGGCGACCCGGCTGCGCACCCCGCAGTCGTAGGCCGTCGCGACAAACGGGCATGCCCTGGTGTGAGGTGGGTCCCAACAGGGGGCGGGCCGGGGCGTTCAGCGGCATCGCAACCGGGCCACCGGTAGGGTGGCCCGGTTGTCTTACGTACCCCCGTGACCCCGAGAGCCCCTGAACCGGAGACCGTGACTACTACCGCCTCCCACCACCTCTCACCCGCCTTCCCCGGCCGCGCCCCGTGGGGCACTGCCAACAAGCTGCGTGCCTGGCAGCAGGGGGCGCTGGAGAAGTACATCCAGGACCAGCCGCGCGACTTCCTCGCCGTCGCGACGCCCGGCGCCGGCAAGACGACCTTCGCGCTGACGCTCGCCTCATGGCTGCTGCACCACCACGTCGTGCAGCAGATCACGGTCGTCGCTCCGACCGAGCACCTCAAGAAGCAGTGGGCGGAGGCCGCGGCCCGCATAGGCATCAAGCTCGATCCGGACTACAGCGCCGGACCGCTGAGCAAGGAGTACCACGGGGTCGCCGTCACCTATGCCGGTGTCGGCGTACGGCCGATGCTCCACCGCAACCGGTGCGAGCAGCGCAAGACGCTGGTCATTCTTGATGAGATCCACCACGCCGGTGACTCGAAGTCGTGGGGCGAGGCCTGCCAGGAGGCGTTCGACCCGGCGACCCGGCGGCTGGCTCTGACCGGTACGCCGTTCCGGTCCGACACCAACCCGATCCCCTTCGTCGCGTACGAGGAGGGGAACGACGGGATCCGGCGGTCCTCCGCCGACTACACCTACGGGTATGGGAACGCCCTCGCCGATGGTGTCGTACGGCCCGTTATTTTTCTGTCGTACAGCGGCAACATGCGCTGGCGCACCAAGGCCGGTGACGAGATCGCCGCCCGGCTCGGCGAGCCGATGACCAGGGATGCGATTGGGCAGGCATGGCGGACCGCGCTCGCGCCGACCGGGGAGTGGATCCCCAATGTGCTGGCGGCGGCCGACACCCGGCTGACCGAGGTACGGAAGGGGATTCCGGACGCCGGCGGGCTCGTCATCGCTTCCGACCAGGACAGTGCGCGCGAGTACGCCAAGATTCTGAAGAAGATCACGGGCGACCGGCCGACCGTCGTGCTCTCCGACGAGAAGGCCGCCTCGAAGAAGATCGACCAGTTCAGCGCGGACGAGTCCCGGTGGATGGTCGCGGTCCGCATGGTGTCGGAAGGCGTCGACGTACCGCGGCTCGCCGTCGGCGTGTACGCGACGACCATCTCGACCCCGCTCTTCTTCGCCCAGGCGGTCGGGCGCTTCGTGCGATCGCGCAGGCGCGGCGAGACCGCGTCCGTGTTCGTTCCCACGATCCCGATGCTTCTCGAATTCGCCAACGAGATGGAGGTCGAGCGGGACCACGTCCTCGACAAGCCCAAGAAGGGCAGCGACGAGGAGAACCCGTTCGCCGAGGAGGACAAACTCCTCGCCGACGCCGAGAAGCTGGAGGACGAGGAGACCGAGGAGCAGCTGCCCTTCGAGGCTCTTGAGTCCGACGCCGTCTTCGACCGCGTGCTGTACGACGGCGCCGAGTTCGGCATGCAGGCCCACCCGGGGAGCGAGGAGGAGCAGGACTACCTCGGAATCCCCGGTCTGCTTGAGCCCGACCAGGTGCAGCTCCTGCTCCAGAAGCGCCAGACCCGGCAGATCGCGCACAGCCGCCAGAAGCCGGCCGCCGAGGCCGATCTGCTGGAGAAGCCCGCCGAGTCGCGGCCCGTCGTCACGCACAAGCAGCTGCTGGAGCTCCGCAAGTCGCTCAACACCATGGTGGGCGCGTACGTCCACCAGACCGGCAAGCCGCACGGCGTCATCCACACCGAACTGCGGCGCGTCTGCGGCGGTCCGCCGAGCGCCGAGGCGACCGCCGGGCAGCTCCAGGAGCGGATCAAGAAGGTTCAGGAGTGGGCCACCCGGATGCGGTGACGCCCCGCCGGGTTCAAGGCCGGCGGGGGCAGCGGGGCCTGGAGGATCGTCTCCGGGCCCCGCTTTCCCGTGGTGGCGGGACCTCCAAACCCGGATCCGCCCGGATCGCGTTCCGCAAGCTGATCGACTTCCGTACGCGCCCGGATTCTGGACGAGGTCTTCCGCTGAGCGGAGTGGATCGCTACCTTTCCGGCAACGCATACGCCCCGTGGCAGAGCCGCCCCGGAGCGCAGCCGGTGCCATGACCTGCCGGCGGCCTCTGCGCGCGACGCCGAAGGGACCGGCGGCGCACAGCGTGAGAGAGCCGCCGCACTCACCACAGAGGAGTGGGCGTCGTGACCGCGGAAACCTCCCAGACGCTCGACCGGGGACTTCGTGTCCTCAAACTGCTGTCCGACACCGACCACGGTCTGACCGTCACCGAGCTCTCCAACAAGCTCGGTGTGAACCGCACCGTGGTCTACCGGCTGCTCGCCACCCTGGAGCAGCACGCGCTCGTACGCCGCGACCTGGGCGGACGTGCCCGCGTCGGCCTCGGCGTGCTGCGCCTGGGCCGGCAGGTCCATCCGCTCGTACGGGAGGCCGCCCTGCCCGCGCTGCGCTCGCTCGCCGAGGACATAGGCGCCACGGCGCACCTGACGCTGGTCGACGGCACGGAGGCGCTCGCGGTCGCGGTCGTCGAGCCGACGTGGACCGACTACCACGTGGCGTACCGCGCGGGGTTCCGTCACCCCCTCGACCGGGGCGCGGCCGGCAAGGCCATCCTCGCCGCCCGCCAGGGCGCCCTCGCGGTCGACGGCTTCACCCTCACCCACGGCGAACTGGAGGCGGGGGCCAGCGGCGCGGCGGCGCCCCTGGTCGGCATAACCGGGCTGGAGGGCAGCGTCGGGGTGGTCATGCTCGCCGACTCCATCCCCGAGCGGGTCGGCCCGCGCGTGGTGGACGCGGCGCGGGAGGTCGCCGACGCGCTGAGGTGAGGGGGCAGGTCGCCTGAGGTGCGGGGTGGCCCGGCGGCCGGAGGGCGGCGCAGCGGCTCGTAGACCGCGAAGTGGTGCGAGAGGTGCTCGGGGGAGAGGTGCGCGCGCCCACTAGATTGGGGGCGTGCTCTCACGTCTCTCCCGCCCCCGTGTCCTCGCCCTTTGCGGGGCCCCCGCGCTCGCGCTCCTCGCCGTGGCCGCCTTCGCGCCGCTGCCGTACGTCCTCGCGCAGCCCGGCAGTACCGCGAACGTCCAGGGTGACGACAAGGGCAAGCCGGTGATCACCATCACCGGTGCGCCGGTCCGCGAGACCACCGGGCAGCTGCGGATGACGACGATCGTGGCGACCGCCCCGTCCGTCGACGTCGACCTGGGGCAGGTCGTCGACGCGTGGTTCAGGACCGACCGGGCCGTCCTGCCCAAGGAGGCGGTCTACCCGACCGGCGGCACCGACACCGAGATCGAGAAGCACAACGTCGCCGAGATGGAGCAGTCGCAGGAGACCGCCGTCGACGCGGCGCTCGGCTACCTCGGCAAGAGCCCCGACCGGGTGAAGGTCGACCTCAACCTCGCCGACATCGGTGGCCCGAGCGCCGGTCTCCTCTTCTCCCTCGGCATCGTCAACAAGCTGGACGGCGACGGCTCGGGAGGCGACCTCACGGGCGGCCGCAACATCGCCGGTACGGGCACCATCACCTCCGGCGGAGACGTGGGCCCGGTCGGCGGCGTACCGCTCAAGACGCAGGCGGCCAGGCGTGATGGGGCGACGGTCTTCCTCGTACCGAGGGAAGAGTGCTCGCAGGCTCAGGCCGAGCTGCCGGACGGGCTGCGGCTGGTGCCCGTCACGACGCTCAAGGACGCGGTGCGGGCTCTGGTCGCGCTGGAGAAGAAGGGCGGGAAGGTTCCGAGCTGCTGAGGTTCCCGGTTACGTCGTCCATCGTCCGCCAGGACGGGAAGACCACCGGGCTCAGCGTCGCGAGGAAGTACGCCCCGCCGACCACGAGCAGCGCCGTCACGAGCCCCGCCTCCTCGACCAGCAGCCCCGCCGCGAGGCCGCCCAGCGGCATCGTCAGCTCGCAGCCGGCCGTGGACACGCCGCCGACGCGGCTGCGCAGCTCCTGCGGGACGCGTTCGTACGTCACCGTCGTCAGGATCGGGTTGAGCATCCCGGCGGCCAGACCGCCCGCCGCCATCGTCACGGCCAGCGCGGCCGTCCCGTCCACCAGCGCCGCGACGACGAAGCGCGGTAGCCCGCAGAGCAGGAACGCGACGGTGAAGACCACCCGGCGCGGGAAGCGCTCGCCGACCGCCCCGTACAGAAGGGCGCCGAGCAGCGCGCATCCGCCGAAGATCGCGGCGAGCATGCCGAGGTCGGTCGCGCCGCCCAGGTTGTCCTTGGCGTGGACGGGCAGCAGGACCGAACTCCAGCCCTGGTCAAGACCGTTGGTGAGCATCACCATCAGGACTATGGCCAGCAGGAGGCGGTGGCGCAGGAGGAAGACGTAGCCCTCGCGCAGTTCCCTTCGGTACGTCGTGAAGGACACCGGCGCCGCCTTCTGGGGCTCGGCCGCCCGTACGCCCCGTACTCCGGCCGCGACCAGCAGCGCCGACGCCGCGAACGTGGCCGCGTCGAGCAGCAGCACCGCCTCCGCGCCGAGCAGCGCGATCAGTACGCCCGCGAGCGCGGCCCCGATCATGCGGGCGCCGCGCGAGACGCCCTCGAAGAGGCTGGCGGCGCGGGCGAGGGTGGTGCCGGCGTGGGCGGCGAGGTCGGGCATCAGGACGTAACGGGCGGTCATGCCGGGCGTATGGGCGAGGCCACCGATCGCCATCAGGGCGCACAGCATCCAGAATTCCAGCACACCCGCGTAGTGCAGCAGCGGGATCGCGCCGACGGCGAGGCCGCACACCAGGTCGGAGGCGACGGAGACCCGGCGGCGGCCGATCCGGTCGATGAGCGGGCCGCCGACGAGCGCGGAGACGACGACCGGCAGCGTCGCGCAGAACGCGACGACGCCGGCCCGGCCGGCGCTGCCCGTGGTGTCGAGCACGAACCACGGCACGCCGATCATGGTGAGCGAAGTGCCCGCTATGGACACGGTGTTGGCGGCCAGTACCGCCGCGAACGGCTTCCGGCCGCCCGGTTCTCCCCCCTCGACGGTCATGCGATACGGGCCGACCGGGCGGGAGGTTGCTGGGCGAGGCGCAGGCCCAGCTCGACCATGGTCCAGCCGAGCCGCGTGCGCAGGTGGCGTCGCGGCGCGGGGTGGGGGAGCCGGGTGTACGCGGCGGCTTCCTGGTGCAGTTCGGCGGCGCGGTGGTGGTGGAGCGTGAGGTGTATGTCGGGGTGCATGACCGGCAGTTCCTTTCAGTCCGTGGCGCGGCGGGGGAAGGAGTGCGTGTGCAGGCGGACTTGGGCCGAACCTTCGTCGGACAGCCCGCGGTAGCTCTCGATGAGGTCGTGAATCTTGTCGTTCAGCTCGCGCAGCTGACCGGGGGTGAGCTGGAGCGTGAAGTCGCTGAGGTCCCCGACCCTGGCCCACTCCTCGGGCCATTCGCGCGAGGTGCCGAGCCAGGTGCCGACCTCCTGCGTGTGGATGTTCGCGACCTCGTGCAGGAAGAGGTCGGCGGCGCCGCGCACCGCCGGGTCGGGGCTGTTGTGCAGCTCCGAGCTGAAGTTCGTCCCCTCCTGCGCCGCCTTCCACCACCGCTCGCGACCCTTGCCGCGCTCCGGGTCGTCCTCGACGAACCCGTGCGAGGCGAGCTGGCGCAGGTGATAGCTGGTGGCGCCGCTGGACTCGCCGAGGCGCTCGGCCAGCTGGGAGGCGGTGGCGGGGCCGTCGTGACGCAGGGAGGCCAGGAGCTGGATGCGCAGCGGGTGGGCGAGGCCGCGCAGTGAACGGGCGTCCAGGGTGCGGTAGCCGGGCGTGGGATGCTCGGAGCCGGGGGCGGAGTCGGGCTGCTTGGGCATGCCCTCACCGTAGAGTTACAAAGAAACCTTTGCAACCACTTCTTTGCAACGCGTTCGGTCCACTCCCGCCCTTGATCTCCGTCAGCCCGGCCCGTCCGCCGCCGCCTGCTCCACCAGCGGGATGATCCGCAGGGGCACGGGGTTCTCCATGACGATCGCCGTGGAGGCCCGCACGATGCCCTCAAAACCGACAACCCGGTCGATCACGCGTTGAAGATCGGCGTTCGAGCGGGCGACGAGGCGACAGAGCATGTCGCCGTGGCCGGTGGTGGTGTGCAGTTCCAGGACCTCGGGGACCGTCGCCAGATGCGCCCGTACGTCGGCTCCCTGGCCCTGCTTGATCTCCAGCGTCGCGAACGCCGTCACCGGATAGCCGAGAGCGGCCGGATCGACGTCCGGGCCGAAGCCGCGGATCACTCCATTGGACTGAAGCCGGTCCATCCGCGCCTGCACGGTCCCGCGCGCCACGCCCAGCCGCCGGGACGCCTCCAGCACCCCGATACGCGGCTCGCGCGCCAGCAGCACGATGAGCCGGCCGTCGAGTTCGTCGATACCCTCGTTGGACATGGGCCTGCCCGCCTCCCGGCACCTCGTGCCTGCCTTGGTCATCCTGTACAGAACGCCCGGCCATTCTCGCCAGTCGCTGGGCATATTGCCCAGTGTTTCAGCGAACTATTGCGCAGCTTGCGATACGGAGAGACTCTGCCGCCATGACTGAGACAACGCACCACACCACCCCCAGCACCGCGCGTGAGGCCGACCCCTTCCCGGTCAAGGGAATGGACGCGGTCGTCTTCGCCGTCGGCAACGCCAAGCAGGCCGCGCACTACTACTCGACCGCCTTCGGCATGAAGCTCGTCGCCTACTCCGGACCGGAGAACGGCAGCCGCGAGACCGCGAGTTACGTCCTGACCAACGGCGCCGCGCGTTTCGTCCTCACCTCCGTCATCAAGGCCTCCACCGACCGGGGCCGCTTCCTCGCCGAGCACGTCGCCGAGCACGGTGACGGCGTCGTCGACCTCGCCATCGAGGTCCCGGACGCCCGTGCCGCGTACGCCTACGCCGTGGAGCACGGCGCGCGCGGCATTGAGGAGCCGCACGAGGTCAAGGACGACCACGGGGTTGTCGTCCTGGCCGCGATCGCGACGTACGGCAAGACCCGGCACACCCTCGTCGAGCGGTCCCGTTACAACGGTCCGTACCTGCCCGGCTTCGTCGCCGCCGACCCGATGGTCGAGCCGCCGGCCAAGCGCACCTTCCAGGCCATCGACCACTGCGTCGGCAATGTCGAGCTCGGCAAGATGAACGAGTGGGTCGCCTTCTACAACAAGGTCATGGGCTTCACCAACATGAAGGAGTTCGTGGGCGACGACATCGCCACCGAGTACTCCGCGCTCATGTCGAAGGTCGTCGCGGACGGCACCCTCAAGGTGAAGTTCCCGATCAACGAGCCCGCGATCGCGAAGAAGAAGTCGCAGATCGACGAGTACCTGGAGTTCTACGGCGGCGCCGGCGTCCAGCACATCGCGCTCGCCACCAACGACATCGTCGCCACCGTGCGCAGCATGCGGGCGAACGGCGTCCAGTTCCTGGACACCCCCGACTCGTACTACGACACGCTCGGCGAGTGGGCGGGCGAGACGCGCGTACCCGTCGAGACGCTGCGCGAGCTGAAGATCCTGGTGGACCGCGACGAGGACGGCTACCTGCTGCAGATCTTCACCAAGCCGGTCCAGGACCGGCCGACCGTCTTCTTCGAGATGATCGAGCGGCACGGCTCGATGGGCTTCGGCAAGGGCAACTTCAAGGCGCTCTTCGAGGCGATCGAGCGCGAGCAGGAGAAGCGCGGCAACCTCTAGTCGCAGTAGCGATACGGCGTTTGGGGCATTCGCCATGGCCTTCCCGGCCTGGTGGGTGCCCCCTTTTTCGCCCTGGTGATCTCCCCGGTACTCTGGCCGCTCGCATGAGTCACGGGGGAGCGGAATGGCTGAAAGCGGCAGCATAAATGTCGAGCCGTCGGAGCTGCGGGCGTCCGCAGGCGCCGCCGACGCGATAGGCGACAACCTGCGAAAGCCGGTCGACAAGGCCGCGGCCGACGCCAGGTCGGCGTCCGTCACCATGAACAAGTGGTCCATAGCCGCCGAGCTCGACCGGGTGGCGAACGACTGGGGCACGGCCCTGCACGACCTGCGCAAGAGCATCGGCGGCGAGGGCGGCGACAGCGAGGCCGAGCGGCTGAGACGAACCGCCGACGGCCACGAGTTCAACGAAGACCTGACCGCCCAGTCCTTCGCGGCGGTGTGAGCCCGCCATGACCGCTCAGTTCAGCGTTCTCATGAAGCAGGACTTCTCCGACCTCGAAGCGGCCGCCAACTCCTGGCGGGCCCTCGCCAAGAGCCTGGAGGCGGCCCAGGTCCAGCACCGCCGCCAGGTCACCGGACCGCTGCACGCCAGCGGCTGGGAGGGCACGGACGCCACCTACGGCTTCATGATGATGGAGGACAACGAGCGCAAGCTCGGCAACTCCCAGTCACAGGCCGGCTCCATCGCCACGGTCCTCAAGGGCACCTGCGAGAAGATGCAGCTCGCACAGCAGAATCTGCGCAAGGCGGTCCGCGAGGCCGAGGCCGACCGGTACGCCGTCGACGACGACGGCTGGGTCTCGGACCCCACCGATGACAACATGTCCTCGGCGGAGCGGCACGACCCGGACTACCAGCAGTCCCGGCAGGCGCGCAGCGGGCCGCTCGGCGAGTACCGGGCACGTATCGACCAGGCGATCGCCGACGCCGAAAGCGCCTCGGACGAGGGCAAGGCACTGCTGCACCAGATCGACACCTTCGACCTGGACAAGGTGTACGGCTCCAAGAGCGCCCAGGACGACGCGCAATTGGTGGCCGGCTCGTACGGGATCGACGAGAAGGACATCCCGAACGACAAGGACCCCAAGAAGAACGCCGCCTGGTGGAAGAGCCTCACCCCCGAGCAGCAGCAGATGTACATGGACGCCTACCCGCAGAAGGTCGGGTGGCTCGACGGCATCCCTTCGGCGGACCGCGACGAGGCCAATCGCAAGTCCATGGAGGTCTCGCTGGGCGCCTACCGGGAGAAGGAGCAGGCCGGGCAGCTCGGTATCCACGACGACCGCCAGTACTCGGGCCTGCTCCAGCTCCAGGACGAACTCGACAAGGCGGACGGCTCCACCCGCCCGAGTGACCAGCTTTACGTCCTCGGCATCGACGCCGAGAAGGGCGACGGCCGGGCCGTGGTGGCCAGGGGGAACCCTGACACCGCGGACAACACGGCCATCCAGGTGCCGGGGACCGACAACGACCTGTCGAATGTGGGCGACCAGCTGAACCGTGCTGACGTGCTCCAGGAGGAAGCCATGCGGGCCGATCCGGGCGCCAGCACGTCCGTCGTCTCCTGGCTCGGCTACGACGCTCCTGAAGCCAACAACACCATGTTCACCACCGAGCGTGCCGACGCCAGTGCCCAGGATCTGCGCAGCTTCACCCACGGCCTGCGCGAGTCTCACCAGGGTGAGCCCACCCATATGACGGTGCTCGGGCACAGCTACGGCTCGACCATGGTGGGCGCGGCTGCCTCGGACGGCGAGGGCCTCGGCGCGGACGACGTCGTGGTCGTCGGCAGCCCCGGTATGACGGTCGACCACGCGTCGGACCTCAACATGGACGCCGACCATGTGTGGGCCGGGTACGCGGAGGACGACATGGTCACCGACGAAGCCGCCGACCTGACGCTGGGGGAGAACCCGGCGGATGAGGAGTTCGGCGGCCGGGTCTTCGAGGTCGATACCGAAGGCCACAGCGGCTACTGGGACGAAGGCAGTGAAAGCCTCCGCAATCAAGGAAAGATCATCGTGGGGCAGCCGCCGAGCGAGGGTCAGCACAAGGAGAACGACTAGCGTGCCCGGGGCGTGCCCGGGCCGGGAGCTTGCTGAACCATGCCCATACACATGAAGTGCCGCCGTACCGCCCTGCCCGTACTGACGCTCCTGGCGCTGCTCGCCACTGGAGGATGCATGACCGACAACGGAAAGAACGACCCGCTCCCCGTAAAGAGCCAGCAGAAGGCCGAATACGACGTCCGGGCGCTGGTCAACCTGCTGGCCGACGAGATCGGTTCGGAGGCGGACAACAAGACCGTGGACAAGCGCTTCCGCGAATGCAGGGGCAAGGAGGGCGAACAGGCCAACGACGGGCGGTTCTACCTGAGCTACACAGCTCAGGTCCCGTTGCCCCGAGCGGAGTACAACGCCGGCCTGCGAAAGCTGAAGAAGAAGCTGGAGGACGAGGGGTACAAGGTCAGCTCCTACCGTGAGGGCGACTGGCGTCACATCCTGCTGTACTCCAAGGGCGGTGACGCCAACTTCTTCGTGTCCGTCGGCGCGATGAAGCCCCCTTACGACCGGATGATCCTCGGCGTCACCACCCCCTGCTTCCTTCCGCCGGGAAAGAAGCAGGAAGAGGTGTCCGCCCCGCTTCCGCGCCCACAGCGCGAGTCTGTGCCGGTTGCGGCGCCGGCTGTGGCGCCGGCTCAGGCTCAGGAGCGGTCCGTGGTTCAGCGCCCCGCAGGAGCCGGTGACTTCGGCTGAGCCAGGGTGTGGCGCAAGGTGCTGCTTGTGCTGCGCGCGCGGTGTTACGCGCCCCTGTCCCGTGGGGCCGGTGCTCGCTATCGTGAGTCATGGCCATGACTAGTGTGAGTGCGAGCACGAGTGATGAGCGGATCGACTTAGCCGTGCCATCGACGAGATGGCACTGGAAAAAGCCGCTCAGACACACCACCGTCCTCCAGTCCTTCGCCTTCGACGACTCCCGGCAGCGGCTGTACGTCCTCCAGGTCATGCAGGGCGGAATCAAGCTTCCGGGGGAGTCGCGGGCGTACACCGGCACGGAGCGCCGGCAGCGCGGCGACATGTGCCTGAACCAACTCGACTTCAGCGGTACGCGGTTGGGACACATGTACCTGCTGGGGCACGGGCACGGCGTCGGCATGGGCGTCGAGCGGGACGCGGCCGGGGCGACCTGGATCTGGACCGAGGCGGACGCGCGGGTCGCGGAGTCCGGGGGGTTCGGGCGCGGCATCACGCGCTTCCGCTTCGTGGACCGGCAGGTGCGTCGCAGCTCGGCGGAGACCACCCGCTACCCCGTTCCCGGCTCCACCGCGAACCAGCCGTCCGTCGACATGAGCCGCAAGCGGATCGCCGTCCGCCACCGCACCGGCGGCAAGGTCCGCTACCGCGTCTTCTCGCTCGCCCACGCCGTCGCGGGCAACTTCTCCAAACCCCTCCACGACTTCGCGCAGGCCCCCGCGCACCCCGACGCGGACGTCGACTTCCAGGGTTTCGCGCTGCACGGCAACTACCTGTACCAGCTCGCCGGCGAGGCGTACGGGACCGCCAATCCGCCCTCAGGGCACGGCAACACGTACGTCTCCTGCATCGACATCCGCACCGGCAGCCTCGTCCAGCGGAGCCGCACCGAGGCCGGCTACTCCCTCGACTACCGCGAACCGGAAGGCCTCGCCGTACGTCGCACCAGCAAGCCGCGGCTGTGCATGGGCTTCGCCTCGGGGGAGGTGGGCGCGCGCAGGTACTCGATCTACTACAAGCAGCACACATAAGCTTGCGATCATGGCCAGGATGAACGATGTGGGCGGCATGCAGGGCTTCGGGCCTGTCGACACCACCGACGACACACAGCCCTTCCACGCCGACTGGGAGGCGCGGATCTTCGCCCTGAACGGCGCGCTCATCGCCCAGAAGGTCTACAACCTCGACGAGTTCCGCGACGCCGTCGAGACGATGCCGCCCGCGGAGTACCTCGCGGCGTCGTACTACGAGCGGTGGTTCTTCGCGATCCGGACGCTGCTGGAGCGCAAGGGCGTCGTCGCGGCGGGCGAGCTCGATGACTGACGGCCGCACCGACCGTTACGCGCCCGGCGCGCGCGTCCGCACCGTCCACCACGACCCGCCGCACCACACCCGGCTGCCGCGGTACGCCCGCGGCAAGCGCGGCACGGTCATTGAGCCCGAGGGGCGCGCGCCGCTCGCCGACGTCCGGGCGCAGGGGCGTACGGACTGCCCTGTGGAGCAGGTGTACGCCGTGCGGTTCGCGGCGCGGGACCTGTGGGGCGAGGGCGAGCACGATGTTGTCCTTGACCTGTTCGAAAGCTACTTGGAGGACGACCAGCCGTGACCGGAACCACTCACTCCGATGCCCTGATCTCTCGCCGGGTGCGGCGGCTGGAGACGCTGCTGGAGGACCGTGGCATCGTCACCGGCGCCGCGGTCGACGAAGCCATCGACGCGTTTCTTACGGGCGCCTCGGCGGCCGGGGGTGCGCGCGTGGTGGCCCGCGCGTGGACCGACCCGGGGTTCCGGGCGCGGCTGCTGGCCGACGGGACCACGGCCGTCACGGAGCTGGGGCTGTCCGCCGGCGGAGTACAGCCGCAGCGGCTGCGCGTCGTCGAGAACACGGCCGACACGCACAACGTCGTGGTCTGCACGCTCTGTTCCTGCTACCCGGTCCGACTGCTGGGGCCCTCGCCCAGCTGGTACAAGAGCGAGGCGTACCGGTCGCGGGTGGTGCGGGATCCCCGTGCGGTGCTGGCCGAGTTCGGGCTGGTCCTGCCGGAGGAGGTCGCCGTCACGGTGTGGGACTCCACGTCGGAGACGCGCTACATGGTCCTGCCGCGCCGTCCTGCGGGCACGGAGGACCTGGACGAACCGTCCCTGGCGGCCTTGGTCACCCGCAACGCGCTGATCGGCACGGCGGCGCTGTAGACCCCCCGGCTACCCCCGGCTCACGGGACCGGTGCCGCGTCGGGGCGTCTCCTCGGGTGCCGAACGTTCGGGTAGGTGTGGGTTCGTTCGCGGTGGTTGCGTTCGACACCCTGCGGGGAGCGCCCCGGCACGTCCCCTCCGGCAACCCGGTGTGCCGGGCGGGGGCGCTGCTCAGCGCCGGGGACCGCCGCGCCGGGGCTCGCCCAGGGTGTTCAGGGCCTCCCTTGCCTTTGGGGCCAGCAGCGGCGAGAACGACGGGTTGATGCGCAAGGCCTCCTCCAGGTGGCGCCTGGCCGGACCGTACTCGCGGGCGGCGTTCTCGATCGCACCCAAGTGGTAGAAGAACAGCGCGTTGCGCAAGCCATGGCCGGTGGCCTTGCGGGCGTATCTCAGGGCCTCGGTACGGTTCTTCGCGCCGCCCTCGCGGTACAGGGCCCACGCGAGGGAGTCGGCGACGTACGCGTTGGGGTGCCGCCGCCACTCCGCCCGCAGTCGCCGCACCGCCGCGGCCGGGTCACCGTGGTCCGCGTCGAGCTGCGCGAGGAGGATTTCGTTCCCGCCGCCGCCGTTCTTCCGGATGAGCGCTACTTTTTTCCGTACGAGGGTGTACTGCTCCTTCGCCTCGGGCACGCGGCCCAGGGACTCCAGCATTTCGCCGTACTCGAAGTGGAGTTCGGGCAGCGGGGTGTCGGTGAGCGCGGCCCGGTAGTCCGTTTCCGCGTCGGCCGGGCGGCCGAGCGAGGCCATGACCCGGGCGCGGCCCGCGCGGGCTCTCCCGTAGCGGGGGTCCGCCCGCAGAGCCGCCTCGTAGTGGCGCAGGGCCTCCTCCGGTTCGCCCCGTTCCCACGCCAGCTCGCCCATGCGGTGCAGCCCGGTCACCTTCTCCGCCGTGGAGTCCGCGAGCGCCGTCGCGTCGGCCAGTGTCGCCGCCGCGTCCTCCCGCCAGCCCCGGTCGCGGTACACCTCCGCCGCCAGCCGCCGTGCCGCCGGGCCCGGTCGCAGCGCCTCCAGCTTCTCCACCGCCTCTGCGGCAGCCTTCTGGTCACCCAGCTGGGTGTACGCGCCGATGAGGACCGGATACACCGTCCAGCGCCTCGGCGACTGTTTACGGACCGCTTCCCCCCGGCTCTTGGCTGTGCGGTGGTCGCCGCGAGCGTGGGCCAGTGCGGCGAGGCCGACTGCGGCGTCCGGGTTTTCCTTCGGTCGTACGGACAGTGAGTGGCGCAGTGCCATCTCCGCGCGGGGGAAGTCCGCCGGGTCGGCCGTCCACCGGCCCCGCTCCAGGTACGCGGAGCCGAGTACCGCCCAGGAGTGGTCGTCCTCGGGGTGCGCGCGCAGCCACGACTCGCGGTCGCCGATCAGCGCGGTCAGATCGGTGGGGGAGGCAGGCGCCCCGGCGCCCACCGCCTCGACGGCGGCCATCGCGCGTCCGACGGGGCCCGGCGCAGGGGGTCCCTCGTTCAGTGCTTCCGCCGTGAGCACCCCCGCGACGACCAGCACCGCCACGCCCGCGAGCACGGCGCGGGGCCACCGCCGCTTCACCTGCTGTTCGGTCTCCATGCCGCTCACTGTGCGCCAGTACTACGAGCGCATCCGGAGCCGTGGAACGGATTCGCGGACGGGTTCACACCGATGGCCCCGAGTGCCACGCTGGGAGCATGGACGATCTTCTCGAAGAGCTGCGCGCGGGCCTCCCGGCGGACGCCTTGATCACCGACCCGGACATCACGGCGTCGTACGCCCACGACATGGCCGGATTCTGCGCGGCCGGTGCCCCGGCCGTGGTGGCCCTGCCGCGCACCGTCGAGGAGGTCCAGCACGTCATGCGCACCGCGACCGCGCTGCGCGTGCCCGTTGTGCCGCAGGGCGCCCGGACGGGCCTGTCCGGCGCCGCCAACGCGTCCGACGGGTGCATCGTGCTGTCGATGGTGAAGATGGACCGGATTCTGGAGATCAGTGCCGTCGACCGGATCGCCGTTGTCGAGCCCGGAGTGATCAACGCGGTGTTGTCGCGGGCCGTGGCCGAGGAGGGGCTGTACTACCCGCCCGACCCGTCGAGTTGGGAGATGTGCACCATCGGCGGCAACATCGGCACGGCCGCGGGCGGGCTGTGCTGTGTGAAGTACGGCGTGACGGCCGAGTACGTGCTGGGCCTGGACGTGGTCCTGGCCGACGGCCGGCTCCTCACCACGGGACGGCGCACGGCCAAGGGCGTCGCGGGCTATGACCTCACCCGGCTCTTCGTCGGCTCCGAAGGCACTCTCGGCATCGTTGTCAGGGCGGTGCTCGCACTCAAGCCCGCCCCGCCGCGGCAGCTCGTCCTCGCCGCGGAGTTCCCGTCCGCGGCGGCTGCCTGCGACGCCGTCTGCGAGATCATGGCGCGCGGCCACGCCCCGTCGCTGCTCGAACTCATGGACCGTACGACCCTGCGCGCCGTCAACAACATGGCGAACATGGGCCTCCCCGAGTCCACCGAGGCGCTCCTGCTCGCCGCCTTCGACACACCGGACCCGGCCGCCGACCTCGCGGCGGTCGGTGAGCTGTGCACCGCGGCGGGCGCTACGGGAGTGGTCCCCGCCGACGACGCCGCCGAATCCGAACTGCTGTTGCAGGCGCGGCGGATGTCTCTGACGGCGCTGGAAGCGGTCAAGTCCGCCACGATGATCGACGATGTGTGCGTGCCGCGTTCGAAGCTCGGCGCGATGCTGGAGGGGACCGCCGTCATCGCGGAGAAGTACGACCTGGTCATCGGCGTGTGCGCGCACGCCGGCGACGGCAACACGCATCCGGTGGTGTGCTTCGACCATCTGGACGAGGACGAGTCGCGGCGCGCCCGTGAATCCTTCGACGAGATCATGGCGCTCGGGCTCGAACTCGGCGGAACGATCACCGGCGAGCACGGTGTCGGCGTACTCAAGAAGGAATGGCTGGCGCGCGAACTCGGGCCGGTGGCAGTCGAGTTGCAGCGTGCTGTCAAGGCTGCCTTCGATCCGCTCGGCCTCCTCAATCCGGGCAAGGTCCTCTGAGGCCTGCGGAGTACGGCCAAAGTCCGATGGTCGGGGCGCGGCGCTGCGCATAGCGTGAGGGGGCAGGTCAAACAGCCTCAACGAGGAGGAACCGTGCCCGCGCGCCTCGACCACACCATCGTCCACAGCCGCGACCGCTTCGCCGCCGCCCGCTTCCTCACGGAGCTGATGGGCGCCCCGGAGCCCAAGCCCTTCGGTCCGTTCGCGAGCGTGCCGCTGGAAAACGGCGTCACGCTCGACTACCTCGACTCCGCGAGCGCGCGGATCGTCTCGCAGCACCTGGCGTTCCTGGTGCCGGACGGTGAGTTCGACGAGATCCTCGCGCGGGTCCAGGAGCGCGAACTCCCTTACTGGGCCGACCCGCACCACGAGCGGTCCCAGCAGATCAATCACGAGCATCAGGGGCGCGGGTTCTACATCGACGACCCCGACGGGCACTCCATCGAGTTCCTCACCCATACGTACGTCACCGACTGACGCCACCTATGCCTCGCCGTCCTTGGAATCGTCCGACGGCCACGGGTCCCGCAGCCACAAGTCGTCGGGGGCCGGCGTCAGCAGCTCGGCCAGCGCCTCGTCCAGGCCGAGCCGACCGGACTCCGTCCCCGGCGGGACCGCCCGCAGCGTCCGTTCCAGCCAGGCGGACACGGCCGGGGACGGCGCCTCCAGGAGGGCGTCTCCGTCGGGTGACGTCAGGCCCACGCAGACCACGCTCCGCGAGTCGGTCCTGGCCGGCCAGATCCGTACGTCGCCGTTGCCGCACGGCCGGAACACGCCCTCGACGAGCAGCTCACGCGCGAACGTCCAGTTGACCGGGGAGTCGCAGCCGATGTGGAAAATGATGTGCACGGCGTACGGGTCGTCCGTGCGGTAGACCAGCCGGGCCGGGACGGGGATGCTGCGCTCGGGCGACAGCACCATGTTGAGCTCCAGTTCGCGTTCCACCACGGTGTGCATGAAGGTCCCTTCCTCTCCGCGTACGTGCCCTTCGAGCGGGCCTCGCAGGGAGAGAGGGGCCTGCCCGCGGCTCATTACGCGACTTTCGCCGACAACTTCCGAGCCCGTCCGGTCCAAGCGTCCGGCGAAGCCGTGGGGAGGCTACGGAGAGGCTACGGGGAGGCTCTGGGGATGCCCGGAAAGAAGTGCTTCCATTGGGACAGGCCCGGCGCGTCGCGGCGGTCTGATAGATGTGGACCTCGATAACGAGGCCATCGACTAGATACGGGACACGGTGATGAGCGCCCCCACCCCGGCCAGCGGCGACAGCAGCCCCACTCCTGGCTACTATCCCGACCCGTCCATCCCCGGTTACGTCCGGTTCTGGAACGGGGCCTCATGGGTGCCCGGCACCAGCCGCCCCGCCCCGCCGGACGGCGAGGCGATGCCCGCTGCGCCTGCCGATGCGGCGGTCCCCACGCCCACCCCGGCCCCCTCGCCCTCCCCCTCCGTGGAGGAGACCGGTCCGCTCTTCTTCGACGAGGAGCCCGAGGGCGCACACCTGCACGGCAGCACCCCGGAGCCGGCGTCGGCCTGGCAGGCGGACACGTCCCGCCAGACCGGCTTCGGCGGCGAACGCGACCGCCGCGTCTCCTGGGGCTCCGCCACCGCGGACGCTGCGGCCGGCGGCCCGTCCTCCGGCCCCGCAAGCGAGTCCGGGCCCAGCGGGCGGCAAGGCTCTGGTGGTACGTCCGCTTCCGCTTCCGGCGGGTCGGCGGACCCCCGGCGCGCCCCGGCGGCGCCCGGTCACGCTTCGGGCGATCAGCGCCGTGGGGGCGGCGGGGTCGACCTCCGGCGTACGGGCGGCTCCTCGCCGGAAGCCGCCTCGGGCGCGGCGTCCGGCGCCCCCGGCGAGCGTGACGCGCGCGGCACCGCGGCCGACCCCAGCGGGGGTGCGCTGCCCGGCGTCCGCAAGCCCGGCCGGACGTCGCCTCGCGACGACGGTACGGTCACCATCCGCGCCCTGCGCCGCGGCGACGGGGAGTCCCCGCGCACCGCCCAGGCCGACGGCACGATGGCCATCAGAACCATGACCCCGGGAGCCGGCCGCCCCCAAGTCCCGGCCCAGGGCCAGGACTCCGGGCAAGGTCACGCTTCCGGCCAGGGGCACGCCCCCGGCCAGGCGCAGCCCTCCGGGCAGGGCGTCCCCGGCCAGGGGGTGGCACCCGGGCAGGGCCGAACTCCCGGCCAGGCGCAGCCCTCCGGGCAAGGGCGCGTCCCCGGCCGGGGAGTGGCACCCGGGCAGAACCAGACCCCGGGCCAGGGTCACGCCTCCGGGCAGCCGCAGGCCTCCGCGCAGTTCCACGCCGGTGGGCACGGGCAGACGCCCGGTCAGGCGGAGTCTCCCGGACGGGCACAGGCCCCGGGGCGGGGCAGCGGGTCGGCACAGGCTCCTGGCCAGGGGAACGCCTCCGGCCAGGGGAACGCCTCCGGCCAGGGTGGCCGGTCGGCGCAGGCCGTCGGGCAGGGGCAGGTGCCCGGTCAGGGTCAGGCTTCCTCCCAGCGGCAAGCCGGGGCTCAGGCCAGTGGTGGGGTGGCTGCCGCCGCTCCCGTCTCTGCCGGAGCCGGCGGCGGGGCCGCCTCCTGGGCGCAGCAGGTGCACCAACTGGCGCAGCCGGACCGGGACGAGGCGGGCGCGCCGCCCGTCGTGCCCTGGAAGCCGCCGGTCAGCGATCCGTTCCTGCAGGCCGCCCAGGCCCAGGCCGCGGCCAGGCCCGCCGGGCTCGCCAAGCGGCTGGCCGCACGCCTGATCGACACCGTCGTCCTCGGCGCCGCGGTCAGCGCCGTCGCCGTACCGCTCGTTTCGGCGACGCTCGCGCACATCGACGAGAAGATCGAGGCGGCGAAGCTCTCCGGCGAGACCGTGACCGTATGGCTGCTCGACGGAACCACCGCCGGATACCTCGGCATCGTCCTCGGCGCGTACCTCCTCATCGGAGTGGTGTACGAGGTGCTGCCGACCGCCAAGTGGGGCCGTACGCTCGGCAAGAAGCTGTGCCGGATGCACGTACGCGACATCGAGGCGCACGAACCGCCGACGTTCGGCGCCGCGCTGCGACGCTGGCTGGTGTACGGCCTGCTCGGCGTCCTCGCGATCGGGGTCGTCAACGCCGCGTGGTGCCTGTTCGACCGCCCGTGGCGCCAGTGCTGGCACGACAAGGTGGCCCGTACGTTCGTCGCGGGGGACTGAGCGCCTCCCACCGGGTCCCCCGAACGGCACCCGACCGGATGCGGGCGGCGGGCGGGCGCGGTCGACTGCCATTATGAGCACCGACCAGCCGCCGCCCGGCGAGCCGCCCGATGACGACCCGTTCCTCAAGAAACCCCCGCCGGACCAGCCGCCGTCGCCGCCGCCACCCTCGGCGGGCGGCGGACCGTTCGACACGGGCGGGGCGGGCGACACCGGTGGCACGGGCGGGACAGGCGGCCCCGGTGGACCGGGCGGCCCTGGTGGACCCGGCGGCCCCACCGGACCCGGCCCCGTCGGCGGATCCCCGTACGGCGACTCGCCCTACGGCGGCACCCCGTACGGCACCCCGCCGCCGCCCTACAGCGGCGGCGCCGCCGACCCGCTCGCCGGGATGCCGCCGCTCGCCCCCACCGGCAAGCGCATCGCGGCCCGCGTCATCGACGGACTGATCGTCGCCATCCCGCTGGGGCTCATCGGCTGGCTGCTCGGCATGTTCGACAAGTACAACAGCGACGACTGGGACGAAGTCACGACCATGTCCGACGGCAAGTCGCTGATCTGGCAGCTCGTCACCATGGTCGTGTACATCGGCTACGACACCTACATGACGGCCAAGGACGGCCGGACCGTCGGCAAGCGGCTGATGAACCTGCGCGTCGCGATGCTCAACAACGGCATGGTCCCGGAGACCAACGCGTCGCTGCTGCGCGCCGTGGTCCTGTGGGTACCGGCGCTGATCTGCTGCTTCTGCCTGTGGTGGCTCATCAACCTGGTGATGATCCTGGTCGACAAGCCCTATAAACAGGGCCTGCACGACAAGGCGGCCAAGACGGTGGTGGTCTCAACCACGTAGCGAGTGCCCGCCGACCGCCGAGTGGGCCCGCGAGGAGACGGTGCGCGGGCCGGGCACCCGCGCCTCGGCGGCGTCGGAGCCGGCGGAGTCGGTGCTCGCGTCGGCGGTCGCCGCGCCGGTCGTCCCGGAGACGGCGGCGTCGTTCGTACGGTGAACGGTGCGCGCCGTCTTCGGCATGGGCACCGTCAGCGAGACCAGCACGCCCAGTGCGAGCGCGGCGAGTGCGATGATCGCGACGCCGATGCCCGACGCCGTCTGTGACAGCAGCAGCAGGGCGAGGGTCGAGAAGACGACGGTGGCTGAACCGTATGCGAACTGTGCGGCAGTCGGACGCGGCATGGCGATTTCCGTCCTCGGAGCAGCGGTAGGGGGTCTGTCTCAACCGGGTCGCACTGCAAGCGACTCTACGACGGTGAGTGCCCGCACGGAACCGGAGTAAGCGTGACCTAACCCACGGTGCCGGTGCACTGGGGGCGCACGGAGTCATTCCGTATCCCGTCAGGCGAGATCGACGCGCCCTGCGGCCGGACCGCGATCGATGCGCAAGCGTCCGGTATCCGGAACCGATCGTCTGCATAGTGCACTTGAGCTGACCAAGTCAAGATCTGTCTTTTCTCCGGCAACTCGGGTCGAATGTCGTCACTTGAGACGCGCGCCGCGCCCGGAACCCCTCACCCTCTTCCGTGCTGACGCGGCCCGCGGGGGAGGACATCATCAAGTGACCACCAACAGAGGGCGGATCAGAGCCGCCGCCGTAGTCGTGGCCATGGCCGCGACCGCCGCGACGGCCTCCGCATTCGCCACCGCTCAGGCTGACGAGAAGCCTGCGGGTGCGGCGGACAAGGCCGGTATCGAGCGCCGCGACCCGGCGCCGGCCAAGGGCCACGTCGAGCACGATCTCGAAGGACCGTTCAGCAAGCAGCAGGAGATGGAGCGCAAGGCCGCGCTCGAACAGGTCATCGCGGGCGACGCCACCGTGCAGAAGCGCGGCGCCTCCAAGGTCGTGAAGCTGGACGACAAGAAGTACGTCGAGCTGGGCCGGGAGAAGACCGACAAGATCTTCACGATCCTGGTGGAGTTCGGCGACAAGGTCGACAACACCACCATGTTCGACCCGGACGGCGACGGGCCGAAGCCGCCCGTGAAGAAGTACGGCGGGGACGCCGGGCCGGCGCACAACCAGATAGCCGAGCCGGACCGTTCCGAGGACAACTCGACGGCCTGGCAGAAGGACTACGACCGCAAGCACTTCCAGGAGCTGTACTTCGGCGAGGGCAAGGGCAAGGACTCCCTCAAGACGTACTACGAGAAGACCTCCTCCGGCCGCTACTCGGTCGACGGCGAGGTCTCCGACTGGGTCAAGGTCGACTACAACGAGGCCCGCTACGGCTCCAACTACTGCGGCGACAGCAACTGCGCCAACGTGTGGGACACCGTCCGCGACGGTGTCACCGCCTGGGCCGCCGACCAGAAGGCCAAGGGGAAGACGGACGCCGAGATCAAGGCGCAGCTCGCCGGTTACGACCAGTGGGACCGCTACGACTTCGACTCCGACGGCAACTTCAACGAGCCCGACGGCTACGTCGACCACTTCCAGATCGTCCACGCGGGCGAGGACGAGTCGGCGGGCGGCGGCGCCCAGGGCGAGAACGCCCTGTGGGCGCACCGCTGGTACGCCTACGGCACGGACGCCGGCAAGACCGGCCCGGCGAACAACCCGTCCGGCGGCACCGAGATCGGCAGGACCGGCATCTGGGTCGGCGACTACACCATGCAGCCGGAGAACGGCGGCCTCGGCGTCTTCGCCCACGAGTACGGCCACGACCTGGGCCTGCCCGACCTGTACGACACCTCGGGCAAGGGCGAGAACGGCGTCGGCTTCTGGTCGCTGATGTCGGCCGGCTCCTGGCTCGGCAAGGGCAAGACCGAAATCGGTGACCTGCCCGGCGACATGACGGCCTGGGACAAGCTCCAGCTCGGCTGGCTCGACTACGACACGGCCAAGGCCGCGACCAAGTCGAAGCACAGGCTGGGCGTCTCGGCGTACAACACCAAGAACCCGCAGGCGCTCGTCGTCGAGCTGCCCAAGAAGGCCGTCACCACGACTGTCGTGAAGCCCGCCGAGGGCTCCAAGCAGTGGTGGAGCGACATGGGTGACGACCTCAAGAACACCCTCACCCGGTCCGTCGACCTCACCGGCAAGGCAAAGGCCGAGCTGGCCCTCCAGGGCTGGTGGGACATCGAGGCGAACTACGACTGGCTGTACGCCGAGGTCTCGACCGACGCCGGCAAGACGTGGAGCGCCGTCGACGGCACCGCCGACGGCAAGGCGCTGCCGCGTGACGCCGCCGACAAGCCGGGTCTGACGGGCGTGGGCGGCGCGTACAAGAAGCTCGCCTTCCCGCTGGACGCGTACGCCGGCAAGAAGATCGACCTCCGCTTCCGCTACCAGACGGACGGCGGCGCGGGCGGCAAGGGCTTCGCGGCCGACGCGATCACGGTGACGGCGGACGGCGCGCCGCTCTTCTCGGACAACGCCGAGGGTGACGACAACGGCTGGACCGCCAAGGGCTTCACGCGGGTCGGCGAGTCCTTCACCAAGGAGTACGACCAGTACTACCTGGCCGAGAACCGCCAGTACGTGTCGTACGACAAGACGCTGAAGGTCGGCCCGTACAACTTCGGATTCGCCCCGGACCGGCCGAGCTGGGTCGAGCACTACCCGTACCAGAACGGCCTGATGATCTGGCTGTGGGACACCTCGCAGAAGGACAACAACACCAGCGCCCACCCGGGCAAGGGGCTGATCCTTCCGGTCGACGCGCACGCCAAGCCGCTGAAGTGGGCGGACGGCAAGCTCCTGAGGAACAAGATCCAGTCCTTCGACTCCACCTTCAGCCGGTACCGCACCGACGGCTTCACGCTGCACAACGCGAACGTGCCGCTGAAGCTCGCGTCGCAGAAGGGCGTCTCATCCTTCGACGACCGCAAGGGGACGTACTGGTACAAGGAGAACCCGACCGGTGGGGTGCAGGTTCCTGACACCAACACCAAGATCTCGATCGTGAGTGAGCCCAAGAGCGGCTCGACGGTCACGGTGAAGGTCGGTCCGTCGACCAAGTAATTCGGCCCCTCCTTCAAAAAACAGTAAGGCCGCAGGTCAGAGCGCGGTCGGCCGTCGCCCTCTAGCGGGCGGCGGCCGTTCACGTTTAGATGCCTCTTGACCAGCTCTTGTTGACACGACGTCTCATGGGGGATTGATCGGCATGTCCGGTGGAGGTTTCGTAAGGCTGCCCGGCGGCAGTGTGGTGGTCGCTCTCACACTGCCCAGCCCGTGGGCCGACGGCCGCAAGGTCCGCGTCCTGGTCCACTCGGTGAACCGGGCCCGCGCCCTGACGCGGCTGCGCAACCTCGGCCTGCGGGCGGTCTACCTGCGGGGCAACGCCCACCCGCCGACGCCGGACGAGATCACGGCGGTCCTGCACCACCCGGACGGCCTGCTGTGGCGCACGGCGCCGCAGGAGACCGTGGAGCTCTGGCACCCCGTACGGGCCCTGCTCAGGCCCGTACGCCCGGCGTGAGCGCACGGGGCCCGGCCGGCTAGACCACCGGCTTCCCCGACAGCTCCACGCCCGCCTCGCGCATCTCCTCCAGCGCCCGCTCCGTCGTCGCCTCGGAGACGCCCGCGGTCAGGTCGAGCAGTACGTGCGTGGTGAAGCCCTCGCGGACCGCGTCCAGGGCCGTCGCCCGTACGCAGTGGTCCGTGGCGATACCGACCACGTCGACCTCGGTGACGCCGCGTGCCCGCAGCCAGTCGCCGAGCCCGACGCCGTTCTCGTCGGTGCCCTCGAAGCCGCTGTACGCCGCCGCGTGGGCGCCCTTGTCGAAGACGGCGGCGATGGCGCCCGAGGCGACGGCCGGCGCGAAGTTCGGGTGGAAGCCCACGCCCTCCGTACCGGCGACGCAGTGCACCGGCCAGGAGTGGACGTAGTCCGGGTTGGCCGAGAAGTGGTCGCCGGGATCGACATGGTGGTCGCGGGTGGCGACGACGTGGCGGTACCCGGCCGGGGCCTCGCCGATCAGGTCGGTGACGGCGGCGGCGACATCGGCGCCGCCCGCCACCGCGAGGCTGCCGCCCTCGCAGAAGTCGTTCTGAACGTCTACGACGATCAAGGCGCGGTGCATGGCGGGTGCCCTTCGGTGGGGATCTGCGGCGGGGGGTGCGTGTCCGGTTGTCCGGGCGATGGAATTGTCGTGTCCGTCCGGTGGTCGGTCCGGGCGATGGTTCGAGAGTAGAGATTCCAACGGCCTTGCGGCAGGGGGCCTTTGCCTGCTAGAGGGCCGGCGGCGCTCCCGGCGCCCGCCCTCTGGCTTGCCGCTGCCCGCTCACCCTGTGTTCATGCGTACTCGGTGGGGATCACCGGCTCGCCCCTGGACAGCTGCACGGCGGACATCGGCAGGGCCCCGCGCGCCGCGATGTGCCTCTCCCGTACGTCGTCCAGTGGCTCGCGCGCCACGACCTCTCCGCCCTTGATCAGCTCGACCTGGAGCTGCCGGCCGGCCAGCTCGGGCGGTACGGGCCCGGTGCCCACGACCTCCGCCTCGGCGACGCCGTCCGCGTCCGGCCGGCGCGCCGCCCACTTGCGGCCGCCGATCGAGGTCTTCCCGCCCATCGACTTCTTCGCCACCGGCTGGAGCGGAGCCTGCGGGTCCGCAGAGTCGGCCCGGGCGACCAGCTTGTAGACCATGGAGCACGTGGGGTGCCCGCTGCCCGTCACCAACTGCGTGCCGACGCCGTACGCGTCCACGGGAGCCGCCGCGAGCGAGGCGATGGCGTACTCATCGAGGTCGCTGGTCACCACGATCCTCGTCCCGGTGGCCCCCAGCTCGTCCAGCTGCTGGCGCACCCGGTGCGCGACCAGCAGCAGGTCGCCGGAGTCGATACGGACCGCCCCGAGGTCCGTCCCCGCCACCTCGACGGCGGTACGGACCGCCTCGGCGACGTCGTACGTGTCGACCAGCAGCGTCGTACCGCTGCCGAGCGAGGAGACCTGCGCCTGAAAGGCGTCGCGCTCACTGTCGTGCAGCAGGGTGAAGGCGTGCGCGCTGGTGCCCACGGTGGGGATGTTGTAGCGGAAGCCGGCCGCGAGGTCCGACGTCGAGGTGAAGCCGCCGACGTACGCCGCACGCGCCGACGCGACGGCGGACAGCTCGTGCGTGCGGCGGGCGCCCATCTCGATCAGCGGGCGGCTGCCGGCGGCGGCTGCCATCCGGGAGGCGGCGGCCGCGATGGCCGAGTCGTGGTTGAGGATCGAGAGGACGACGGTCTCCAGGAGCACGCATTCGGCGAAGCTGCCCTCGACGCGCAGGACCGGGGAGCCCGGGAAGTAGACCTCACCCTCCGGATAGCCCCAGATGTCGCCCGTGAAGCGGTACGAGGCGAGCCATTCGAGCGTCGGCTCGTCGACGATCGCGTGCTGCCGCAGGAAACCGAGCACACCAGGGTCGAAACGGAAGTTCTCCACGGCGTCCAGGACCCGCCCGGTGCCCGCCACGACGCCGTACCGGCGCCCCTCGGGCAGCCTGCGGGTGAAGACCTCGAAGACGGAGCGCCGGTCGGCGGTGCCGGCCCTGAGGGAGGCCTGCAGCATCGTGAACTCGTACTGGTCGGTGAAGAGCGCTGTCGACGGCACATCCACCGGCAGCCCAAGGTCCGCAGTGTTCATGGCAAAGATGCTACCCCCTAATCTCGTCAGAGTGACGATTTCTACCTGGCCGTTTGTGCGAGGGCCCGTCGCGGGTGGCACCATGGGACAAGTGAGTACGGCTCCCGCAGAGATCGAACGCCCAGAGTCGGCCGAGGAAACCTCCGCCGTCCCGGAACCTGACGTCCCCTGGGTGACGCTGGTCCACAACGACCCCGTCAATCTCATGAGCTATGTCGCGTATGTCTTCCAGACGTACTTCGGCTACTCCAAGGACAAGGCGCACAAGCTGATGCTGGACGTCCATCACAAGGGCCGCGCGGTCGTTTCCAGCGGCAGCCGCGAGGAGATGGAGCGTGACGTGCAGGCGATGCACGGCTACGGACTCTGGGCGACGCTCACGCAGGACCGCGGCTGATGGCCGGGCTCTTCGAGGAGATCCCGGGCGGCGGCGCGGCCGTCGTGCTCGACGAGGTCGAGATCGCGATCCTGCGCAGCCTGGCCGTACAGCTGCTCGAACTGGTCGGACCCGGCGATCAGCCGACGACCGGTGAGGACCCGCTGGCCGCGCTGTTCGCGGAGGGCCCCAGCGAGGCGCCGTCCGACCCCGCGCTCGCGCGGCTCTTCCCCGACGCGTACGGCGATCCGCAGGCCGATCCCGAGGACGCGCACGAGCGGGAGGTGCGCGCCAACTCGGCCGAGTTCCGGCGCTTCACGGAGAACGACCTGCGCGAGCGCAAGCGTGAGGACGCGCTCGCGGTCGTACGCAGCCTCGATTCGCTGGCCACCGCCGGCGAGGGCGGCGCCGTACTGAAGCTGGCCGACGACGAATGCAAGCGCTGGCTCGGCACGCTCAACGATCTGCGGCTGACCATCGGCACCCGTCTGGAGGTCACCGACGAGGACGGGAACGGTGAGCTCTACCGGCTGCCGGACTCCGATCCGCGCAAGCCGATGGTGATGGCGTATCTGTGGCTCGGCGCGCTCCAGGAGAGCCTCGTCGAGACGCTCATGCCCTGACCTGTCCGGACATTTCGATCATGGTGTTCGCTCAACGGACACTCAAATCCGAATAACGATCGCATTAACGCCTGGGGTTCCTTTGGGGCCCCAGGCGTCATTTGTCCCATTTTTCCAGTGGTGTGCGCCACATTGGGCGCAGTGGATCACTGTCGCGATCGTGATAAATCTTCACGACCGCCCGGGGACGCCACCCCTGTCCCCGGGGGCGCTGACGCCGGCTGACCGCCGGCACGCACTCCATTCCACATCCGGGGGTCTCCGCCCCTCAAAGGATCGTCACAGTCGATCCGAGCCGCTCAAGGCCGGATCGGCATGGAGAAAGGCGCGACACACCATGACCTCAGTGCAGGTCGACAAGCAGCACGACGGCAGTGAGGCCGAAGGCGCGACATCCGGCGAGGGTTACCAGCGCGGACTCGGCGCCCGTCAGATCCAGATGATCGCGATCGGCGGCGCCATCGGCACCGGCCTCTTCCTCGGCGCGGGCAAAGGCATCTCCATCGCGGGCCCCAGCCTGATCCTGGCCTACGCCCTGGCCGGCCTGGTCATCTTCTTCATCATGCGGGCGCTCGGCGAGCTCCTCATGTACCGCCCGGTCTCCGGCTCCTTCTCGGAGTACGCCCGCGAGTTCGTCGGCCCCTTCGCGGGCTTCGTGACCGGCTGGACGTACTGGCTCTTCTGGGTCGTCACCGGCATCACCGAGGTCACCGCGGCCTCCGAGTACATGCAGTACTGGACCAAGGGCACGGACGGCTGGATGGACCAGCCGCAGTGGGTCTTCGCCCTGATCTTCACGGTCCTCCTCTTCTGCGTGAACCTGATCTCCGTGAAGCTCTTCGGCGAGCTGGAGTTCTGGTTCTCGATGATCAAGGTGACCGCGATCGTCGGCATGATCCTGATCTGCGCCGGCATCCTCACCATCGGCTTCTCCGACGCCGGTGACACCGCCTCGGTGACCATGCTCTGGGACCAGGGCGGCTTCTTCCCCAACGGCATCGGCCAGACCCTGATGACCCTCCAGCTGGTCATGTTCGCCTTCCTCGCCGTCGAGCTGGTCGGCGTCACCGCGGGCGAGGCCAAGGACCCGGAGACGGTCCTGCCCAAGGCCATCAACACCGTCCCGTGGCGCATCGCCGTCTTCTACGTCGGCGCGCTGATCATGATCCTGTCGGTCGTCCCGTGGACCCACTTCCAGCCGGGCGTCTCGCCGTTCGTGGCAGCCTTCGAGAAGATGGGCCTCGGCATCGGCGCGGCCATCGTCAACTTCGTGGTCCTCACCGCCGCCCTGTCCTCCTGCAACTCGGGCATGTACTCCACCGGCCGCATGCTGCGCGACCTCGCGCTCAACGGCCAGGGCCCGAAGTTCTTCACCAAGCTGACCAAGAACGGCCTGCCCCTCGTGGGCACGTCCTTCTCCGCCGCCCTGATGCTGGTCGGCGTGTGGATCAACTACCAGTGGCCGGGCGAGGCGTTCAACTACGTCGTCTCCTTCGCGACCATCTCCGGCATGTGGGCCTGGATCATGATCCTGGTCAGCCAGATCCGCTACCGGGCCAAGTCCGACCGCGGCGAGCTGCCGAAGTCCAGCTTCCGGGCCCCGGGAGCGCCGTACACGAGCTGGTTCGCGCTGCTCTTCATCGGCATGGTCATCGTGATGATGGGCATCGACGAGAACGCGCGGATCTCGCTGTACTGCGCGCCGCTGTGGGCGCTGCTGCTGGGCGTGTCGTGGCTGGTGCTGAAGAAGCGCGCGGCGCAGACGGCCTCACCCAAGGTGTAGGACTGCCGGACTGTGCTGAGTCCAGCATGTGGTCCCGCCCGTACCATCCCTCGGTACGGGCGGGACCCTTTGCTTATCCTGGGGCCCATGCTGACCCTTTCCCAGGCCCTGTACGACCAGATCGTCGCGCACGCCCGCGCCGACCACCCCGACGAGGCCTGCGGCGTGGTCGCGGGCCCGGCCGGGTCCGGGCGCCCCGAGCGCTTCATCCCGATGCTGAACGCCGCGCGCTCGCCCACGTTCTACGAGTTCGACTCGTCGGACCTGCTGAAGCTCTACCGCGAGATGGACGACCGGGACGAAGAGCCCGTGATCATCTACCACTCCCACACGGCGACCGAGGCCTACCCGTCGCGCACGGACATCAGCTACGCGAACGAGCCCGGCGCGCACTACGTCCTGGTCTCCACCGCGGACACGGATGACGCGGGCCCCTTCCAGTTCCGTTCGTTCCGCATCGTGGACGGCGTGATCACGGAGGAAGAGGTCAAGGTAGAGGCGTAGCCGCCGCTGCTGCCGCTCTCGCCCACGGCCGTACTGCGAAAGCGTGCGGCGTACGCGGACGGGGTCACCCCGAAGTGCCGGGCGAAGGCCCGGCGCAGGCTCTCGTCGCTGCCGACGCCGATGCCGCTGCGCGCGGCCGCCCCGGTGACCCCGGCCCCCGCCTCCAGCAGGATGCGCGCCGCCTCCAGCCGTACGCTCTCCACGAACCCGGCGGGCGAGGTGCCCGTCTGCTCCCGGAACAGCCGCGTCAGGTGGCGCGTGCTCACCCCGGCGCTGCGGGCCATAGCACGCAGGCTGTGGTCGGCCGCCGGGTCCGCGACGACGGCGTCGAGCAGCGGGCGTACGAGCGGATGGCGGGTCGGGGGAGTACGGGACGCGGCGGAGAACTGCGACTGGCCGCCGGGCCGCTGCAGAAACACCACCAGATCCCGCGCCACCCGCCGGGCCTCTTCGGCCCCCCGGTCCTGCTCGACGAGGGCCAGGCAGACATCTATACCGGCGGTCACCCCGGCGGAGGTGAAGACCGGTCCGTCCTGCACGTAGATGGCGTCCGGCGTGACGGCGACGTCGGGATACCGGCGGGCGAGCGCGTCGGCGTGCTCCCGGTGCGTGGTGGCCCGCCGCCCGTTGAGCAGCCCGGCGGCGGCGAGCGCGAACGCCCCCGTACAGACGGCGGCCACCCGCCCCGACACCGCCGCCAGCGCGGCGACCTGCCCAACCGTCCCCACCGTACGGAGAAACCCGTCCACATCGGCGGCCCCCGGCACGACGAGGGTGTCCGCCCGGCGGACTTCGGCGGCGGCGACGTCGGCACCGATGCGCAGGCCGGCGGAGGTGGTGACGTCACGCCCGTCGGGCGTGCAGACGCGCACGGTGTAGCCGCCACCGGCGGTGGTGAAGACCTCCAGCGGCGCGGAGACATCCATAAGCCGCACACCGTCGAACGCGAACACGACCACGGAGTGATCCATCCTGCGAGGCTAACAACGTTGGTCCGTGGAGCCTGGGTCTGTACGGATAGGCTCCTTGTATGGATGACTTCGTTCAGGTGTCCACGGCGACGGAGAACCGCGAGGCGGCTGTGAAGCTGGCCCAGTTGGTGGTGTCGGCACGGCTTGCGGCAGGGGCCCAGGTTGTCGGACCGGTGGTCTCGGTCTTCTGGCATCAGGGTGAGTTCGGGACGGGTGAAGAGTGGCAGCTCTTGTTCAAGGCCCGTGCCGACCGGTACGCCGAAATTGAGGCGCACCTGCTGCAACATCATCCATGGAAGAACCCTGAGATCTCGGCCGTTCCCATCGTCGCTGGGTCAGACGCCTACCTGCGATGGGTGAACGCAACCACCGCACCGGGCACGGCGGAATGACCCGTCAGCGACTGGCCATCTCCAGCACTTCAGCAACCGCCGGGAGTTCACGGTAGGCGCTTAGTTGTTGAACAGTCGGCGTGATCCGTTGCCGTGGACGCACGGACGCCACCCCGGCCGAGAGTTCCAAGGCAAGGCCGGTGGTACTCGCTGCCTGCTCTACCTCTCCGGCGGACAGGTAGGAGTCGGCCAGCCATGACAGGTACAGGCTTTTGTCGCGAGCGTGGGCGTCGTCGTAGTGGGCTAGCGCTTCCTCCAGAACAGGGACTGCTCGGAGTGGACGACGTAGCTCCGTCCAACAACGGCCGGTCATGATCTGGAGTTCATTTCGATCCACCCACGCTGCCCAGTCAGGTTGCGGCGTTCCATCATCCTCACTGAGCGCCACTTCGGCGGCGTTGAGCGCTCGCTCGGTCTCGCCGGCATTCCCCGCAACGGCGTAAGCCCATGCAAGACGCTCGTACAGCAACGCGCGGACCCCGGGCGGGGCGTCGGGGCCTGCGGTACGGCATGACCGTTCAGCAGTCTCTATTCCGGCTTGCCGGTCTCCGTTGATCTTTTGGTAAGCAAGGAAGGCAAGGGCATTTCCGGCGAGCGCCGTGTCTCCGGCATCCGTGGCGGTCTGGTAGCTGTCCTCGTACAGGCTGCTGGCGTCAGCGTCCTTGCCCCCGTCGAACGCTGCCCATCCGGCCTGCTGCGCCTGCTCTGCGAGCACGGACAACAGAGCGCGCCCTGTCTCCTCCGTGTAGCTCCGGTTTCGAATCAGGCTCTTGGTTGCCTGGTACTCGCCGAGGTACACGCGGTAGGTGTCGCCCCCGCCGAGGATGTCGTCGAGGCGGCGCAGGCGTGCCGTACGCATCCGTAGCTGGTCGGGAACGCTGCGGCCGATCCTGCGTCCTGTGTTGATCTGGTCGAGTTCGGGCAGGCTGGCCGCCAATCCGATTCCGACCGACGCCCTGAAAAACTCCCTGCGCCGCACTGCGTCGTCTCCGTCTCCGTCTCGGTCCGTGGCGTTGATGCGTGTGGGTGCGCTGGAAACGTGGCCGGTGGGCTCGGCTCTCTCCTCCCACTCACGGGGAGCAAGGCCGAGCAGGTGGCCAGGAATGCGTAAGGCATCGGCAATCTGCACGATCTTTTCGAAGGTGGTAACGCTGCCGACGCCGCGTGCCAGCGAACCAACGCGCTCCGGCTTGATGTCGCATTCAGCCGCGATCTTGGAGTAGCTGATCCCGGCTTCGCTGCGCGCGATACGGAACACGGTGCCGAAGTCGTGAGCTGTGATCGCGGTTCTCACGTCCGACCGCTCCAAGAGGTTGCGCGGTAGCGCTGTCGGCGGGTTGTACGCGGTCATACGCTGCCCCGTCACCCCTGCTGTTGAAAGAGCGCCGTATCGGCGTGAACGTCAGCGTACCCATGATGGGGGTACCCGGCGCGGGGAAGTCAGGTCGGTTGTCCCCCAGAAGAGTTGACGGCAAAGACCCCCGCAACCGCGCAAACGGTCCGGGGGCGTGGCCGACGCTTTTGGGAGCGCTGACATGTACCAAACTACCGCCCGTCTCGTCGAGTTGCTGATGCGGCTCTTGCTTCCCCCCGTGGGACGCCACCGGCGGGGAGGGCCGATCCCGCATCCGACACCGTCCACTCGGCGCCGACTGCTGCTCTGTCACTCCGCCCTACCGCCCGCCTTCACACCTGCCCCCGCCCTGCCTGAAGTGATCACCACGCCTGTTCGATCACGCCCGGAGGCTGCCCATCTGAGGTGGGAGCGTGCGGAGTCGCGGTTGCGGCGGGAGCGGCGTCGAGCCCTGTGGCTGGCCGTGCATGGGGTCGACATCGGGCCACGTGTCATTCACGGGGTGGCGGTCGCCCGGTGACGGCGGACAGAGTACGGCCGTTGGCGGTCGACGAGCTGCCCAGCGCTGACCCCAGCGCCGGTGACGCGGTGGTACGGCGGTGGGCTGATGACCCCTGTTGCGTCGGGCAGGCGCGGGCCGCACTACGTGAAGCTCTGACGGGCTGGGGGCTCTCGGCCGTCGAGGACTCCGCGCTGGTGATCCTCTCGGAGCTGCTGACCAATGCCGGCCGCCACGCCCGCGTACCAGGGCAGAGCGTCGAGACGCGCTTCCTCCGGATGCTCGGCGGGCTGCGCATCGAGGTGCACGACGGCTCCTGCGAGCTGCCGCGTCTGTCTACCCCCGATGGTGACCGGGACAGTGGGCGTGGGCTGTGGCTGGTTGATGCGCTTGCTGATCGGTGGGACGTGGGTGAACGCGCGGGGCTCGGCAAGGTCGTCTGGGCTGAGGTTTCGGCACCTGCTGTGGGCGGCGATCAGCGTGCTGGTTGAGCGTCGGATGATCGCGTTGCGGTTGCGGCGTGGGGACTGGGTGTGTGTTCGTGGCCGGTGGCATGAGGTTGTCGCCGTACGCGCGCACCGGTATGCGGCGGGCGGCCTGGTGCTGGTGCTCGTCTTCAACAGGGCGCCCGCAGTGCGGGTGTACGGCGCGGACATGATGGTGGTGAAGCGGTGAGCGGTGATGGGGCGGCGCGGGTCGGGGCGGTGCTGCGCTTTGTGGATTGGACGCTGAGCCTGGATGTCTCGGGCAGTGCGCCGATCAACGAGGTGGAGTGCACCACGTGTCATGAGGCGCCGGAGCCCGGTGAGCGGGGCGTCTTGGAGGAATGGTGTCTGCGGCACGCGGGCCGTACCCGGCATACCGGGTTCCGGGCCATCACGACCGCTTTCTTCCGTGCGACCTGTCACGAGTCGCTGCCGGAGGTTGCCGATGGGCGCGCGTAGGCGGGTGTCGTCACTGCTGTCGGCCGTGGACGCGGGCGGCTGGTGGTTGGCGGACCGGGGGCGCATCAGCCTGCGGTCCGCCGTGGATCGCGTGGATGAACGATGGTGCTGGTCCTGCCAATGGGCGCTCTGTCGCCTCGACCGCCCACCCGCCGCTCCGCCCGTCACCAAGCCCATGGACCGACTCATCCGGCATGAGAACGCCAACGCTGAATGGGAGTCGCTCGTGGCGCGGCTGACGCAGGACGCGGACGGAGGCCGGCCCTCTCCGCCCTAAAGGGTTCTCCCGTAACTGTCGGTCGCTGGTGAGACGATCTCTCCGTGGCTGGTGTGATCACGTTGGTGACGATCACTCGATCCCGAGGGGCCCTATGCCTAGGTCCTCACGCATGAGGCGACGCATCTGCGCCATGGCCGTGCGCCGCTGCGCTATCAGGGGCGCTTCCTCGGCGGAGCCGACAGCCACCCCCCGGGCGTAGGCGTCGCGCATCGCACGCAGGCTGTGAAACGCCTCGTTCCCCGCCGCCACGACCTGCGGAGGGCCCACGAGCCAGAGGCGTTCACTCGCTGTAGGGAGGCCGGTGCCACGGACGGCTTCCCGTACGGCGGCGTCACGTGCCGACTCGGACATGCGATCGCCCAAGGCGATGGCCCGTATCTCTTCACCTGCGGCTTTGAGGGCGGAAGCGAACTCGGTGTACACCTCGCGCCGTACCTCCAGCGCGTGCCTGGCCTCCTCCCGCTGCCACCGGTTGCGATCGGCAATCAGGGTGGCTGTGATGCCGATGACGGCACCGGTCAGTGTGGAGAGCAGGGGTATCCAGTCCATGTGCCGCAGTTTGTCTGAGCCAATGCGCCAGCACCAGTGGCGCTTGCTGCGGACGCAAGTGGTGACGGACGGCCAGGGCTCAGTTCGGGTTCATGCAGGTCGCGGGCTTGCGCCGCTCAGCGGTAGTCGGTGCGTGCTCGTGTCCTGATCTGTGGGAAGGCTGGCCCTGGGGACATGGTGGCGGCGTACGCGTGACGCGCAGTCTTGGGCCATGACCGACACCGCAGCCGGAATCGCCGTCCCCGGCACCAAGCTCGCCACCGCCGCCACCGAACTCGTCCGCGACACGACCACCGAGCTGATCTACCACCACTCCCGCAGGGTGTTCTGGTTCGGCAGCCTCCAGGGGCAGAACCGTGGCCTCAGCTTCGACCCCGAACTCCTCTACATCGGCGCCATGTTCCACGACCTCGGGCTCAATCAGGAGTTCCGCACCAGCCGCCGCCGCTTCGAGGTCGACAGCGCCGACGAGGCCCGCCGCTTCCTCCAGGGCCACGGCGTCCCCGAGGACAGCATCCGCCGCGTCTGGACGGCCATCGCCCTGCACACCACCCCCGGCATCCCCGAGTTCATGGAGCCGGAAGTCGCCCTCGTCACCGCCGGCGTGGAGTACGACGTACTCGGCATCGGCTACGACGACATCAGTTCCGAAGGCCGCGCCGCCATCACCGCCCTGCACCCCCGACCCGACTTCAAGAAGCGCATCCTCGCCGCCTTCGCCGAAGGCATCGCCCCCAAGCCGGACACCACCTTCGGCAACGTCAAGGCCGACGTACTGGCGCACTTCGTGCCCGGATACCGGCGCGGTGACTTCGTCGAGACGATTCGGAATTCCTCCCGGCCAGAGTAATCCCGAGTAGTCCCGAGTAGGGCCGGCCCAGGCGCTGATGGGAGACTGTGCGCGACCCGGGCGGCAGGCCCAGGAAGCCGGTGCGAATCCGGCACGGTCCCGCCACTGTGACCAGGCATCGCGATTGCCGTCGCCATGCCCGGAAGCCAGGAACTGACCTGCCGCCTTCTTCACCACCGACCAGGGGACGAGGAAATCCCCCGGAGGAGGCACCACCGTGTCCAGTCGTACTTGGCCTTCCCGCTGTGCCCTCATCGCAGCCGCCCTGCTCCCGCTCACCGCCTGCACCGCGGCCGGGGGACAGTCCGAGCCGGCAGCGAAAGCGGCCCCCGGTTTCCCGTACACCGTCACCAACTGCGGCGTGAAGACGACCTACAAGGCACCGCCCACCCGCGTCGTCACCATGAACCAGCACGTCACCGAGGTCATGCTGGAGCTCGGCCTCGCCAAGTCCCTCGCCGGGACCGCCTACCTCGACGACCAGGTGCTCCCCAAGTACGAGAAGGAGTACAAGGCCACCCCGGTGCTGGCCAAGGAGTACCCCTCGTACGAGAAGCTGCTCGCCGCCAACCCCGACTTCGTGTACGGCGGTTACGCCACCGCCTTCTCCGCCGGCGACGGCCGCAGCCGCGAGGCGCTGAAGAAGTCCGGCATCAACTCCCGCCTCAACATCGAATACTGCGCCGACGGCAAGACCTCGATGGACGCCCTCTACCAGGAGATCCGTGAGGTCGGCCGCACCTTCGGCGTCGCCGACCGCGCCGAGCGCTGGATCGACGCGGCCAAGGCCACCAACGCCGCCACCGGGAAGAAGGTGGCGGGCGTCGAACCCGTCTCCGTCTTCGTGTACGACGGCGGTGACAAGACCGCCTCCACCGTCGGCGGCGCGGGCATCGGCAACGAGATGATCAACCGCGCGGGCGGCAAGAACGTCTTCGCCCACCTCGCCAAGCCCTTCACCGACGCCTCCTGGGAAAGCGTCGTCGACCGCAAGCCCGAGACCATCGTCATCCTCGACTACGGCGGCACCACCGTCGCCCAGAAGAAGCAGCGCCTCCTCGACGATCCCGCCCTCGCCGACGTCCCCGCCGTGAAGAACAAGCGCTTCGCCGTCCTGCCCCTCTCCGACATGGTCCTCGGCGTACGCGCCCCCGCCGCCGTCGAGACCCTCGCGCGCCAACTCCACCCCGAGCTCAAGAAGTAGCGGGCGGGCGAGCGGCCATGAGCTGCAAGATCCCGGCCGCCCGCGGGCGGCTGCCGTACACCTTCCTCATCACCGCGCTCGCCGCCCTGCTCGCAGCGGCGGCGGTCGCGGGACTCGCCCTCGGCTCGGTACGCATCCCGGCGGGCCAGGTCCTCGGCATCGTCACCGGAACCGCCGAACCCGGCCCGTACCGCACGATCGTCCTCGACGTACGGCTGCCGCGCGTCCTGCTCGGCGCCGTCGTCGGCGCCGGGCTCGCTGTCATCGGCACCGTCCTCCAGGCCCTCGTACGCAACCGGCTCGCCGACCCCTTCCTCCTCGGCGTCTCCTCCGGAGCGTCGGTCGGCGCCGTCGGCGTCATCGTCCTGGGCATCGGCGCCGGCCTCGCCACCACCGTCACCATCCCGCTGGCCGCCTTCGCGGGCGCGCTCGGCTCGCTCGTCCTCGTATACGGACTCGCGCGCGGCGGCGGCGCCATGACGACCGGACGCCTCATCCTCGCCGGAGTCGCCGTCTCCTACATCCTGTCCGCCCTGACCAGCCTGATGATGGTCACCTCGGCCCGCGCCGACCACCTCCAGGAGATCCTCTACTGGACGCTCGGCAGCCTCGGCAGCGCCCGCTGGGACATGCTCGCGCTCCCCGCGACCGTCCTGACCCTCGGCACCGCCCTCCTCATCACCCTCGCCCGGCCGCTCGACCTCCTCCTGGTGGGGGAGGAGGGCGCCACCGTCCTCGGCCTCGACACCGGCCACTTCCGCGCCGCCGTCTTCGTGCTGGCCTCGCTGCTCACCGGCGTACTCGTCGCCTTCAGCGGCGCGATCGGCTTCGTCGGCCTGATGGTCCCGCACGCCGCCCGTATGGTCGTCGGCGCGGGACACCGCAGGCTGCTGCCCGTCGCCGCGCTCGGCGGGGCCCTCTTCCTGGTCCTGGCCGACCTGGCCGCCCGTACCGTCGCCGCGCCCCAGGACATCCCCGTCGGCGTACTCACCGCGCTCACCGGCGGCCCGTTCTTTCTCTGGCTGCTGCGCCGCCGACCGGAAGGAGCCCCGGAGTGACGACCCTGACCGCGCAAGACCTCTCGTACGGCATCGAAGGCCGCCACCTCGTCGACGAGGTCAGCCTGACCGCCGCCGACGGCGAGACCGTCGGCCTGGTCGGCCCCAACGGCAGCGGCAAGACGACCCTCCTGCGCTGCGTGTACGGAACCCTGCGCCCCACCCACGGCCGCGTCCTCCTCGACGGCGACGACCTGCACGCCATGAGTCCCAGGATGCGAGCCCGGCGCATCGCGACCGTCCCGCAGGACGGCGGCCAGGCCGGTTTCGAACTGACCGTCCGCGAGATCGTCGCCATGGGCAGGTCCCCGCACAAACGCTTCTGGGAACAGGACACGGAGACCGACGCCGAGCTCGTACGGGCGGCCCTCGACCGCGTCGGCATCGCGGACCTCGCGGACCGCGGCTTCCCGTCCCTCTCGGGCGGCGAACGCCAGCGGGCGCTGATGGCGCGCGCCCTGGTCCAGCAGCCGTCGCTCGTCGTACTCGACGAGCCGACCAACCACCTGGACATCCGCTACCAGCTGGAGATCCTCAGCCTCGTGCGCGACTTGGGCACCACCAACCTGCTCGCCCTGCACGACCTGAACCTCGCGGCGTACTACTGCGACCGCATCTACGTCCTGGACGGCGGCCGGGTCGTCACCTCAGGCCCCCCGAAGGAGGTCCTCACGGCCGACCTCCTGCACACGGTTTACGGGGTGTCCGCCGAGGTCAGCGCGCATCCGACGACCGGCGCACCGACTGTTGTCTACCTCCCGTGTCCACGCACCGAACGTTTTTCGACCACTATGTGAGATCACATACCGGGAAGTGGCCCGGGAATCTATACGATGACCGCATGGTTCCCCACGACGTGAGTGAGACGACGCCGAGCACCGTGCTGCTCGTAGCGCGCCTGCACGTCGACCTGTGCCGGCTCGCCAGCGCAATCTGTACGGCCCGAGCGGCCTGAGCCGCGGGCCGGTTCAGCACACGTACACGCTGTACACGCACACGCTTGCCCCTGCGCGGGGGACGAACTGCCGCGCGCCTTTCACGCCACCCTCCTGACAGGAGTCGAAAGCCATGGCCATCGAGGTCCGCATCCCGACCATCCTCCGCACCTACACCGACGGCGCCAAGGCCGTCGAGGGCAGCGGCGACACCCTCGCCGACCTCTTCGCGGACCTGGAAGCCCGCCACACCGGCATCCAGGAGCGCATTGTCGACGGTGGTCAGCTGCGCCGTTTCGTGAACGTCTACCTCAACGACGAGGACGTCCGCTTCCTCGACGGCATCTCCACCAAGCTCGCCGACGGCGACAGCGTCACCATCCTCCCGGCCGTCGCCGGCGGCATGGTCTGATGCGGTACGACTCCCCGCTGGCGGCGGTCGGCAACACGCCGCTCGTCCGCCTGCCGCGGCTGTCCCCGTCGGACGACGTCCGCATCTGGGCCAAGCTGGAGGACCGTAACCCCACCGGCTCGATCAAGGACCGCCCCGCGCTCCACATGGTCGAACAGGCGGAGAAGGACGGCCGGTTGACGCCCGGCTGCACGATCCTGGAGCCCACCAGCGGCAACACCGGCATCTCGCTCGCGATGGCGGCACGCCTCAAGGGCTACGACATCGTGTGCGTCATGCCGGAGAACACCTCCCAGGAGCGGCGCGACCTGCTCGCCATGTGGGGCGCGAAGATCATCTCGTCTCCGGCGGCGGGCGGTTCCAACACGGCGGTACGGGTCGCCAAGGAGCTCTCGGCGGAGAACCCCTCCTGGGTGATGCTCTACCAGTACGGCAACCCCGACAACGCGGGGGCGCACTACGCCACCACCGGTCCGGAGATCCTCACCGACCTCCCGACCATCACGCACTTCGTGGCGGGCCTCGGCACCACGGGCACGCTCATGGGCGTAGGCCGCTACCTGCGCGAACACGTCCCCGCCATCAAGATCGTCGCGGCCGAGCCGCGCTACGACGACCTGGTGTACGGCCTGCGCAACCTCGACGAGGGCTTCGTCCCCGAGCTGTACGACGCGTCCGTCCTGACCACGCGCTTCTCGGTCGGCTCGGCGGACGCGGTGACGCGTACGCGCGAACTCCTCCAGCAGGAAGGAATCTTCGCGGGCGTCTCGACGGGGGCGGCGCTGCACGCGGCGATCGGGGTGGGGAAGAAGGCGGTCGCGGCGGGGGAGCGGGCCGACATCGTGTTCGTCGTGGCCGACGGCGGCTGGAAGTACCTGTCGACGGGCGTGTACACCGCGCCGACCACCGAGGCGGCGATCGAAACCCTGCAGGGCCAGCTCTGGGCGTAAGGGGGACGCGGGCGGCCCTGCACGCCTGCGGCGGGGCTGCGACGGGTGCGACGCCTGCGGCGGGCCTTTCCCC